>CAIVPQ010000069.1 GCA_903907835.1 uncultured Actinomycetes bacterium
CCATCAAAACGACATCTTCAACTGCAAGACACCTTAGTTGCTATGGGTCTTCGTTAAAAACCAAGTCGTGAAAGTTGTTTTGGATCTCGTTGCCAGTCTTTTGCTATCTTGACTCGTAGGTCAAGAAATACTGGAACACCTAGCAATTTACTTATAGATTCTCGCGAGATTGTTCCGACAGCTTTTAATCGGCTTCCGCCTTTACCGATAACAATATGTTTTTGACTCTCACGCTCAAGATACAAAATTGCATAAATGTCCATGAGAGGTTTGTCCGCTGGACGGTCTGCGCGCAGAGCCATCTCGTCAACTACTACTGCAATTGAGTGCGGAAGTTCGTCGCGAACACCATCTAGGGCAGCCTCACGAATCAATTCAGCAATCATGATGATCTCAGGTTCATCAGTTAAATCGCCATCTGGGTAAAGCGCGGGACCCTCGGGAAGAAGTTCTAGCAAGAGATCACTTAAGAGATCAACTTGGTCATGTTCAACTGCGGAAACAGGGACCAGATGAGTCCAGTCAATTCCCACATCAACACCCAATTGGTGGACTGCTAGCAATTGTTCACCAATCGCCTGCTTACCCATCAGGTCAGTTTTGGTTACTACCGCTACTTTTGGGACCTTCGGAACTAGGGCAAGCTGCTCGGCGATAAATCGATCACCTGGGCCAATCGGCTCGTTGGCCGGGAAGCACATAACAATGACATCGACTTCAGACCATGTGTCTGAAACAAGAGCATTTAGCCGCTCCCCGAGCAATGTCCGAGGGCGATGCACTCCTGGTGTGTCGACCAAGATCAATTGACCATCTGGGCGGTGGACAATACCGCGAATGGTGTGACGAGTGGTCTGTGGTCGATCAGAAGTTATGGCAATTTTCTGTCCGACTAAAGCGTTGGTTAGCGTGGACTTGCCAACGTTCGGCCGACCCACGATACAAGCAAAACCACTGTGCATATCATTCACTCTAACTAGTAACTGGCAAAGTAGTGCATTTGCTCAGATTGATTGATGCCAAAACTCAAGTTGTGAGTGTCTCTAGCAGGTCCCCAACTAGGGAAACATGGTGCAATGGGATCCCTTGACCTGCAAAGCCTCGAACATATTCCAAGTCAGCTTGGGTAATTGGGAAATCAGCAGCTGCACAAATAACTATGGCTTCGATTCCGTCTGCTCCAGAAGCGACAGCTTGAGAAACAACTAAAGCAATTGCAGAGAATTTGAGTGTTTCTACATCGACTTCGGCACTTGCATAAGTTCGGCCAGTTGAATCCCGTAAAGCCGCAGAACTTTGAGCCTGAATGCGACCTCTCGCTGAGCGAGCTAAAGTAACCAACTTCTCGTCTTCACTAGACCAATTAGTCATTTGTGCCCTGCAATTCTTCCTCGGCTGAATTCTCACGAGTAACTAATACTGAGTCAATTCGATGCCTGCGTCCCGCTACTGACTCTGCGGTAAGAGTCCATTCGCCAATCTTTACTTGAGCACCAGGAATAGGCACAATACCTAGTCGCTTGCCCATGAGGCCGCTAACAGTATCTACGCCATCATCTTCTAACTCTTGTGAGATAAGTTCAGCAAAGTCATCAATGTGAAGTCGTGAACTTACGCGGAATTCTCCATTCGGCAACTCTGCAATTTCTGGACCGAGTACGTCATACTCGTCTGAGATGTCACCGACGATTTCTTCCAACACATCCTCGATAGTGACAAGGCCCGCGGTGCCACCATACTCATCAACCAAAACAGCAAGATGTTTTCGAGCGGTCTGCATATCTCGCAACAATTCATCTACTAATCGGCTGTCTGGAACCATGTAGGCCGGACGCATTAGCTCTTCAACATGCTCTGTTGTTTGAGCCTCACTATGCTCAAAAACTCTCTTGGCAATGTCCTTGATGTAAATGACACCAACAATGTCATCGATTCCATCACCCACGACTGGGATTCGAGAATATCCTGAACGCAAACCCAGAGACATCGCTTGTCGCAAAGTCTTGTGCTTTTCGATCCAAACCATTTCCGTCCGAGGAACCATTACTTCACGAGCGATAGTGTCGCCTAATTCAAAAACAGAATGAATCATGGCTCGTTCTTCATCTTCAATTAATGAGTCTGCACCAGCCAAATCGACTAGTTCGCGTAATTCAGCCTGAGTAGAAAAGGGTCCTTCTCGATATCCCTTTCCTGGTGTGATTGCGTTTCCTACCAAAATAAATAATTTAGTTAATGGCGCAAGGAAGATCGTGACTAATCGGGTGAGGCGAACGGTCGCTAACGAAATCTTGTCAGCGCGTTGGCGACCTAAAGTCTCAGGTGCAACCCCGAGAATTACGTATCCAACAACGACCATGACAAAAGCCGCTGTGGCTAGGGCAACCGTGTCATCAGCAATTAGATTGAGGCACACCTTTGTCACGAAAACAACTGAAATTGTCGCCAAGGTTAAGTGAGCGAAAAGGAGGGCATTTACATATCGTGCGCGCTGATCCAGAATCTCAAGAAGTGCATCCGCTTTGCGATTGCCATCGCGCTTTAATTGCTCGATAGAGACACGGCTTACTCGGACCAAGGCTGCTTCAGCAGCGGTAAGTATGCACGCAAGAATGACAAAAAATATTGATAAGCCGATTAGTAACTGATTCATACTTGATCCCGGCGATTACGTTCGCCTTCCCATTCTGCTAACAACTGCGCCTGCATACCGAACATAACCTTGTGCTCCTCTGGTTCGGCGTGATCGTGGCCCAATAGGTGAAGAACGCCATGAGTGAGCAATAGCCTTAGTTCCACATCTGTTGAATGTCCCGCCGCGATACCTTGGCGTTCGGCAACTGCAGGGCAAAGAACTATGTCCCCCAAGATGCCTTCGGCGCTGAGTTCATCTGCTGTTCCTTCACGCAATTCATCCATCGGAAAACTTAAGACATCGGTTGAACCTGGCTCATCCATAAAGCGTTCATGCAAATTTGCCATGACTACTTCATTAACCAACATGATTGACAAATCAGCAGCTGGATTGATGTGGAGACGTCTTAATAAAAATTCGCTTTGATCGGATAATTCTTTTTCATCCAATTCATATTCTGATTCGTTGCAAATATCAATTGACATTCTTAGACACGATCCTGTCTAAGCCCAGCTTGGCTGGCATTTGCCTGTCGTTGCTCATCATATCGAGTATAGGCGTCGACAATTTGTCCTACTAGCCTGTGGCGAACGACATCTGTGGAAGTAAGTTCGCAGAAAGACACATCTTCCACACCATCAAGAATTTCACGAACTATTCGCAAACCACTTGTTGTGCCAGAAGGTAAATCCACCTGAGTGACATCTCCAGTAATTACCATTGTTGAGCCAAACCCAAGTCGAGTCAGGAACATTTTCATTTGCTCAGCTGAAGTATTTTGAGCCTCATCCAAAATGATGAAGGCATCATTTAGTGTGCGACCACGCATGTAAGCAAGAGGTGCAACTTCAATCACGCCACTGGTGATCAGCCGAGGAATCGAATCTGGATCAAGCATGTCGTGCAGCGCGTCATAAAGCGGGCGCAAATACGGGTCAATCTTTTCGCTTAAAGTTCCTGGCAGAAAGCCGAGTCGCTCGCCCGCTTCAACTGCAGGTCTGGTCAAGATAATTCGAGAGATCTGCTTACTCTGCAATGCCTGTACTGCCTTGGCAACAGCCAAGTAGGTTTTTCCAGTTCCAGCTGGACCAATTCCAAAAATCACCGTATTTTCATCAATTGCGTCAACGTAATGTTTTTGATTCAGCGTTTTGGCCCTAATGGTTTTGCCTCGACTAGACAAGATACTTGCTGTGAGCACATCTGCTGGCTTTACATCAGAGCGAAGCATCGTAATTGAGCGTTCGACGGACTCAGTAGTTAAACCTTGACCAGTTCGCAAAACGAGAATCATCTGCGCAATCAAGCTCTCAATGAGTCCGATAGTTTCGGATGGGCCATCAAGAGTTATTTCATTTCCCCGCGTCATGATGACGACGTCTTTGAATGCGCCCTCAATAACTCGCATGAGTTCATCACGATGCCCAAGAATGGAAACCATCGGTGTTGAAGTGGGCACCACGATTACTGCGTGTACCGGCTCATCAGAAATTGTCATTGGTTCCATTGTAAGTGAGGTTTTTCGCTATCCGGGTGGCCAGGTCAAACTGCGTCCACCAAGGACATGTAAGTGCATGTGATCAACGGTTTGGCCACCGTCATCACCAATGTTGGAAACTACTCGGTAGCCACCTTCAAGGCCTTCTAATACGGCAGCATCAGAGGCTGCAGTAAAGACCTTGGCTGCCAAATCTGGATTGTGCGTGACCAGCGAGGTCAAATTGTCATGGTGCTCACGCGGAATGACTAGGACATGCGTTGGCGCTTGAGGCGAAATGTCTCGAAATGCTAAAACGTGTTCGGTTTCAAGCACAACGGTTGCTGGGATTTTGCCCGCTACGATCTCACAGAAAATACATGCGCTCATGAATACATTCTGACACTTGAATACGAATTAACAACTAGTTCCACCGAGAAGTACCCGCCGAGATTACCGCCGTGGCAACTGCCCCGGCGGTTGAGGTGCGCATCACACTTGGGCCCATCTGCACAATCTTGGCGCCTGCACTGGCAAACATAAGTAGTTCATCTTGGGAGATGCCGCCCTCGGGACCCACAACGATAACTATTTGACCAGTTTGTGGAACGCTTATTTCAGCAAAACTTTTCGGCGCACTTTCATGAAGTACAACTGCTAAATCAGCTGCTGCTATTAAATCGCAAATTGATTCACTCGATTGCAAACCTTCAACAAACGGAATCCATGCGCGGCGAGACTGTTTGGTTGCTTCTCGCACCGTTCGACGCCAACGCTCAAGGGCCTTTTCTGCGTTGTCCCACTTAACCACGCTGTGATGTGCTCGCCAAGGGACTACGACATCTACCCCAACTTCAGTTAGCATCTCGACAGCCAACTCAGCGCGATCTCCTTTTGCCAATGCTTGCACGACAACGACCTGAAGTTCAGGCAACTCTTCGATTTCTACAGTTTCAACAAGGATGAAGATTGATTCCTTCTTTACTTCGCAGACAGCCCCAGTTGCTCGCACACCTTCGCCGTTACAAAGGTCAACAACTTCCCCTAGCTTTATTCGCCTAACAACCGCAGCATGACGCCCTTCATCACCGGCAAGGTGAACAGTTGCACCCGCACTCAAGCCGCTAGGCAAGTCACAAATGAAAACAGGATTGCTCATCGACCCGAGAATGCATCTTTGAGTTTGCCGAATAATCCCGATGAATGTTCATTGAGTCCAGCTTCAGGCTTTTCTTCGCCACGCAATGCGGCAAGCTGACGCAAGAGCAATTCTTGCTCTTCATCAATGGCGACTGGAGTGAGCACCTCAAGATGTACATGCAAATCGCCTCGGCCTGAACTGCGAAGTCGCGGCATACCTTGTCCACGTAAAGTCACTGTTGATCCAGATTGAGTTCCTGGCTTTATTGTTATTGATTCAAGTCCATCTAGCGTCTCAATTTCCATAGTTGCTCCGAGCGCGGCCGCAGTCATTGGCAGAGTGAGGGTTGCATGAAGTTGATCGCCTTGGCGCTGGAAAAGCGGATGTGCCTGTTCGATTATTTCAACGTACAAATCACCAGCGGGACCGCCGCCAGGACCAACTTCTCCTTGGCCAGTCATTTGGATTCGGGTACCACCATCAACACCGGGCGGAATGTTGACGGTGATTGTGTGACGAGTCCGCACTCGACCGTCACCTGCACACTCTGCACATGGATGGGGATTCAAGGTGCCAAAGCCGGAACATTGTGGGCATGGACGCGAAGTCATTACTTGACCCAAGAATGACTTTTGGACTGATTGAATCTCGCCACGACCGTGACACATCGAACAGTCGATGATGTTGGCGCCGGCAGATGTTCCAGCACCCTCGCAATCGCCACAGGCAACTGCAGTATCGACTGCTATCTCGCGAGTTGTGCCAAAAGCAGCTTCGTTGAGAGTCACTTGAAGTCGGATTAGTGCATCTTGACCACGACGCCGACGAGAACGGGGACCTCGTTGTCCACCACCACCAAAAAATGCGTCAACGATATCGCCAAAACCAAATCCAGCAGCGGGATTGAATCCACCAGAGGAAAACGGATCGCCGCCTAAGTCATACATTTCACGCTTTTGTGGGTCAGATAGGACTTCGTAAGCTGCAGTGACTTCTTTGAATCTTTCGGCGGCATCGGCACCATCATTTATGTCCGGATGCAATTCGCGGGCAAGTTTGCGGTAGGCACGCTTCATTTCATCCGAAGTCGCATCACGACTCACACCTAGGACTTGATAGTAATCAGACACTTATTTCTCCATCAGAATTTGGCCAACATAACGCGCTACTGCGCGGACTGCGGCTATCGAACCTGGGTAATCCATGCGGGTTGGCCCAAGGACACCCATGTTTGCAATCGCTTGGTCGCCAGAGCCATAGCCAACTGTCACAACTGAAGCTGATCGAAACTCCTCGACTGGATTTTCATGACCGATGCGCACAGTTAGAGCATCTGGTGAGACGCTCTCGCCGAAGAGGCGCAGCAGTACCACATGCTCTTCGAGGGCTTCTAAAACTGGGCCAACTTCAGTCACAAAAGTTTCCCCAACTCTCGCGAGATTGGCTGTGCCACCGATAACAACTCGTTCGTCATTTTGAGTTACTACTGACTCCAACAAAGTTGCCACAACTGCATTAACCACCGGCTGTTGATTAGGCGTGAAATGGCTTGCCAAATCCTGCACACAATCAGGAACTTCAGTGAACAGTTTGCCGTCAACAGCCACGTTCAACTTAGCCCTGAGCACACTTAAGAGCTCCTCTTCAATTTCTAATGGCGTCTCAATTGAACGCTGTTCAACACGACCAGTATCGGCGATAACAATCATTAGCAGTCGCCTTGGACCTGTAGTCAGCAACTCAATGTGGCGCACGGAACTGCGGCCGATTGACGGATACTGCACCAGAGCAACTTGTTTGGTTAGTTGCGAAAGCAACCGCACTGTGCGGCCCATAACATCATCGAGGTCAACAGCTTGGTCTAAGAATGAATGAATAGCCCGTTGCTCAGCACTAGAAAGTGGCTTGACTGTGCTTAGTTTGTCGACAAAAAGTCGGTAACCCTTGTCTGTTGGAATTCGACCGGCACTGGTGTGCGGCGCACTGATTAAACCCTCATCTTCGAGCGTGGCCATGTCGTTGCGGATTGTCGCTGATGAGACCCCAAGGCTGTGTCGATCGGCTAAAGCCTTTGAGCCAACAGGTTCTTTAGTGTGCACATAGTCTTCGACGATGGCGCGCAGAATAGATAATCTGCGATCTTCCACGGCGCCTCCCCTAGCACTCGGTAACCCTGAGTGCCAGTCTAACCCCGATTAAGCCCACAAGCGCGCGACTAAGCCGTCGGCTAAAAGCCGGCCGAGAAAAGTTAGGACTGCCAAGTTATTTTCAAAATGTTCAGGATCAAGCAACCCATCTAGAACTGCTTGTTTCGCCTCTTTAAGACCATCTTCGCTCAAAACGCTAAGCGGCATTCCTTCGCGCAGGCGCAGGCGCAACATAATTTCTTCGTGGGCAACATCAACAGATGTTAGGACCTCACTTTCATGGGCTGGTGATTCCATTGCATCTACTCGCGCAGCCCAAGCCGCGGGATGTTTCAGATTCCAACTTCGCGTGCCATCTGTATGAGCATGCGCCCCTGGCCCGATTCCAAGCCAATCTTGATTTCGCCAGTAAGCCAAGTTGTGCTGGCATTCTGCTCCTTGGCGCGACCAGTTGCTGACCTCATACCAAGACAAACCCATTTCGGTTAAATGCTTGTCGATAATCGCATAACGTGTGGCGGCTACATCATCACTTGGTGAAGGCACTTCCCCGCGAGCAACACGTGCAGCAAGTCGTGTGCCGGGTTCGACAATCAATGAATAGGCACTCACATGATCCACATCTGCTTTGGCTACATCAGCCAGCGTGTTAGCCAGATCTTCTTCGGTTTCTCCCGGAGAGCCATAAATCAAATCAACGCTGACGTGCTCGAAGCCAACTTCACGAGCCCACTTGATTGCTTGCCAAGTTTTTCCGGGAGTGTGTGTGCGCTCTAAGAGTGCCAATACATTCGGGGCGCTGCTTTGATGACCGAAAGAGATACGCGTGAATCCGCCATCCTTTAGCATTCGTAAATATTGCAAGTCAACGGAATCAGGATTGGCTTCAGTGGTGACTTCAGCAGTCGGTTCAAGTCCATAGTTTTCGCGAAGAGCATCCAAAATCAAAACTAGATCGCTAGCGACTAGAAGAGTGGGTGTTCCCCCACCGAAAAATACTGTGCTGATTGGTCGGACGTCCTGCGGTGTTTGAGACTTGGTCCACTCAATCTCGGCAATCACTCGTTGGGCATAAGTTGCTGCAGTTATTACCGTTTCGTCGCGCTGTAATTCGCTTGCGGTATAGGTATTGAAATCACAGTAGCCACAGCGAGATGCACAAAAAGGGACGTGGACATAAGCCCCTAAAGTTCGCATCAAATTACTTTGCTTTCGGCTTGGCACCATTGTCATCAGTGGAAAGAGCTGCTATAAATGCTTCTTGTGGAATTTCTACGCGGCCAACCATCTTCATGCGCTTCTTGCCTTCCTTCTGCTTTTCCAGAAGTTTGCGCTTACGCGAAATGTCGCCACCGTAACACTTCGCCAAAACATCTTTGCGCATTGCGCGGATTGTTTCGCGGGCAATTACTCGAGCGCCAATGGCAGCTTGAATAGGTACTTCGAACTGCTGGCGTGGAATAAGTTCTTTAAGTTTTGCAG
>CAIVPQ010000070.1 GCA_903907835.1 uncultured Actinomycetes bacterium
CTGCTGATAGCAATCTCTAATGGCCTTCGTGGGCTTATTAAATATGCGAGTGCCCCTGCTGGAATGAGTGAAGGCGAATTGGCTGGCCTTGTCGGAGTGCCGCCTTGGCGTTTGAAATTCTTTCGCGCTCAGAAGCAAAAATGGAATCCAGAGCAACTAGCTATGGCAACGCGTCTGCTTACTCTGTCAGATCGGGCCAGCAAAGGTACGGTTTATAAAATTGGCGTGCCTGGGGGATTGAGCCTTGAACATGCGCAAAGCCGGTATCAAATTGAAAAGGCTTTGATGGCGATTAGGCCACCTGTACAAAAGTAAAGCCCCACCTTATCGGCGGGGCTTTCCTTGAAGTTTTACTGTTTAAGCCTTGTTAGCTGCGCTTGCCATTGATGACTTGCGGTTAGCGGCTTGGTTCTTGTGGATGACACCCTTTGATGCAGCCTTGTCCAAAGCACGTGATGCTTCGGTAAGAGTTGCTGCCACCTGAGCTGGATCGCCAGCAACTAGTGCCTCGCGGAAGCGACGGATCTTGGTCTTGAGCGCGCTGCGAACAGACTTGTTGCGTTCTTGGGCAGCAGCATTCTGCAGGATGCGCTTCTTCTGGGACTTAATGTTGGCCACGATTTGCCTCTTTACAATGTCAGTGAACGAACCCCTAGGTTACCTGTATTTAGCCCAATTGCTCAAATCCAGTACTTATGTGGGAATATGAGTCGCGAAACTTATGTTCTGCCCCGATTTTTAAAGGATGTCCATGGCTGCCAAAGCACCTGTACCTGGCGCCACCGACCCAGCAATAATCCGCAATTTCTGCATAATTGCGCACATTGACCACGGCAAATCAACCCTTGCTGATCGAATGCTGCAACTAACCGGCATTGTTGACCCGCGGAATATGCGCGCACAGTATCTCGATCGGATGGACATCGAGCGTGAGCGCGGCATCACCATCAAGAGTCAAGCTGTCCGGTTGCCATTCGCTGCAGATGATGGCGTTACTTATGTTTTGAACTTGATTGACACTCCTGGTCACGTTGACTTTACTTACGAGGTAAGTCGCAGTCTGGCTGCTTGCGAGGGTGCGGTTCTGCTTGTCGATGCGGCTCAAGGAATCGAAGCGCAAACTTTGGCTAACCTCTACTTGGCCTTAGAGAACAACCTCACAATTATTCCAGTATTAAACAAGATTGACTTGCCATCTGCGCAACCAGAAAAGTACGCAGCAGAAATTGCCCACATTATTGGTTGCGACCCTTCGACTGTTCTGCGAGTCAGTGCAAAGACTGGACTTGGTGTCGAAGATTTATTAAATGAAGTTGTGAAGTTGGTCCCAGCGCCGGTTGGTGATGAGAATGCGCCTGCTCGTGCTTTGATTTTTGATTCGGTTTACGACACTTACCGCGGAGTTGTAACTTATGTCCGCGTTATTGATGGCCGCTTCGCAGATCGTGAACGCATCAAAATGATGAGTACTGGCGAGACGCACGAGACTCTAGAAGTCGGCGTTATTTCGCCTGACCCAATTCCATCCAAGGCAATCGGTGTCGGTGAAGTGGGTTACTTCATCACAGGTGTTAAGGATGTGCGCCAGTCACGTGTAGGTGACACCGTGACGATGGCTAATCGTGGTGCGACTGAGGCACTTGGTGGCTATCGTGACCCAGTGCCAATGGTTTTCTCAGGACTGTTTCCAATGGATGGCTCCGATTTTCCAGTGCTGCGCGAGGCACTAGATAAATTGAAACTTAATGATGCTGCCTTGGTCTACGAACCAGAATCATCGGTTGCCTTGGGCTTTGGTTTCCGTTGTGGATTCCTTGGGCTTTTGCACCTTGAAATTGTTCGCGAACGTCTTGAACGTGAATTTAATTTGGAACTGATTTCTACTGCGCCCAACGTTGTCTACCGAGTGGTCATGGATGATGACAGTGAACACATTGTCACCAACCCAAGCGAATTTCCAACGGGCAAAATTGCTGAAGTCAATGAACCAGTTGTGCGCTCAACAATCCTGACCCCTAATGAATTCGTTGGCGCGATTATGGAACTTTGCCAAAATCGACGTGGCACGTTACACGGGATGGATTACCTCTCCGAAGATCGGGTCGAGATGCGTTACACCTTGCCTTTAGCCGAGATTGTTTTCGATTTCTTTGATCAATTGAAGTCTCGCACTCGCGGGTATGCATCTCTTGATTACGAACCAACCGGTGAACAGTCAGCCGATTTGGTCAAGGTTGATATTTTGCTTCATGGCGATCCGGTAGATGCGTTTAGTGCAATCGTGCACAAGGACAAAGCCTATGCATATGGTGTTGCGATGGCTGCAAAACTTAAAGAACTTATTCCACGCCAGCAGTTCGAAGTACCTATTCAAGCTGCCATTGGCGCTCGAGTAATTGCCCGCGAAACAATCCGCGCAATGCGCAAAGACGTATTGGCAAAATGTTACGGTGGCGACATTTCGCGTAAGCGCAAACTTCTAGAAAAGCAGAAGGAAGGAAAGAAGCGCATGAAGATGGTTGGCCGCGTAGAAATTCCACAAGAAGCATTTATTGCAGCTCTTTCCACTGATGACAATGGTGCCAAGCCGAAAGCAAAGTAATTTGATGCGAACTTTAGGGGCTTATGTCCAC
>CAIVPQ010000071.1 GCA_903907835.1 uncultured Actinomycetes bacterium
GTTGTTAGTGGCGGATTAGCTTTCCTTGGCCGTTTACCGAGTAGTAACGGATGTAGTCAACGAGCATCGTTCCACCCTTTGACTTCTTATCCGAGACCTGACCATCACCATCGCCACCAAGAGTTCCACCCATAGCCAGATTTAGCAGCAAGAAGAATTCTTGGTTGAAGGGATACTCGCGTGAAACAAGTCCTTGATCCTCAACGTAAATCTTCTCGCTAACCATGTCAGATTTGGTAATCGTGTTGTACACAACACCATCTATCAAGAATTCGATTTTGTTGTATGTCCAACGAATTCCATATTTGTGGAACTCTGTGTACGGGTTATTTGGGTAGAAGCTTGAGGTTACCCCGAAGCCATCTGAAGGGTATGAGTGTAATGAACCAAAGATTGAACCAAACCTATTTGAGTATGAAGCTTCCATGATGTCGATTTCCCCACAGTTTGGCCAGGAAACTCCTTTATCAATGTTTGCACCAAGCATCCAGAAAGCGGGCCAGGTGCCCTCGCCGGTTGGGAGCTTGATCCGAGCTTCGATTTGCCCATATTTAAATCCGAGCTTTCCGGCAGTATCCATTCGACCACTTACGTACTCACAACGGCCGTAGATGCAGAAATCATCAGGGGCAGTGGACGGATGTTTTGCTGTGCGAGCCTGAGGCTTAACCGCGTTTATAGCCAGTTGGCCTTTGCCAGTAAGTTCAATCGCGCGATGTGCAATTGAACCTGTGGGATTGTAAGAAACTACGCCATCGGTGTAGTACTGACGCTCTTTGTTGTTAGGTGCGCCAGTAACAGTTGTGGTCCAGTTGTGCCAAGACTTTTCATTTCGCAATGAAGTTTGAACGGTATGAGGAAGACCCTTTTTCCCGTTGTACTCTTCATGCCAAAGTAATTTCAACTTGGGTGTAGTGGCCGCTCTAGGCGCAACGGGTGCAGCCGAAGATGAGGTAACCGAGCAAAGTCCGAGCATCATCAAAATTGAAGTTGCCCCGATGGTGCCTAGTCGCAGTTTGCTCGCGCTTGTCATGAAACTTGTCCCCTAAATGATTATCAATAGGTATCTACTTGATTTGAACCATACCCAACTATCGATCAAGTCTAACCCTTAAATCTGTGCTTAGATTTTCGTTTAAATGGGTCACATTTCGACTAGGTGATTAACTTAGGCTATTATCTGTTTATTCGCTTTGTTAGGTTCCTGGTGAACCGTCAAATCACGAATAGCTCTATTTACTAGAGCATGCCGACGTGGCGCAATTGGTAGCGCACCTGTCTTGTAAACAGGGGGTTAGGGGTTCAAGTCCCCTCGTTGGCCCTCAAGGGTGATCGGATTACAACACCCACGCTAGATGGGTTTTGTATGAGTAACGCGCTCCAGAAATCCTTAGGCTCAAGGTTTCGCCGCATAATTACAAATACTCCAGATGGAAATCCGCCTTGGCTCGATCAAGTTGCTCAAGGTGATGATGCGGGTTTATTCGCACCAACAGAAGCGCCGTGGATTGTGCATGGAGATTTGGCCACGTTGATTGGCGGTATCCGGGCGTTACTCGTGCAAGCTTTGCATCCGGGAAGCCTCGCAGGAGTAACTGAGCATTCCAGATATGAGCAGGATCCGCTTGGCCGTCTTGCTGGCACAACGAAGTGGTTAACCATTACAACGTTTGGGGCAAAGAGTGCGATTGAGGCTGAGGCTGCTCGAGTCAATCGAATGCATTCACGAGTTCAAGGTGAGTATGCCACCGGTGATGGACAGCCCAAGTCATATCGAGCAACAGATCGTGACCTGTTGCTGTGGGTTCACGTCGCTTTCACGGATTCATTTTTAGCAACTCATCAAATGTTTGGCCGTCGACCGATTCCTGGTGGCCCGGATTCCTATGTTGAACTTTGGGCTCGGTCTGTTACTCCCCTTGGGCTAATGGAGGCTCCTAATAATTTTGCTGAGTTGCAAGCAATCATTCAGGGGCTAATCGAAGATGAAACTCTGATTGTGACACCGGTAACTCAGAGGGTGATTCGCTTTATTCAGAAGCCACCGTTGTCTCGGACCGCTCGGGGCGTTTACTTCTTACTTTTCCAAGCTGCGCTTGTGACACTGCCTCCAGCGATGCAAAAACTTGTCGGAATTAAGCCTTTGCCAAAGTGGTTAGTTGTTCCCTTAACCCGCGCTTTGCTTCGTTCTATGCGCTTAGCAATTGGGTCGAACTCACCTCTTGAAGAGGCGGCGATTTCCAGACTTCAACGCATCGGCGCTTTTGGATAAAAAATTAGGACCCCAGCGATGCTGAGGTCCTAATTTTTTCTTAAGTATTAACTAACTTTTGCGCTAGCTTTGCTAACCGAAATTGAGCTACCAGTTGTATTGCTCGCGGTAACTGCATATCGGATGTACTTGTTCTTTTGCTTTGTAGTGAGCTTGAAGCTGGATTTAGTTGCACCAGAAATTGCCACACAACCACTAGGTACAGAGGTCTTAGCCGCACCTGTTGCTGAACATGCGTACCACTTGTAACTGTATGAAGTGGCGCGAGTCCATGTGCCCTTTGCTCCTACCAAAGTCTTGGCTACCTTTGCGGTACCCGAAACGCTAGCAGCCTTCGACAGACCAGGCTTGGCCACAGTAGGTGTTGGGGTTGGGGTAGGTGTTGGCGCAGAATTGGACCAAATAATCGTCGACTGAGCCGACGATGTTGTTCCAGAGACAGTTGCCTTAATCTTTGATTGACCAGAGCAATATGACTCAGCACAATCTGGTGATACAGATACTGTTGCGTAGCCATCTGAATCAGTCGTGGCACTCGCATTGTTAATCGAGCCAATGCCAGTGATGTTTGTGAAGTCCAAAGTCACACCGGATTGTGGCTGACCCTGCAAGTTGGTCACTGTGAAGCCAAGTGACTTTGACACAGTGCTTAGTGGCATTGTTGTGGTGGTCACTTCATTTGTTACGCCATTATTCACGAAGTGAATGTTCAATAGATCCTTATCTTCTGCACGATCATCTGAAGTCTGTGGGTGCTGAACAAGGCTGGCCGTGATGGTTGTCGCAAGACATCCGACACCACTTGTTGGATCGGAACAAGGGAATGGATTAGTTCCAGTCCGGGCTGCGTAAGGATTCTTCACAGTAAGTGATGATGGTGCAGGCTCTGCAGCGTAAACATTGTTGGTGTTCTTAAGGTTGAACGTGACCAAGCCTTGGCTATTAGTTGTTCCCCTAAGTGATGATTCACCCGAGCCCCACTGAGGGTTTCCGCCAGCGTCATCGCCACACCAGTCACGGCTGATTACGCCGTTGTTCGACAATGCAATTTGATTTGAATCAGACGGATTTCCGTATTGCATGGTGTTAGTCGTTGTGAAGGTGGTCTCGGAGCACGAACCGTACTTGTTGACAATTAGGTAGACCGTACGTGAGACAAGAGGATTACCAGCAGCATCTGTTGCTTTCCAAGTCATCTCCATCTGCGCACCAACATTTTGGTAGTAGAAAAAGAACTTGAGACCTTTACCGTAGTAAATGTCCCAGCCGTTCATAGGTGCGTCAAATGAAAGGTCGAGAGAATTTGTGTTGTTTAAA
The DNA here is from genome assembly GCA_903907835.1 of uncultured Actinomycetes bacterium. Classification (GTDB taxonomy): domain Bacteria; phylum Actinomycetota; class Actinomycetes; order S36-B12; family UBA5976; genus UBA5976. Next base: position 3,590 of record CAIVPQ010000071.1, read on the forward strand.
ACTGGAGTAACGAGCCGAAGAATGTTGGCTCCGTTTACTGGTGCTGCAGCTTGTGCTGGTGCTAATGCGACAGTTCCTGCAACTAGCGCAAGTGCAGCGATGCTTGCTTGCGACCTTCGAGTGATACGGGCTAGTGGCTTCATGGTTTTCCTTTTCTTAGATGCTTCACTTACTAATTGAACAGCGATTTGAACTGACAACATAGTGTCACATACCACTGAACTAACCGAATTTCGGCACGTTCACACAAACGCTCAAATGAATGATAACCGATATTAGACGGTCCAAACCTCCCATCCGATAACGTTTGATTACCAAATTGTGGCAAGCAAAAAGGGCCCCAGCCCAACGGCTGAGACCCTTTTTGGTGTTTGAGGTTATTTCAGGACGACCTTCGCAGTGGTTGCACTGAATGAAGTCAGGCCTAGTGGGGTAACCACGTTAGTTGCCTTAACTGCGGCACGGATGTACTTGCCCACCTGAGTTTTGGGTAGAACGTAGGAGGCTTTAGTTGCTCCTGCGATAACCCGGCACTTTGATGAGGTTGCGGCAGCAGCAGATGCTGTGCCCGTGCATGAGTACCACGCGTAGGTTAGGGCCGGAGTAGTTCCTGTCCAAGTGCCCGCGGTGACCTTCAGGGTTTTTCCTACTTTCGCGATACCAGCTACCTTGCTGGCGACAGTGTTAGCAAGTGCTCCCCAACGTATTTCAGATGTGGCAGTTGTCGCACTGGCTGCAATGCCGTAGTAGGTGTTTGCGTCAGCACCAATCTGGGTGCCTACTTGGTTAGCGATTGTTGCGCTGACCGTACCCAACCCAGCAGTGCTAGGGGCATTTACATCGATACTTACTAGACCGTTTGCATCTGATGTGACTTCTACTGGATTGGTTTCACCATTAGTTCCGCTAACACCCAGCGAAACTGGAATTCCGGCGTAACCGTTACCAAATCGATCGACAACTTTGAAGGACACAGCCTTTGCAGATCCACTGACAGCACCCGGCTGGCTGGCTGCTACTGCAGTAACCGAACGGATGTTTGCATCACTAGTTTTGAATTCTTGTGTCACGCTGAATTGTTTGTTGCCGATTTCGATCGTGAAGGTGGCAAAACCCGGCTTGGTGCTAGTGAAGATTAGCTGGGACATGTTTTGGTACCCAAAAGTTTCTTTGACCTTCATCATTGAGATATCCGTGATGTCGGTACGCAATGGCAGTTTTGCAGTTCGACAAATTGCAAGTGTCACTGAATCAGGACAAGTACGCAGTACACGTCCACCATCTGTTGCGGTGATAGTCACTTCTGGCGCGTAAATGTCCAGTGTCGGAGTACACAAAGATTTACCATTCACCACAACGACTAATGGGTTACCCACATTTTGGCTATCAAGGCGCCTAACCACAGCAGGATTCTTCGGGTTAGTTTTGACGAAACAAACAGTATCGGGATTGGCATTAGTGAAGGACTTTAGGTTGATTGTCGAAACCACCAATGAATCACTAAACGATGTTGTATTCGTCTCAGTCTCGCCAGTTGTGTTGATATCCAATGCTGGGTTGCGAACTGAACCATCGCCAGGAGAAACCTGCGTTACCTGATCGCCATTTGCATCGCGGTAGACCGCTTGTGTTGTCGGTAGGTTGTTTGCATCAACTGGAGTAGCTAGCGCTCCACGACGGTGTACGTAGTACTCCAAGCTATTTTCTGGAATCTCCATGGAGTTGTTAAATTGTGGCCAGAACAAATCCTGAGACTCTGGTTCCATACCGGTGCTGGCGTTCATGCCGACACCAAGAGAACATGTGCCAGTAATTTGGGTGTCCATGTTGTAACCCTGGTTAAGGCAAGCATCTTGCGGAGTATTCAAGTTTTTGACAGTGAATGAAACGTAACCGTCTTTATCCGTGTACTTGCTTTGGCCGGCACTGCTCCACTTGCATCGCACTGTTCCACAGTTTGGCGGCGTACTTGGGTGGCTAAATTCCATTGGCTGATTAGCCATTGGGGTGCCCCAAATATCTAGAACTCGGTACGGGACTGTCGCAGTGTCACCAACTTGGTAAGACTTGATGTAAACGCATGCGTATTCACCTAGCCATGAGCGCTTGAATACGCTCCATTCCCAAGTCTTTCCTTCCGCCCATCGAACTGCATAAGGATCGCAACCATTTGGTGAAGTCACAACCTCTGAATGATCAATATTTACAATCTTCACTTGTGGGTAGTAACCCGCATCCTGGAACATCATCGTCATCGGACCTACTAGTGAGGTGGCACCAGCTTCGCCTTCAGCAATTTTGTCAGAAGTCGCACAAAGTTTTGCCAGCGCAACCGTTGAACGATCACAGTTACTAACGGAGACAGCTAGGTAGTCATCAGCTGCTACCTTTTTTGTTGCACTCTTGTTGTTGATGCCAATTGCGAAACTCGCCAAGCCACTCTCGTCAGTGGTCTTGGTGATGTAACGAATTGCGCCTATCTTCTTAATTGAAGAGTGAGACTGATCGAGACCGTCAATAGTCACAGTTACGTTTGTGAGTTCGACACCTTCTAGATCCAAAGCGAATTGCACAGACTTATTTGCACAAACAGGCAAGATGTTGCTGGCATTGCCCTGCTTTGTGCGACAGTCATAGTTCACTGTTAAGCCATGCACGTCGGTGCGAATGTACACGTTTGAATGCTGTCCTGGATCATCAGTCAATTTGACGCTGGCATCATTAAACATGCGTAGGTCTTGTTGGAAAACACCAACACCGCTTGGTACGTTCAACTGACTCCATGTGGGAGCAGGAACCCAATTGGCAACAGCGCTAGCAGGTGCGCCAGCGCTTAAGGTGCCAGTGGCAACCAAGGCCAGGCTAACTAGGAAACTTCTTATTGCTTGTGGCCTTAAGACCTTCATTTGGTATCCTTCCGCGGAAATCGGGTTGAGAGTTTTGCTGGTGCGCATTGTTTCCTGTTGCGAACAACAGCAGAACCTCATTCCGTGCACACACACGACGCTTTGACTATACCGCAATTTGAGGGCTTTAAACCTTGAGCGACCTGCTAACCGCAGGCAGGCGCAAACAGGTCTTCGATACCCAGTCTTCCGGTGCGTACTAGTGCGTAATTACTTCGCCAACGCCATTAACTGATGAGAAACGCACCCAGTCAACGGCAAGCGTTCCACCAGTAGCCGCAGGAACTGTAAGTCCACCGGGACCACCACCGAGAGTGCCGCCCATCGCAAGGTTCAAAATCATGAAATATTCCTGATCGAAAGGCCATTCGCGATTCTGACCATTGACCGCCCAGACACTTGAAGTGGCTTCAGCTTTGGTAATACTGAAATAAGTCTTGCCATCGAAACGGAATTCGATTTTGGTTGGCGTGCGCAGCAGCCCAAAAGTGTGATATCCCGTGTAAAGATCGAAACTGCCCATGACCTTAGTGATGCCGATGCCATTACTTGGGCGTGAATGAAGAGAACCAAAGTAAGAGTAACCACGGTCACGGGTTGAGGCTGTTTCCATGATGTCAATCTCGCCACAGTTAGGCCAAGGGACTTCTGGGTAGTTGGCTCCGAGCATCCAGAATGCTGGCCAAGTGCTTGGGGAGTTTGGAATTTTTACGCGGGCTTCAAGAAGGCCGTTCTTAAACCCGACTCGATCCTGAGTGTCAATACGCCCACTAACAAACTCACATGTTCCGTACCAGCAGTTTTCTGAAGGCGCGGTTGACGGGTGGTTTTCCCCAGCAGCCTGTGGTTTGGCGGCGTTGAGCAACAAGTTACCGTTGCCATCCAATTCAACTGCGTACTGCTTGACAGATCCGTCTTCGTTGTATTGCACAACGCCATCGGTGTAATACTGACGTTCACGGTTACCGCCACCCCAGCCGGAAACCATGGCTTTCCAAGGTAGCGATGGATCTGCCGTTTTGTTACTCGTTTGTACAGAATCAGGCACCCCGGCAGGACCATTGAATTCTTCGCTCCAAAGGAGCTGATAAGGAGAGGTGACCTTGAGCGTTGCGGCGGAGACGGAAATTACCGAACCGCGACGATTCTTAGCGGTGACCATGAACCTTAGGTACTTGCCCAATTGAGAAGTTGTAATTAAAAATGAAGTTTTAGTCGCAGACTTGATTGCAGCACATCCGGCAGGAACAGTGGTGCGAGCGCTGCCTGATGTTGAACACGCGTACCACTTATAAGTGAATGCAGGCGAGCCCTTCCACGTCCCAGTGGCGCCGGTTACAGTGCTGTCGATTTTGGCAGCACCTGTTAGGCGCGCAGGCTTAGTGGCGGATGGTAAGGCAACCGAGGCAGCAGAAGATTCTGAGATTCCAGCGCACATCATCAAAAGGGCAGAAGTTAACAATGCAACCGGACGAGCTCTAAATCGTTTAGCGATAATCATCAGAAATACTCGTTTACCTGTCTGCTATGAGGGGTGTTATTCAGTTAAATACCCGCTTTGGACTTTGCTAGACAACACTATCAATTTTTCTAGATAACGATTAGGTAACGGGGAGGTCACAAAGTTGCAAAAGTTTACTCATGAGCATTCACTTTAACTATCGAAGTCGTTAGGCAATTTTGCGATTCCCGTACAGTTGACTTTTTGATTAGATTGGTTGATTACCACTATTCTTTAAGTCTCGAACTTAGTTAATTAAGGAGCACCATGGCCCGTCGCCACATCGTCGCTACAGTAGTTGGTAGTGCACTAGCCCTCGGAGCACTTGTTGCTGCTCCAACTCAAGCAGCCCCCAAAGTAACCCTTCAGGTATGGGGATTCGGAAACGTTTTTGAGCCAAAAATTGTTATGAAGTACGGAATGATTAAAGGCAACAAGTCATGGGAGACTCAGCAGCAAGCATTGATTAAGAAGAAGCAACTTAAGGTACTTAATCCAAACGTTACCTTGGTAATCAGTGGTGGCGGTAGCCAACCAGATGCTGCTTACTTCAAGTTATCAGCTGCTCTTCCAGGCAATGCCGCACCAGATGTAGCCGCAGTTGAAATGGCATACATGGGCCAAACTCGTGTTAAGTCCACTGCCAATCAGTTCATCGATTTGAACACAAAGGGTGCAAACACAATCAAGGGTGAATACCTGCCATTCCGTTATCAGCAGGGCCTATCCGCCAACGGCAAACAAATCGGTATCCCAACCGATGTGGGCGGTCTAGCTGTTGCATACCGTACCGACTTGTTCAAGAAGGCTGGATTCAAGTCAGATCGTGCTTCCGTGGCTAAGTTGTGGCCAACTTGGGAAAAGTTCATTGCGACTGGCAAGAAGTTCCAAGCCAAGTCATCTGCAGCATTCATTGACTCATCGGGCAACATGTTCCAAGCCATTTTGAATCAAGGAACCTCCAAGTACTCGAACCCAAAGACAAAGAAGTATGACTACGTACGTGCAGGTAGTGGCTTCAAGTCCTTCGCAATTTCCAACCCAGCTGTAAAGCGCGCGTTCAAGCTAACCGCAGATGCTGGATGTACTTCGCGTAAGAATGGCAAGTGTTCTGGAAGTATCGGCACCAAGATTCCTCAGTACAACACTGGCTGGGGTGCCGCTATTGAAAAGAATGCATTTGCAACTGTTCTTGCACCAGCATGGGCACTTGACTACATCACTCAGTTCGCGCCAAAGACCCGTGGCAAGTGGGACGTCGCTGCCGCTCCAGGTGTTGGTGGAAACCTAGGTGGAAGTATGTTGACCATTCCAAAGAAGGCAGACAATATCGATGCAGCTTGGAAGTTCATCAAGTGGTACTTAGCTCCAGCTCAGCAGTTGGATACTTTCAAGCAGTACAAGCTGTTCCCAACGACTTACAAGTTGTACAAGCAGCCAGCGATTAAGAATTACAAGGATCGCTTCTTTAACAATGCTCCGCTTGGTGTTATCTATGCAAATAGCGCTATCAAGCTAAAGCCGATTCTTGCTGGACCACTCGATCGTGCTATCGATAACCAGTATGGTGCAGCGTTGTCGCGTGTTTCCTTTGGTAATCAGACCAAGGCCGGTTGTGGAGCGAAGGCTCAGACAACTGAAGCCGCTTGGTGTCAGGCAATATCGGACATCGGCCGTCTTGGCCTAAGCGGTAAGTAATTATCTAGAAAAAGGAGTTGGAGGGGTCTATCCCCCTCCAACTCCTTTTTCTTTGCCAGTATGGCCTTTGAGCAAGTGATTAGAAACCGATAGTATGAAGTCCTGTCATTTGGCTAAGCCAACTTACGCGACTCTTGACAATTTAGAAGGGCGAAATTCTTAATGGGAAGAACTAAGCAAGTTTCGGCTATTGCTCGCCAAGATCGCATTGGTCTACTTTATGTGGCGCCATTCTTTGTCCACTTCTTATTGTTCGGTGCGATCCCAATCGTATTCACAACGTTCCTTGCCTTCTTTAACGCAGACATGGATTTGTATTACGAATTCATGGACACATTTGATCCAGGTGTTCTGGGCAATGCATTCATCGGATTCGATAACTTTCGCGAACTCGGTACTGATCCATATTTTTGGTTAGCTCTGAAAAATACATTTTCTATCTGGGCAATTTCCACCATCCCACAACTAATTGTTGCTTTCGGTATCGCGAGCCTGCTGGCTAATCCAAATCTTCGGGCCAGCGTGTTTTGGCGAACCCTGCTCATGGTGCCAAACATTACTTCTGTTTTGGCGGTCGCCATCGTCTTCCAGCAAATCTTTGACCGTGACTTCGGTATGGTCAACACCTTGCTCCACTACTTAGGGCGTGGCCCGGTTGAGTGGACTAACGAAACCATGCCAAGCCATGTGGCAATCTCGATGATGATTGACTGGCGCTGGCTGGGCTATAACTCGCTTATCTTCTTGGCCGCAATCTTGGCTATTCCAAAAGAGCTTTATGAATCAGCATCTCTTGATGGTGCCAGCCGCTGGCAAGTAACACGTTTCGTTACTATCCCACAACTTCGTAACACAATCACATTCATGGTGGTCATGGGAACAATTGGTGGCCTTGGACTTTTCGTAGAACCACTGATTTACGGTGGAAGCTATGACGGTGGCGCCAACAACCAGTTCTTGACGATGACTTTGTATCTATACAAAAATGCTTTCTTGAACATGAGACTTGGGTACGGTGCAGCCATTGGTGTGGGCATCACAGTAGTCGTGATTCTTGTTTCGATTGTTAACTTCTTGATTACGCGACGTATCGCAAGTGAGGATTCAAAGTAATGGCTACTCCAACCCTGAACCTGCCGGTAAGTGCCGCTGCTAAGCCAGTGAAAATCAAGAAGTGGAAGCGCGGGACTGTTTCACCAGGAACCTATGTCGCTTTAGGTTTTATGGTTTTTCTATCAGCATTCCCGTTTTATTGGATGTTTGTAGTTGCATCCAACGGCTCTGATGCAATTGCCAAGATTCCACCAGCACTCGTTCCAGGAAGCACTTTCTCGGATGTAGTTCAGGAAATTAACGACATGGTGCCATTCTGGCAGTCGATCTACAACACAATGTTTGTGGCAACTGTGATTTCAGTATTCAACGTTTTCTTCAGTGCGCTTGCCGGGTTCGCACTTGCAAAACTGCGCATGCCAGGTAAAAAGCAGATGTTGACCTTCATCATCGGAACTATGATGCTGCCAGCACAACTTGGTGTCATCTTCATGTTCATGGTGATGAGTTGGTTGAACTGGATTAATGATTTCCGCGCACTAATTGTCCCTGCCATAGTTGGCGCCTTTGGCGTCTTCTGGATGCGCCAGATTGTGGATTCGCAGATTCCTAATGAACTGCTCGAAGCGGCAAAGATTGATGGTGCATCGGTGTTCCGTACATTCATGAACATCGTCGTTCCAGCGATCCTGCCAGCGTCATTTGTGTTGGGTCTATTCACATTCCTTGGAGTTTGGAACGATTATTTGTGGCCATCTCTTGTTTTGAATGATTCCAATAGGTACACAGTTCAGGTTGCAATCACTGCGTTGAATCAGAGTTACGTTATTAACTATGCCCGCAACATGGCTGCTGCACTTCTGGGAACGGCACCACTTTTGATTCTCTTCATATTCGTTGGTCGCCGTCTGGTAGCTGGTGTCATGGATGGGGCTGTTAAGGGATGACCCTTTTCCCAGCGGATTTTACGTGGGGAACAGCAACAGCAAGTTACCAAATTGAAGGCGCCGCGAACGAAGATGGGCGCGGTCCGAGTATTTGGGATACCTTCAGCGCAACTCCAGGTTGCGTAGAAAATGGTGACACCGGTTTAGTAGCCTGCGATCACTACCATCGTTTTGCAGAAGACATCGAGATTATGAAGTCTCTTGGGGTCAAGGCATATCGTTTTTCGATCTCTTGGACTCGTCTGTTCCCGCAGGGTGATGAAGTGCGAGAAGAGCGTGGTTTCGCTTTCTACAACCGATTGATAGACGCGCTGCTTGAAGCCGGCATAGAGCCAGTTGCCACTGTTTATCATTGGGATCTTCCGCAGGCGCTTGAAGATAAAGGCGGTTGGGCCAATCGGGACATAGTGTCAGTTTTTGCCAATTATGCAGCTGCCTGTGCGCAGGCTTTCGGAGACCGAGTTAAGACTTGGATTACGATCAATGAGCCTTGGTGCGTGACCTGGTTGGGCTACAAGATTGGTATGCATGCCCCAGGAAGAAAAGATTTGAAGTCCGCCGTTGCAGCTGCCCATCACACTGCGTTGGCTCACGCAAGTGCAACTCGGGCAATGAAATTAATCGATCCAAATCTTGTCATTGGCATCACAGTCAACATGTCGAATTTCCGAGTTGATTCAGTTAACCCGGAAACTTTGGCAGCCGTGGAACTAGTTGATGCCCAGATGAACCGTTGGTGGATCGATGCATTGGTCCATGGCAAGTATCCAGAAAGTATTGCGAAAGCTTATGGCAGTATTTTTGATGAAATTGTTCTACCCGGTGACGAATTAGCGCTTTTAGCGGAACCAGATTTTCTAGGAATAAATTACTACAGCGACAGTTTTGTCGCCGATGCCCGTGCCGAAGATTCTCTGTTGAGCGAAGGCGGACTCTTCCCGTTTGATTATCGGGTCAATATGGAAATGCCTGACTCGTATAAACCAACAGTCACAGATATGGGTTGGCCGATTACGCCAGATGGTTTAGGTAATTTGGTCACCCGAGTTCATCGGGACTGGCCTACGATTCCCTACATCGTCATAACTGAAAATGGTTCGGCGTACGATGATTCCCCAAACAGTCAGGGAATCGTGGAAGATGATCGAAGAATCGATTATTTGCGCAAACATCTGGTTTCGCTAGGAGAAGCAATCGGCAGAGGTGTTCCAGTCAAGGGATATTTTGCTTGGTCTTTATTGGATAATTTTGAGTGGTCGTTTGGCTATGAAAAACGCTTTGGTCTAGTTCATGTCGATTTCAAAACTCAAAAACGCACGCTAAAAAATAGCGCCTTGGAATATAAAAAGATAATCGCTTCTGGTGAAGTAAACGCCTAAATTATCCAAAGTACTTTTTGCGCTTTATCGTTAAGAAATATAAGCCCAATCCAAGGACGATTAATCCGAATCCTAATGCCAAGATTTGGATAGGTAATTTGGGCAGCATGACCAAAGTTAAAAGTAGCCCAAGCACCGGGGTTATCGGGACCTTGCCAATGGCCCCACGGACTCGAAACGGTCGAGGCAGTTCCGGATTTTTTGTACGCAGAGCAATCGCTGCAGAATTAACCACCAGAAACACCATGAACACAGCAAAATCAGTTAACCCCGCGACCAGCTTTATTTTGCCCGTCAGACTAAACGCCAAAGTGCTGAAGGCAACGGTCAATGTGGAAACCCAAGGAATTCCAAGCCCGCTTATAGATTGCCAGGGACTAGGTTTAGGAAAGTTAGTTGCCCAGCCGTATAAAACTCGAGAACCAGCCTGAATCGCAAGCAATGTTGTGCCGAAGGTTGTGAATAACGCGGTGGCCGCGAGAATCGCGGAACCCTTCGAACCCCACAAACCGGTCATAACATCGGCGAGTGGTTGTGTTGAATTGGCCAATGCTTCAGGCCCAAGTAGTCGCACTGCTGCCAACGAGACAAGTACATAGAGCGCCGTGGTAACACAAAGTGCAAGTAGTAATGCGCGAGGAATTACTCGGGTTGGATTTCTTGTTTCCTCAGATAAGGTTGTTACCTCATCGAACCCAATGTAAGCAAAAAACACCAGTGCCGAGCCGGCGAGGATTCCACCTGGACCATTACCTTTAAAAATCGAATAGGTGCTATCTGCTGATAGTCCAAAAACAATCACGAGGGTTAGGGCGAAAACCTCGATTGATGCAGTCACAATCACCACTCGTCCAGACCATTTAATTCCACTCAACGCAAGTGCAGTTGTTATCGCAATTAAGGCACTCGCACTTACTCTGTAATCAAGATCGACAAATCTATCGGCGTAGCCGGCGAATCCTAAAGAGACGGTGGCAGCAGCGATTATGAGACTTGTGAGATTGAGCCAGAATGTTAAAAAAGTAAGCCATGGCGCAAATACTGCCTTTGAAAATTCAAATTCACCGCCTGCACGGGGAAACATTGAGGCAAGCTCTGCGTAACTTAGGGCCGTGAACGTGCACAATATCGCTGCTGTTAAAAAAGAGAGCCAGACCTGCCCACCAGCTAGTTCACTTGCCGGGGCAATAAGCACGAAGATGCCCGCGCCAATAATGATCGAGACGCCGCTAGCTGTTACTTGGACAATACCTAAGTCGCGTTTCAACTTTCTAGGCTTCGCACTACTAGGTTGGGTTGATTTATTCACCTTCCAATAGTCACTCAAAGAGTTTTAGAGTGTTGAGACTTTAGAAATTCTCTTGATATGGTTTCCACTTGATTGTGCCTAAGAGAACTAGACCAACAATCATCAATACTTGCAGGGCAATCGCTGTTGGTGATGTGATATTGCGAATGATCACATCTCCTAATGAAGTGGTGGCCAAAGATTTGGCTCCTAAAACATAGGTCGAGTAACTAACTAATCGGCCAGCGGCAAAGGCTAAGACTAATGGACGTAGGGCCAGTTTTGGCATGATGCCAGCTGCTTCAAATAGTTGTGCTGAAGAAAGGGGCGAGAGTAAGAACAGGGTTAGTAGTGCAACTGTATGACCTTTAGATCGCGTTAAGTGCGTACTGGCATTGTGCATATTTTGCGTATATGTCGATGGCAACCGATTTCGATAACGTCGAAAATAAGTAGCTAGGATAAGTCGACCAAGCGCCGCTGCGATTACCCCAATTGCGATTATCGCCAATGCCGGAACATGGTTTGCTAGCGAGAAATAAACCAATACAGTCCAAGTGGGTGGCGCAAATGCTGGTATCACATTGATTCCAAATACCACGAGGAAAATTACTAAATATTGACCCACTTGCTAAGGATAGAGTGCGCATTAACCAAGAGCGCTAAACCCTTTGGTTTAGCACATGCCGAAGTATCTGTTTGCAGGTATCGTCAATGACATGGCCAGCGACGCAAATCAAAAAACCAATTCGCTTGCCGACCGAGAGTTATGCGCTCCCCATGTTTTGCGGTTAGATCCAGATCGGCCTGATTATGAACTAATTTTGGACACTCACTTGGCCGCGCTCGAGGCTAGTGAAAATGGATACAAAGATCCACAATCAGGGGCCTTTGTCTTTACCGCTGCGGCGTTAGCTGATCGAGGATATTGCTGTAAGAGCGGGTGTCGGCACTGCCCTTATTTAGACTGATTCCAAGACTCGGCTAATCCTTACAATCGCTTCTTTGAGAATTGACTGACTCGTTGCAAAATTAATGCGGACAAATCCAGCGCTATTAGGACCAAATTCATGCCCATGGCTGAGCGCAACACGTGCGTGTTCCAAAATGTGCTCCCCAATTTTTTCGATTTGGTACTCACTCAGGTCCACCCAAGCCAAGTAGGTGCTTTCCGGAATAACATATTTTGCTTTGGGTAAATACTCACGGAGCAAATCAGCTAGGTAATACCGATTCTCATCAAGAGTTTCTAAAATCGAGTCCAGCCACTTTTCGCTCTCGTTATAGGCTGCAACGCTTGCCCAGGTTCCCAAGATAGATGATCGCCATGGACCACTGATCGGCAAACGATTTAAGCGTTCAAACATCGCGGAATCTGCGCTGATAATTTGGGCGCATTTGAGTCCCGCCAGATTCCAAGATTTACTGGCGGCCGTAATGCAGATGCCAGTTGTTGCCGCATTGCGGCTCACGGATAGGTAAGGGATAAATTTATTTTCAACATAAGTTAATGGAGCATGTATTTCATCGCTGATTACGATCACGGAGTACTTATGAGCAAGATCTGCTATTTGCTCAAGTTCATCTTTGGTGTAAACAGTCCCAACAGGATTATGTGGGTTGCACAACAGATATACTTTTGCGCCTTGGGCGAAGGCAGCTTCGAGTCCCTCGAAATTAAGCACCCATTCGCCATCTTGGGGTAATAACGGAACATCAACTAGTGAGCAGTTAGCTTCGGTTA
>CAIVPQ010000072.1 GCA_903907835.1 uncultured Actinomycetes bacterium
CCGACCACTCGATATTTTTCTACTGCACGTGACTGTTATTGATGAAAATACTGACCTCTCGCCATCGCCATTGAAAATGGAATCAGTTGCCCAATATGGATCTTTACAAAGACTTGCGCCATACCTGTTTTCAACTCCCCGCATGGAGTTGTAGCAGAGTATTTCTTCGATTGTGAATCCCCCAGTCAAAATCACATCACCGCAGGAATCGGCGATGGTGTAAATTTCATAAAACGACAGGTAGCCTGTGTACTTTTTGTGCGACCATTTTGCTGGGATTGCGGTCACTTTTGGAATATAGCGAACGCCAAAGATAGCGCGTGACAGGTTAGCGTTTCGCAAATCTTTCCCAGACAAGTTGCATCCCCTAAGGTCACTAGCCGGATGAAGTGAACACTGATCACTGGCGCTTGAACTTGCACTTGCACTTTCTGTATGAGCAACGCCCATCGTCAGGCATGCTGCCACCAGGAAGATTTTCAACGTTAAGCGTCTGATGTTCATGGGAACTCTCAAGTCTGGATGTATAGATTGCAAGATGAAATGAGCGCCAATTCTCGCTTACATTCTATTCCTCGCATCTCTCAGTGTTGCAAAATTGATGCGGGAGTTTCTGACCTAGCGAGCGTCTCAGTTGTGGCCAGCAAGGAAGCGCTGAGCAGTGCTGCCCACAAAAGGGACGGTTCGGACATTTCCTGAAGATTCATGCGGGTCAGCAACCTAAACTGTCAAATAAACTGTCAAAATAGCGACAGCGCAAAAAAGTCCTATATTTGCACGCCCGAGAGGACTCGAACCTCCAACCGACAGGGTAGAAACCTGTTGCTCTATCCATTGAGCTACGGGCGCATGCATTTCACGATCAAGAGACCAGTCAATGCGGGATGTGCTTCATGCAATTGTACTAGCCAATGCTTGAATTCAAATAGTTCGGTTGTCCACGCAAACTGACTTATCCCCAGAGCTGTATGTGTCATCGCAGACTTTCTACGTCTCCGTGCATTATGTAGCCAACACGCTAACAACTTGGGGGACTTATGAATTCTGCAATGACAATGGTTACTGGCAATGTGGCCACAGACATTCGCTTCACAACAACGGGCGAAGGTTTACCCGTAGCCAGTTTTCGGATGGCTGCCACAGAGCGAAAGTTTGATAAAAGCACCCAACGCTGGATAGACGGCGACGTCACTTGGTTCTCTGTCGTTTGTTGGCGCCACGTGGCCGAAAATGTGTTTGCCTCACTTCGTAAAGGTGACCCCATCTTTGTGTCAGGCCGCTTGACCATGCGGGAGTGGGAACGAGATGGTAAGTCAGGAAGTACCTTGGACATCACTGCAGAGGTAATCGGACATGACTTATCTCGGGGAACTGCGCAGTTTGAGCGCAGCCGTCGCCCTGTTGAAGGTTTGCAGATGCCTCCAGCCGCTGCCTAGGGCGCAAAGGGTTTAACGCATTTCTCGGTAGACTAGGGATTATGGCTGAGTTTATTTACACCCTTTCCAAAGCACGCAAAGCACATGGTGACAAGGTAATCCTTGATGATGTCACATTGTCATTCTTGCCCGGAGCAAAGATTGGTGTGGTTGGTCCCAATGGCGCCGGTAAATCAAGCCTTTTAAAGATCATGGCTGGCACAGACAAACTTTCTAACGGTGATGCCATGCTCAGCGCGGGTTACACAGTAGGAATGCTCGCTCAAGAGCCAGAACTTAATGAATCCAAGACAGTTTTAGAAAATGTCCAAGAAGGCGTAGCCGAAACCCTCGCCATGGTTGCTCGGTTTAATGAAGTCTCCATGCTCATGGGCGATCCAGAAGCAGACTTTGATGCTTTGATGGCCGAAATGGGATCACTGCAAGAACAAATTGATCACAAGAATGCCTGGGATGTCGATAGCCAACTCGAGCAGGCGATTGATGCACTTAGATGTCCTGCCGGTGATGCTGATGTGAGCGTTCTTTCGGGTGGAGAGCGTCGCCGCGTCGCACTTTGCAAGTTGCTCTTACAGCAGCCAGATTTACTTTTGCTCGATGAACCTACGAACCACCTTGATGCCGAGAGTGTGAACTGGCTAGAACAGCATCTTGAGAAGTACCCAGGAACAGTCGTAGCCATTACGCACGATAGGTACTTCCTCGACAATGTTGCTGAATGGATTCTGGAGCTTGACCGAGGTCGCGCGTATCCATATGAAGGCAATTACTCAACTTATTTAGAAAAGAAGCAGGCGCGCCTAAAAGTTGAAGGCGCCAAGGATGCCAAACTTTCTCGCCGCCTTACTGAAGAACTTGAATGGGTTCGCTCCAACGCCAAGGCTCGTCAGACTAAGAGCCGCGCTCGTCTTGATCGCTACGAAGAAATGGCAATCGAAGCCGAGAAGACTCGCAAGATGGACTTTGAAGAAATCCAGATTCCACCAGGCCCGCGTCTAGGTAGCATCGTGATTGAAGCCGATCATCTGACAAAGGGATTCGGCGATCGAATCCTGATGGATGATCTTTCATTCACCCTTCCTCGTAACGGCATTGTCGGAGTCATCGGACCCAATGGTGTTGGTAAAACCACCCTTTTCCGCATGATTGTGGCGATGGCAGAGAGCCAAAGCGATGCCGAAACTAGCCCAGATGACGGCAAGTTACGCGTTGGCGACACAGTGAAACTTTCTTACGTTGACCAGAGCCGCTCGGGACTCGACCCAGCCAAAAATGTTTGGGAAGTTGTCTCCGATGGTCTTGATTGGATCAAGGTCGGCAATGTTGAAATGCCGTCCCGCGCGTATGTTGGTGCTTTTGGATTCAAAGGCCCAGATCAGCAAAAACCATCCGGCGTGCTTTCAGGTGGAGAGCGAAATCGCCTAAACCTTGCGCTAACACTCAAGCAGGGTGGAAATGTTTTGCTCCTAGATGAGCCAACAAATGACCTTGATGTTGAAACTTTGGGAAGCCTGGAAAATGCACTGCTGGAATTCCCAGGTTGCGCAGTAATCACCTCACATGATCGCTGGTTCCTTGATCGCATTGCCACGCATATCCTGGCGTACGAAGGTGACTCGCAGTGGTTCTGGTTCGAAGGAAACTTCGAGTCATACGAGAAGAACAAGATTGCTCGACTTGGTCCGGAAGCAGCCCGTCCTCATCGCGCGACTTACCGCAAACTAACCCGCGGCTAAAAATGGCACCTGTTTCAATTCCGATTCATCTGCGTTGGGCAGATATGGATTTATATGGACACGTCAACAATGCAGTTTATGTTCGGTACATGGAACAGGCTCGTGTTGAATTGCTAGCAGGAGTTGGATTTGAACCGACAATCGAAGGTCATGGTCAACTTGTCGCCCGCAATGAGGTGGATTATTTGACGCCACTAACTTACCAACTTGAGCCCATCGAGATGCTTGTTGGCATTGATCATGTTGGTAATACTTCATACACGATAAGTTATGAACTGCGTGATGGTGAAGTTCTGTATCTTCGAGCAAAAACTCGAATGGTCAGTTTTGATTTAGAAACTCAGCGCCCGGGTCGAATCCCCACGCCTTTGCGTGACTTCTTACTTTCAGTTCAAGCGGACTAAACCCAAAGCCAAACCTTCTCTACTTCCCTAAGTAGATGTGCGAATTTACGCATGGCTCGATTAACTTCTTCCAGTAACCACCTCGACCCCAACACCAACCGACGGCATCAGGCACCCACAGTAAAGGTTCATGTCTTGATGGAGAATGTCGGTAGATTGGAAAATGTGAGCTCAAGCGGCTTCGATGCGCTTCGAAGATTCGACAGTCTTGGACTTCGGTAGTGCTGAAATCAAGGGTCATTTGACTTGCGGACTGAATTTTTGACTGTTTGCACAGAGTGTCTAGGCACGCCATCCGAGCTTCGAACTGCGTAGCAGACGGATCGCAATGCTCAATTACAAGACAATTGAGCTTGCACTCGGTAAGTAAGTAACACATTTTTAGCCGAGTCTCATTACTGGCTTTTGTCATGTGAAATGTTTGACCAGGTTTCGTGGGAGCCTGTCGCAACTTGCGCCTCAATGAATTAACTTCATTGATTGGGATGAATGTAGCAATCAATAGATATCGAGATTTTCTATGGGATTCATCGATGAATACTTGGGCTGACATGGAGTCAATTTATTGGCGTGCAAGGTTTGCTCGCTCGAGTTATTAACAGGCTAAGAAATTTGTGTAGATGTATTGACAACAGCCGCTGCCACTATGCATAATCGAAGTGCTACCCGACGGTGTCAGGTAGAAGTGAACCGAGAATCCTGCCCTTTGGTAGGACGTCTCGGTTTCGCGTTTTTAAACCCAAAGCCAAACACTGGCATTGGGAGTGAGCTTGCCGTTCACGATTGCTGTACTTGAACTGGCCAGAACGATTCCATCATTTTTGCGCAAGCGAACAGGCTTGGTTCCAGTGTTCATCACACAACGTATTGCCCGACCCCCGTTACGCGCTGGTCGAATGAAATCTAAAACTGATTTTCCGGACCGTTTCCACACAATCGCTGGAACATGATCGACAACACCGCCCAGTGCTGGCTGCTCGTGACGCAATTTCAAGGCGTTACGAGTTAAGTTCAACATGCTGTGCTCATCAGAATCTTGCACGCTTGCCGCCAGATTTTTCCAGTGTTTCGGTTGCGGCAACCACAACTTGTCATTGTCATTAAAATCAAGAGATGCTGACTCAGTACCCCATGGCAAAGGCACGCGGCAGCCATCTCGACCGACACTCACTCCGCCAGTGTTATGGAAGGCAGGATCTTGACGTTGCTCAGCAGGAATATCAAAAACTTCATCTAACCCAAGTTCTTGACCGTTATAAATGTATGAGCTTCCTGGCAAGGCCAACATCGTGAGCAGAGCAGCACGTGCGCGCTTGGCACCTATTTCCAAATCGCGGGGTGACTTCCAATCAACAGTTTTAGTGATGTCAAGAGCGCCTGATTCAGTGCGAGCCGTTTCATCTTGACCAATGATTGGGGCATAGCGAGTAACTGCTCGCCAGCAATCATGATTCTCGAGTACCCAAGTTGCCGGGGCATTCATCACATCATTTTCGCGCAAGCAGTTTGTGATGTTATTGCGGATTTCCTTAGCCTGCCAAGGAGCTGTCATGTAGCCAAAATTAAAACCAGTGTGCAATTCGTCAGCGCGTAGGTAACGAGCAGACCGGGCAGCAGGACCAACCCAAATCTCCCCAACAAATATCCGAGCAGGTTCGTATTCATCAGCAACAGCGCGCCATTCACGCCAAATTTCATGAACTCCATCTTGATCCCAATAAGGATTCAAGTGCGTAGGGTCACCGTCCTTTATCGGGGGACAATCCGGGTAGCCTTCTGCCTTTGCCAAGCCATGGCCAACGTCAATACGGATGCCATCAATGCCTCGATCAAACCAAAAACGTAAATGCCCACGAAACTCTGCTCGGACTTCTTGATTTTCCCAATCAAGGTCAGGTTGAGACTTGTCGAAGATGTGTAGGTACCACCAACCAGTTCCCGCTCCTTGATCATCGGTTAGTTCATCCCAAGCAGGTCCGCCAAAAATGCTGATCCAGTTGTTAGGCGGCAGTGTGCCATTGGCCTGACCTCGCAGCAGATGATATCGAGCCCATGGACCATCTGCGTATCGAGCTTTTGCGGGGACACTTTGGTCGTTTTCAACTTTGTGAGCAAGTGCCTCGATAAACCAGGGATGTTCCCAAGATGTGTGATTTGGCACAATGTCACACATGATTCGCATACCCGCTTGATGGGTATCAGCAATTAGGCCTTCAAAATCAGCCAAAGTTCCAAAAATGGGATCAACATTGCGGTAGTCCGCAACGTCATATCCAGCATCAAGCATTGGGGAGACATAATGTGGGCTCAGCCAAAGTGCATCTACCCCAAGTTCTTTTAGGTAAGGGATTTGCCGGCGAATACCAGGGATGTCGCCAATTCCGTCACCATTACCATCAGCGAATGAACGAGGGTAAATCTGATATACGACGGCTTCACGCCACCACTCGAATTGCCTGCTCATGCTTAAAGTTTGGCAGAGCCATGTTTGCGAATTGTTATCGGGTCGTGTCGGCTAACTATTCAGCGTTAATTAGGCTGTCGGCCGCACTCACCAAGTAGCCCCAAAGTTGATCGCGCAAAGCAGGCGCTATTTCTAGTTGTGCCAGAGATACAGACATGTGGTTTACCCAACGGTCCCGCGCTTCCGCATTGACAATAAAAGGAGCATGACGCATCCGAAGCCTTGGATGCCCACGTACCTCTTGATAAGTCTTAGGTCCGCCCCAGTACTGCTCAAAAAACATAGTGAGATGTTTACGGGCCTCGCTCAAATCACCCTCGGGATACATCGGCCGCAAGACTTCGTCTTGGGCGACTCCAACATAAAACCCATCAACTAGTTTCGTGAAAAACTCGGACCCACCAACGAGTTCATAAAAAGATTTCTCGGTAATGCCTTCAACATCATCAGTCATATTGTGTTATTTGCCTGAGGAGATTCTTGATTGATTCGCAACTCTAATAATTTCGCCATTACGCACATACCAAAGGATTCCATCAACATCACGAATCCTTGTTATGCGTAGCCCAATTTCTTCAACATGGCCGATGGCTTGACCAACATCGACCAAGTCCCCGATTCCATACTGATCTTCTAGAATCATAAATATTCCAGCTAAGTAATCCTTAACAAGAGTTTGCGCTCCGATGCCCAGAGCAACTCCAACTACACCTGCCGAAGCCAGAATAGGCGCAACGTTGATCCCAACCATCGCCAGAATCGTGATGGCTGCAATTGCGGTTATCCCAACAGTTACCACGCTATGCAGAAGTTGGCTAACAGATTGCGAGCGCTGATCACGGCGAAGTAAATCGCTAGCCTCATCGCCTGATGAGTATGTACGACGGCTTGCACGCACGGTTACCGCGCGGTGAGTAATTCGGTTTATTGCCCTATTGATGATGAAACTAAGGATAAAACTCAGCGCAACCACGCCAGCAATCCGTAACGGAGTGCCAAGAAACCAATCCCAAAACAAAAAGCCATCCATCAGAAATCCTCTCGTTTTCTCCCAACAAGCCAATTGTGCCTTATCTGGTGTATTTCATGAACATTTAAAACGCCAAGCTGGGAAAGGCATGGTCAGAGGTTGACTATGACTTAACTTAAGTGCGGGCGTAAAGTATGAGTGTGACCATAAACATGCGCCGTTCATTCTCAGTTATTTCGACAACCTTTGTGCTTGGTGCCACCACGCTGGCTCCAGCATTTGCAACAGGCGGAAAGCGTGATGATGGCGATGAGCCAGGTGCAGGAATCGGCATCTCGCACTCAATTGTTTTGTTTTTCCTTGTGCCATTGGCAATCTCAGGCGTTATCGCGCTTGCCGTTCTTGCCCCGGGTTGGACTAGTTCAGCGCGCAAGGCAACCAAAAACGGATTCCTTGATGATCCAAACAGCGATCAATTAAGTTCTGGCCCTGAGCGCGCCAAACTAACTTACGAATAAAACCAGCTGTAAAAAACTTGAGTTAAGCCCCGTCAGCAGCCTGACAACGAAGTGATCTAGCCACGCTGTCGCGTAGCTCACGAATTAAGCGAGTTGAGCCAGCATCGTCATCGCCTGCCAAGAACACATCAGACTTATCTAAGATTTCCTGTGAAGCAAGTAACGAAGGATAGAACCCACCGGTAATTGTCTGAGCGATTTCGTTAGTTCGGGTACGCCAAATCTCTGGCAATACAGCGAAGTACCTGTCAATAAATGGAGCAAGCAGCTCGCGTTGATCTGGTTGCGCAAATCCACCAACGGTTGCTGACAGCAGGGCATTAGTCAAGGTATCTGAAGTGACTGCTGCGGCCCATGCGCGTTCCTTAGCTTCGATGGTTGGAATAGCGGCTCGGGCAACAGCTGCTTGACGTTGCCCAGTAGCAGTATTGTCTCGGGCCAATTCGGTATCAATAGCTGACTCGTTGAGTTTGCCCAATGCGACTAGTCGAGATAGCAATGACCAGCGCAGATCAGTATCTACTTCCAGGCCCACAGGAAGATTTTTACCCTCAAGCCATTCTGTGATTAGTGCAGTGTGCTCGTCAGTGCGCGCGATTGCATTGAGATTGCGCACAAAAGCCAATTGGTGATCTCCACCAGGCTCTGCATTTTTTAATTGTGCTTGAATCGTGGCAAATAAATTGTCACGATAATCTGCACGCTTTGTAGGCGCACCAAATTGCTCAATCGCTGAACGACCTTGAAGCAAGATTTGCTGTACCACCCCTATTTCCATCTCGAGGAAATCGGTGTTTGCAATAAGTGCGAGATATTCGCTGGTCTTTAATTCACCATCGCGAGTCATATCCCATGAGGCTCCCCAAATGAGTGAGCGTGCGACTCCGTCTGTGATTTTGCCGAGTCCAGCAACAGCCGTTTTAGATGAGTGCTCATCAAGCCGGATTTTTGCAAATGTTAAATCTTCATCGTTGACCAAGAGCAACTCAGCAACTGGTTTTCCAACCAATTCAGGCACTTCGGTGCGAGCACCGTCCACGTCGATTTCAACAGAATCTGTGCGGACAATTGAATTTCCAACAGTGTTGTAGAGCCCTATGCGGATTCGATGCGGTCGTAAGATTTGCGAGACGCCCTCTGGCGCAACTGGCGGCTCTTGCAAAACTGCCACAGCAGAATAATGACCATCTTGCGTGGTAATTTCTGGTCTCAGGGTGTTGACTCCGGCAGTCTGGAGCCAGCGTTGTGTCCAATCGGTGAGGTCACGACCACTTGCTTGCTCAAGTTCTACCAGCAAGTCAGACAGTTGGGTATTTCCCCAGGCATGCTTTTTGAAGTAGGTACGAATGCCCGAGATGAACTTGTCCTCACCAACCCAAGCGACCAACTGACGAAGAGCTGACGCGCCCTTTGCATAAGTAATGCCATCGAAGTTCACTTCAACTGCATCAAGATCAACCATGTCAGCGACGATTGGGTGAGTAGTCGGCAATTGATCTTGACGATAACCCCAGGCTTTGCGTTGGTTCACAAAATTTGTCCACGCTTCGGTGTACTTGGTGGCCTTGGCACTGGCATGATGAGCGGCCCACTCGGCAAAACTTTCATTCAGCCATAGGTCATCCCACCAGGACATTGTTACAAGATCGCCGAACCACATGTGCGCTAGTTCGTGCAGAACAGTATTTGCCCGCTGTTCGTAGGCGGCTCGAGTGACTTTGGATCTAAAGATTAGGTCTTCATGGTGTGTGACTGCTCCAGCATTTTCCATCGCTCCGGCATTAAATTCAGGGACGAAGACTTGGTCGTATTTGATGAATGGATACCCAGTTTCAAAGGAATCTTCAAAGAACTTAAATCCTTGTTTGGTGACCGTAAAGAGGTCATCCTTGTCTAGGAATTCACTAAGTGACGAGCGACAAAAGAAACCCAATGGGTAAGTGCCGTAGTCTCCAACATATTCGTCCTTAACTTCAAAATATGGCCCAGCAATAATTGCAGCAATGTATGTTGACATCCGCAGGGTCGGCTCAAAAGTCCAAGTAGAAACGCCCCCGCTGTGCTCGGTGGGTTCTGGCGAAATTGAGTTGCTGATTATTTTCCAGTGCGCTGGGGCGGTCAGGCTAAATTGGTAAGTCGCTTTCAAGTCTGGTTGATCAAAACAGGCGAATACTCTGCGTGCATCTGCTACTTCAAACTGGGTGTACAGGTACACCTCGTTGTCGACTGGATCAATAAATCTGTGTAAGCCTTCACCAGTGTTCATGTAAAGGCCACTTCCAACCACAACCAAAGTGTTTTCACTAGCTAATTCAGTTAGCGCAATGCGATGTCCATCGTGGGCGCTTAGGGCAATTTCTTTACCGTTTAAGGTTATTTCGGAAACTCCCGGAGCGATGAAATCTACCCAAGTATTCGCTCCTGCAGTCCCATCAAAGCGCACAGTTGTACGAGTAGGAAACGTTTCGTCTCGCGTGCTCAAATCCAGTTCAATCTCGTATCGCACATTTGAAACGACCGAAGAGCGGATACCTGCTTCATCGCGAGTGATGTTTGTTCCTGACACAAGAACTCCTTGAAAGTTGTGAATCTTAGTTACATCTTGACACTTCCACCTTGCTTATGCAGGCGAGGGGCTATTCTGCTCATATGAATGAAACAGTCGACACAGTTGATTTTTGGTTTGATCCAATTTGCCCTTGGGCTTGGATAGCCTCGCGCTGGATGCTCGAAGTCGAACAAGTTAGGCCCATTGAAACCAATTGGCATGTGATGTCTTTGGCTGTATTAAATGATGGGCGCGAACTTCCTGACAAGTACGTTGAATTAATGAAGCGCGCTTGGGGTCCTGTGCGAGTTGTTATTGCTGCCCAAAAAAAACATGGCGACAAGGTAGTTGGACCGTTGTACACCGCGCTTGGTACTCGAATCCATGACGATGGGCGGGGGGATGATTACGCTCCAGTGATAGCCGAAGCGCTTGCTGAATGCGGGCTTGAACCCGAGTTGGCGCAAGCAGCTTTAAATACTGACCATGATGAAGCACTAAAGATTAGCCATCATGCTGGGATGGATCCTGTTGGGATGGATGTCGGAACACCAGTCATTCATATCGGAGATGTTGCATTCTTTGGTCCGGTAGTCTCGCCTATCCCTAGAGGTGAGGCGGCTGGAAAGCTTTGGGATGGTGTCATGCTAGTTGCTGGCACCGATGGTTTCTTTGAATTGAAGCGCACTCGTACACGTTCGCCAATATTCGACTAGGCGCGCAGGTTTACTCGACAGAGATGCAAAGATAGTCACATGCGTATTCACCTTGCTACTGATCATGCTGGCCTGGAATTCAAGGATGCTTTAACAAAACATCTTGAATCACTCGGTCATGATGTTATTGACCACGGTGCGTTTGTATATGAGGCCCAGGATGACTATCCGCAATTTTGTATCGCCGCCGCGCAAGCCGTAGCGAATGATGATGGTTCGCTTGGAATTGTCTTTGGTGGTTCCGGTAACGGTGAGCAGATTGCTGCGAATAAGGTCCGAGGTATCAGAGCGGCATTGGCTTGGAATGTTGAAACAGCGCGCTTGGCACGAGAACATAACGATGCAAATGTAGTCGGCGTTGGTGCCCGTCAGCACACTCAAGAAGAAGCCTTTGCAATTATTGACGAATTCATCAAAACCCCATTTAGTGGGGAATCCCGCCACATTCGACGCATTGGGCAAATTGGGGCATACGAAAATACTCGCGATTAGAAGCACCAGCCTTACTTCTGAATAAAACGCTGAATCAGGGGGTGGCTTTATTGGCCGCACTTTGTTACGGTTCTGAGTAGGGTGTTTAAAGTCCTCTTTCGGACTTATTGATTGGAAAACTCTTGAAACGCAAACTGATTGTTCTTGGATTAATTTGTTCAATTATTGGCACGGGTACCTTGCCAGCAGACGCTAAACAGCGAGCCGTTCTTAAGTTCATTAATCACGTTAAATATGAGGTTAACGCTTTTGAACTCACCCCTGCGCAAAGGTCTGCGGCGAAAGCGCTCGTTCGCAAGGGCGGAAACGCTACAACTTTTGGTCTAGTTGGATATGCCCACAAAGATGAAATCGGTCCCCTAGGCATTGATGGATCTCCAGGCACCCCACTTACTCTTTCGAAAGCGCGTGCTGATGCCTTGGCCACTTATTTGCGGGCCGCATTTCCTAAATTCAAGTTCAATGCATATGGCAAGGGCGTAAAGCCAGGTGACGGATCATTAGCAGGGCCTCGAGTTGTCTCGGTTTATGCGCTAACACTCGTTGGAAAGCCAGACCCAGTACTGCCTTCAATTTCCGGAACTGTTCTTAGCACTACCGCATTTGCCCAAGACAATTTCTATGTCACTCAAGTGGTTTTACGTGGTCCAACTAATCGAACTTTGAAGTTTGCCAAAGATAAAACAGATGGTGACACTAAGCAGGCTTGGAGTTTCACAAAAATTAAAAAAGGTAAATACTTAGTCACGGTAAAAATGCACACTAACCAAAATGGAATGTGCCTTTCCTTGCAAGCAAAGAGTGCAGACAAGCGTTTGACTTATGGCGGCAAGGATAATGGTTGGAATATTGATCCGACTGATGAATTCTGTGATCCAGAAGCGAACTTTACAGTCTTTAAAACCATCGTGGTTTCTGGCACGAAAAGTGGCCAAAATTTCACTATCGGTATGGCTGATCTAATCGGTGTCACATAAACCCGACAATTTTGGTTACGAAATTTGCGGTGTAATGATGTCAGTTTTGTGAAGAGATGTTTTATCAGCACTCTGAGTTTGACGACGAGTTTTTGACAATGCGCAGAGAATAAACCCGATGCTAGTTTCACAAATGGCTGGATAATCTAGAAGCGCTTACCGCTCTCTTTAAGTGCAAGAGAGCGGGTGACCGGGATCGAACCGGCATGGCCAGCTTGGAAGGCTGGGGCTCTACCATTGAGCTACACCCGCGTAGATCGTTAACTTTAACGACCGCGATTTAGACTATCGCATTTTTCGCGCTACACTAAACAAGTTAATTCGGGGCGTAGCGTAGTGGCTAGCGCGCCTGCTTTGGGAGCAGGAGACCGAGAGTTCGAGTCTCTCCGCCCCGACTGGTTAACAACGTATAGCCCGCTCCTTCGGGAGCGGGCTATACAACTATCAGGACACTTATTTAGGAGAGCCGTGAAGAGCGCCGTCGAAAACATTTCCCCAACTCGGGTAAAGATAACCATTGAAGTTCCTTTTGCTGAATTACAGCCGAGCCTTGATGCTGCGTATGCACGCATTGCAGCTCAGGTCAATATCCCAGGTTTTCGCAAGGGCAAAATCCCCGCTCGAATCATCGATCAACGCGTTGGTCGTGCAGCAGTCCTAGAGGAAGCCGTAAATGATGCGATTCCATCTACCTTGGCTGAAGTTCTAATTGAAAACAAGATTGTTCAACTTGGTCGTCCAGAAGTTGATGTGACAGTCATCGATGAAGAGTCGGGACTGATTTACACCGCGGAAATCGACATCCGCCCAGAATTTGACCTTCCAGCTTTTGATGGCTTAAGGGTAGTTGTAGACAACGCTGAAGTAACTGAAGAACAGATTGAAGAGCAACTGACTGCTCTTCGCAGCCGTTTCGGTGCACTCAAAGTAGTTGAGCGCGCAGCTAAAGATGGCGACGTTCTCTTGATTGACCTTTCAGGAACTCACGAAGGCGTCGAAGTGCCAGACATAACCGCTAGTGCACTAAGTTACGAACTTGGTTCAGACGGAATGGTTCCTGGATTTGATGCTGCGGTACGTGGCGCGAATCCTGAAGAAGTGCGCGAGTTTGTCTTCACTCCAACGAACGGTGAATGGGATGGCAAAGCAATTATTGTTTCCGTAACTGTTCAGTCAATCCGCGAACGCGAACTGCCGAATGCTGACGATGAATTTGCCCAACTTGCAAGCGAGTTCGACACAATTGGTGAACTGCGTGATGATGTTGCCACTCGTCTAGGGCGAGTACGCCTAATTGAACAGGCATACCAAGCCCGCGATCGTGCGCATGATGCTTTGATGGAAGCAATTAAAGTTGATGTTCCCGAAGGTGTAATCAAAGAAGAATTGGATGCACACTTTGGTGACGGACATGGTGACCAAGATCATCGCGCGGAATTCGAATCCACAGCGCGTACTGGGGTAAAGAGCCGCATGATTTTGGACAAAATCGTTGAGATTGAAAACATTCAGGTTTCAGACGCTGAATTGTCTGAGTGGTTGGTGAACGAAGCTCAGCGCTACAACATGCCACCAGATCAGTTTGCTGATGAGTTAGTCAAGGCTGGTCAGGTTCAGGGTGCAATCGCTGAGGTACGCCGCGTCAAGGCACTCTCTCACGTGCTTGAGCAAGTGACTGTTGTTGACATGAACGGCACCCGTATTGATCTGGAATCAGTACTTCGTGGGGATCCTGCAATTCAAGATTTTACTGATGCATTCGAAGAGGGTTCTGACGAAGAAAACTTTGAGTCCAACGAGTAGTAGTTGCTAATCTGCTCAATTGATTTGTGAATTGCGCTTCAGTCATGGTTAACCCCATAATTGAGGCGCATTTTGCTTGTGCGATACCGCGAGTGATGTGTTCTTACTGTGCAAACTGAATCAAAATTGGGTTATGCATTTGCGTCCTGGGTACGCATGATTCCAAGAATGTGCCAGTACTGGGTTGGATTCTCGTGCTCAGTTTCAATAGACAGTTGTTCAACGCTACAAGCGAACAAAGCTATGTCACCCCCACACAATGTCACTTAAGGCATTAGTGTCTAATTGTTGCTAAGTTTCTGTCGAGTTTTCTTGGCAGCAAATCGAACGCCTTCAAAGGAGTAGAAGTGAGCGGTATCGAAATCCCCGGTGTGCAAGTTCCTCAGAGTCGCGGTTCATCTGCGAGTGGAATTGGTTTTGACGATTCGGTATACCAGCGTCTCCTGCGCGAACGAATCATTTTTCTTGGCACCCAGGTAGCCGATGAAATGGCAAACGCCATTTGCGCTCAGATTTTGCTTTTAGCGGCTGATGATCCTGAAAAAGATATCTTCTTGTACATCAACTCACCTGGTGGTTCAGTGAGCGCGGGTATGGCAATTTATGACACTATGCAATTCGTAAAAAATGATGTTGCAACTGTCGCCATGGGCCTTGCTGCTTCAATGGGTCAGTTCTTATTGTGTGCAGGTGCAGCAGGCAAGCGTTACGCACTGCCACACGCTCGAATCATGATGCATCAGCCCTCAGGCGGCATTGGCGGAACCGCATCAGACATCAAGATTCAAGCGGAACAGATGATGTACACCAAGACCAAAATGGCCGAGTTGATTGCTTTCCACACTGGCCAGACCATGGAAACTATCACTGCAGATTCAGATCGTGACCGTTGGTTTGCTGCTGATGATGCAAAAGAGTATGGCTTTGTAGATCACGTAGTTCGAAGCGCAGCAGATGTAACCGGCACCGGCGGAATGGCATAGGGGATAGATCATGGATTACTCACCACAGGCTCGTTATGTTCTTCCAAATTACATTGAACGTACTCCGCAGGGTATTCGCGAATACAACCCTTATGGAAAATTATTCGAAGAGCGAATTATCTTCTTAGGCGTACAGATTGATGATGCTTCTGCTGATGACGTGATGGCGCAGTTACTAGTTCTAGAGTCACTTGACGCTGACCGCGATATCCAGATTTACATTAACTCGCCTGGTGGTTCTTACACTGCGATGACTGCGATCTATGACACTATGCAATTCGTAAAGTGCGATGTGCAGACTGTGTGTCTAGGTCAGGCTGCCTCCGCTGCCGCCGTAATCCTTGCAGCAGGTACGCCAGGAAAGCGTTACGCATTGCCACATGCCCGTGTCTTGATCCATCAGCCATACACCGAAGGTGGCGGCCAGGGATCTGATATCGAGATTCAAGCTAATGAAATCATGCGTATGCGTGATGAGATGGAAGGTATTTTTGCCTTCCACACCGGTCGTAGCACTGAAGAAATCCGCGTGGATATTGAACGCGACAAGATTTTGACAGCTCCGATGGCAAAGGAATACGGGATTATCGATCAGGTACTAACCACGAGAGTTCCACTAATCAAATAATTAGCGTTGGCGTGTACATCAAGAGAATGTCGCACTTTCAAGGTAGTTTGATTAAACGCTGTTGGTAACTTTCAACACTTATTCCCCCGGAGGTGCTCGCCATGGCTCGAATTGAAGGTGGCGACCTGCTGAAGTGTTCTTTCTGTGGAAAGAGCCAAAAGCAAGTCAAGAAATTGATTGCCGGACCTGGCGTTTACATCTGTGATGAATGCATCGATCTGTGCAACGAAATTATCGAAGAAGAGCTCGGTGAATCCGTAAAGGTCGATTGGGAAGAACTTCCAAAGCCACGCGAGATTTATTCATTCCTTGATCAGTATGTAATTGGCCAAGATGTCGCCAAAAAAGCCATGTCTGTTGCGGTCTACAATCACTACAAGCGCGTGCAAGCAGGCGCTGCATCAGGAACTGGTGAAGATAAAGTTGAATTGGCCAAGTCAAACATCTTGCTTCTAGGACCAACTGGTTCGGGCAAGACGCTGCTAGCGCAGACTCTGGCTCGAATGTTGAATGTTCCTTTTGCAATTGCTGATGCGACTGCACTCACCGAAGCAGGCTATGTCGGTGAAGACGTTGAAAACATCTTGCTGAAACTTATTCAAGCCGCTGATTACGATGTTAAAAAAGCTGAGACAGGCATCATCTACATTGATGAAATCGACAAGGTTGCCCGCAAGAGCGAAAACCCATCGATCACTCGTGATGTCTCCGGTGAAGGTGTCCAGCAGGCTTTGCTAAAGATCATCGAAGGCACGACCGCTTCGGTACCACCACAAGGTGGACGCAAGCACCCACATCAAGAATTCATTCAAATCGACACCACAAATGTGCTATTCATTGTCGCTGGCGCATTTGCCGGGATCGATGAAATCGTGAAGCAACGTGTTGGAAAGAAGTCACTAGGCTTCACATCTGAGTTAGCGGCAGAAGCAGTTACAGATGATGACATTTTCTCGCAGGTAATGCCTGAAGACATGCTTAAATTCGGCATGATTCCAGAATTCATTGGTCGACTTCCGGTATTCACATCGGTTGCCGCACTTGATCGTGAGGCTTTAGTTCAGGTCCTAACTGAGCCAAAGAATGCGCTAATTCGCCAATACCAAAAGCTATTCGAACTTGACGGTGTTGAACTTGAATTCACTCAAGATGCCCTTGATGCAGTAGCCGAACAAGCAGTTCTTCGTGGCACTGGGGCAAGAGGCCTGCGCGCAATCCTTGAAGATGTACTTCTCACGGTTATGTATGACGTGCCGAGTCGCCAAGATGTTTCTCGGGTAATTGTTAACGCAGAAGTTGTGCTCAATAATGCCAGCCCAACATTGGTGCCACGCGAAGTGGCACCACCGCAACGTGTACGTCGCGAAAAGTCTGCTTAATAACTACTTATCTTCTGCTGGAGCCAAAGTGACCTCAAGGGTCATTGTGGTTCCAGTTGATTCACCTGCATCAACATATTCGAAGTCGCTCAACATTCGCCCTGCAGCACGCAGGTCACTAGCCACTAATGCCAAGGCAGAGTTGGTCTGAGCGGATGCGGTAACTGTGACGGCAGAAATATCTGCACGCATCGACACTTTTGCTTCACTCTTGGCTTTACGCAGTTGAGATAGCGCTTCAGCAGCGATTGCCGTTA
>CAIVPQ010000073.1 GCA_903907835.1 uncultured Actinomycetes bacterium
GATCCAAAACTCGGGATGGATTTCACTCGAGTAGTTCACAGCGATCAGCGCTTTGAATACCAACGTCCGATTGCTGTTGGTGACGAGTTAGTTGTCACCACAATTGTTGAAGACATCAAAGCCCTGGGTAACAACAACATGGCGACTTTCCGTACTGAAGTTTCTTCAGGCGGCGAACTAGTTGTAACCGGTTGGTCCAAGTTAGTTGTGCGCGGTGATGATGCATGAGTATCGCACCGGGATTTTCTGCCATCGCTGTGGGCGACGAACTAGCACAGATCACTCTTTCCTTTACTCGCGCTGACCTAGTCGCTTATGCATACGCATCAGGTGACATGAATCCGATTCACCGTGATGAAGAAACTGCCAAGGCTGTTGGCTTGCCTGATGTAATCGCTCATGGCATGTTGACGATGGGTCGGGCCATTCAAGTTGTTACAGATTGGGTTGGCGATCCGACTCGGGTAGTTGATTATTCAGTGCGCATGACTCGTCCCGTAGTGGTGCCAGACACCGAAGAAGGCGTCCTAGTAACTTTCACTGGCAAAGTTGCCGCGGTAAATGATGATCACACTGTTCGAGTTGATCTCACTGCAACTTTTGATGGCCAGACCGTTTTGGGTCAAGCCCGCGCAACAGTTCGATTCTCTGAATAGAGCAACTCATGACAGCCACACTTGCGCAACTAACAACTCTGCGAATTGGTGGAACGCCATCGTCATTGATCGTCGCTACGAGTGAGCAAGAAATCATTGACGCGGTATCAAGCGCGGATGCCCAAGGCCGTGAAGTTTTAATTCTTGGTGGTGGCAGCAATGTAGTTGTGAGCGATGAATTCTCTGGCGAGGTCATTCAGATTGCTTCCATCGGAATCGCCAATGACACTTCGGCGTGTGCTGGTGCTTGGGTCACTGTGCAGGCTGGCCATAGCTGGGATGACTTCGTATCCCACGCAGTGCAAAACGAATGGGTCGGCATCGAGACACTTTCTGGGATTCCTGGCTCGGTTGGTGCAACTCCGATTCAAAATGTTGGCGCTTATGGCCAACAAGTCAGCGACACTATTGCTCAAGTCCGAGCATGGAACCGCGAGACAAATAGTGTGGACACTTTATTCGTCGGCGGTCTTGACTTTGGATATCGCTCTTCATTATTCAAAGCCAATCCAAAGCGTTGGGTAATCCTAAGCGTCACATTCCAGCTTCGGCTAGGCAATCTGTCAGCACCGATTGCTTACCCAGAACTAGCGAACGCTGTTGGTGTGCAAGTAGGCGAGCGCGCCGACTTAGCGCAAGTCCGAGATGCCGTTCTTAGTTTGCGCGCTGGTAAAGGCATGGTCCTTGATGCCGATGATCATGACACTTGGAGTGTTGGTTCATTCTTCTTAAATCCGATTGTGGCTTCTGCTCCCGAGAATGCACCGAGTTGGCCAGCAAGTGATGGCTTAGTGAAAGTGAGTGCGGCATGGCTCATTGAGCATGCCGGATTTGGTAGAGGCTTTGGTTTAAACGAACGCGTCACATTGTCGAATAAACACACTTTGGCAATCACGAATCGTGGCGCTGGAACTGCGGCTGATGTTTTGGAATTAGCAACTCATATTCAAGGTGGAGTGTTCGCGCATTTTGGAATCAAATTGGATTTTGAACCGCGAATAATTGCCTAAAGATTTCTAGAAATTTGTCAATAGCATGTTGAAATCTGTGGATAAAAAATAGTTAAAAAACTTGAAAAAAACTTGAAAAAAACTTCGCAAAATAAGTAAAAATGTTGCAAATATGTCAGACCCAACAGGTACCTTATTTTCATGATCAGAGTATGCGGGGATGGTATTTCTGATCCTCAAAACAGCGCCTCGGGTGCCAGCGCCCCGACGCGTATTTCAATGATCGATATTTGCGAAAACAACTTTGCCGCAACTCGCGCAAGTCTTGAAACCTCCTCGACTAGCGAGGCCATTGATGTCCTACAGGAAATCGAAAAGCTCCTCGCGTGGACTTACGCCCAACGCCAACATGCACTCGTCGCGGTAGCCGGCAAAGTCAGCCAGAGCGAAACCCGCGGTCCCAACCGACCAGCCATCAGCGATGTGAAATCTGATGAGGTTGCCTGTGCGCTCAACATCACTGCGAATAACGCTCGTAACTTAGTTGCCAATGCTCGAGTCTTTGTCGGCCAACTTCCGCAGACTCTCAACCTGCTGGCTACTGGCACAATCTCTGAATACAAGGCCCGCATTGTGTGCGAGGGCTTCAGTCATTTGTTGACCTTGGCCGAAGTCAAGCCAACCGATAGTGAAACCATCGCATTGCTGGCCACAAAGTTTCAGAATCGAGTTCTTGGGCGAATCGAAACTAGAACAGCTGCGGATTTGCGCCGGTTAGTTCGTCAAACGATTGCTCGATTGGTCCCAGCCCACTTTGCCCGCAATCATCAGGTGGCAAAGTGCGAGCGCAAGGTTTTCTTAAGCCCGGCTCCTGATGGCATGGCTTACTTCAACGCCTTTGTTACCGAACTTGAAGCCGCTCGCATGATGAATGTGCTGGAAAAGATTGCCCGCGATCCGCATTTGATGCCAGGCGCCGAAACTGATTCAACTGATTTACCAAACAAGATGGCTGACATCTTGGTTGGCTTAGTCACTGGTGACATTGGCGCGACTGATGATCGTCTTAACGAGTTGGCTCAAGTTCAAGTTGTTGTGTCATTGGAAACTTTGTTGGGTGCCAGCCAGAACCCCGGCGAGATTGTTGAAACTGGTGGTTTGCTAAGCGCCACAAGTGTTCGTGAACTTGCGACCACTTCACGGCTTCGCAGATTGATTGTTGATCCAACTGATGGGCGCCTTTTAGAGTTTGGTCGCACAACTTATCGACCACCGCAACCATTACGCGACAAAATCATTGCCCGCGATCGACATTGTCGAGCACCCGGATGTAATCGGCCAGCTATTCGCTGTGATTTAGATCATCGAATTGCTTGGCAAGATGATGGCCACACTGGGGAAAGTAATTTGTTCGCACTTTGTCGAAGGCATCACATATTGAAAACTGTGCATGGCCATCGATATCGAACGGATTCGAAAGCCAATGTCATTTGGCAAACACCAAGTGGCCGTGAATATGAAACTTCACCGCCACCAGTCTTACTCGATCCGCCACCGGTGTTACTCGATCCTGCACCTTTTTAATCAACTCGCTTATGGGGGAGTTGTCACTTGCCTGCAAAACAAGTCAGGATGTTGTTATGCGTATTTACTTGCCGATCACAACTGATGCGATTGCATCCTTACGTGATTTAGGGCGCTTTGATTTAGGTGCGGTTACGGCATTGAATGCGGTTGGTTCAGGTTTTGTCCAAACGCCGCAGTGGCAAGAGATCCAAGACGAAGATGACCAAGAGGTCCTCGAAGACTCGCTATTGGCATTGGCAACCGATGTGGCAAGCGATTTGGCGATGCAGATGGCTACGCAGCTCGTGGCCCAAGTGCCTAACAAGTTCGTCACAGTACTGGTAGCCGAATTGGCTCCCGAATCCTTAGCAATCGAGTCGGATTCTCACGGGGTGGCCCGGCTCCAAAGCGACATCGGTTTTAAGCAGATTCAGGCCCTTTTCGCTGGTATTTCCGTCGAAAATGCTGTTGAAGAAGTAGAGATGTCATGGTTTGGACCGAGCGAAATGCCCGAGTTACTTGACTTTTTAGTCTTACCCCAGCAATAGCAATTAGCACTCAAGTTGACCGAGTGCCAATTCCCTCTTAGATTTGTAGGTAGCACACCTACAAATTGGGTGCTAATAACTTCCAAATTCGAGCAATAAACAGGAGACATCCGTGTCGATAAACATTAAGCCATTAGAAGATCGCATTCTTGTTCAGTCACTAGAAGCCGAGCAGACTACTGCTTCTGGCCTAGTCATTCCAGATACTGCCAAGGAAAAGCCACAAGAGGGCAAAGTCCTTGCAGTAGGCCCAGGTCGCTTCGACGAAAGTGGCGAAAAGCGTATTCCACTTGATGTAAATGTTGATGATGTAGTTATCTACTCCAAGTACGGTGGCACCGAAGTTAAGTACAACGGCCAGGAGTACTTACTTCTTGGCGCACGCGACATTCTTGCAATCGTCGTTAAGTAGTTATTAGATGTCAAAAATTGTTCAGTTTGATGAGGAAGCCAGACGCGCGCTTGAGCGTGGCGTTAATGCGCTTGCCGATGCAGTCAAAGTAACCCTTGGTCCAAAGGGTCGCAATGTTGTTATCAGCAAGTCATGGGGCGCTCCAACAATCACCAATGACGGTGTAACTATTGCGCGCGAGATTGAGTTAGAAGATTCGTTCGAGAATCTTGGCGCTCAGCTTGCTAAAGAAGTTGCTACCAAGACAAATGATGTTGCTGGCGATGGCACTACTACTGCCACAGTCTTAGCCCAAGCGCTTGTGCGTGAAGGCCTGAAGGTTGTTGCTGCAGGTGGCGCACCAGTAGAACTTAAGCGCGGAATCGATTCAGCAGTTCGGGCAATCAACGCCGAACTTTTGAATCAGGCCCGTCCGGTAAATGGCAAGGCTGAAATTGCACAGGTTGCTGCTATCTCAAGCCGCGATACCACCATCGGTGAACTTATCGCCGAAGCCTTCGACAAGGTCGGCAAAGATGGCGTTATCTCGGTTGAAGAATCAAGCACCACTGCAATGGAACTTGAATTCACTGAGGGTATGCAGTTCGACAAGGGCTACATCTCGCCTTACTTCGTAACTGATCAAGACCGGATGGAAGCGGTTCTAGAGAATCCACACATCCTGCTTACTCAGGGCAAGATCTCCAGCGTTGCTGAACTTCTTCCACTTTTGGAAAAGGTTTCACAGACTGGCAAGGCACTTGTCATCATCGGTGAAGATGTCGATGGCGAAGCACTTTCCACTTTGGTGGTTAACCGCATTCGTGGAACTTTCTCATCTGTTGCAATCAAGGCTCCGGCATTCGGCGATCGTCGCAAGGCAATCCTCGAAGACATCGCAATCTTGACCGGTGCCCAGGTTGTTTCTGCAGACATCGGCCTAAAGATTGATCAGGTTGGCGTTGAAGTTCTTGGTTCAGCTCGTCGCGTTGTTGTCAGCAAGGACAACACCACGATCGTTGATGGCGCAGGTGATGCTCAGGCAGTAACTGATCGCGTTTCACAGATTAAGCGCGAGATTGATAACTCAGATTCAGATTGGGATAAGGAAAAGCTGCAAGAACGCTTAGCCAAACTTTCCGGTGGAGTTTGTGTCATCAAGGTTGGTGCACACACTGAGGTTGAACTCAAGGAAAAGAAGCACCGCATTGAAGATGCTGTTTCTGCTACTCGTGCGGCAATCGAAGAGGGCATCGTTTCCGGTGGTGGCTCGGCCATCATCCACGCCTCTGCCGTTCTTGATGGCGACCTTGGCCTAACTGGCGACCAAGCAATTGGTGTTCAGATTGTGCGCAAGGGTGTTGTTGAGCCACTTCGTTGGATTGCTGAGAACGCTGGACTTGAAGGCTACGTAGTAGTTGCCAAGGTTCGCGAACTTGGTGTTGGTGGCGGACTTAACGCTGCGACTGGCGAATATGGCGACTTGATTGCTCAAGGTGTAATCGATCCAGTGAAGGTAACTCGTTCAGCTCTTGAAAATGCTGCTTCGATTGCCGGCATGCTTTTGACAACCGAAGCTTTGGTTGTTGAGAAGAAGGAAGATGCACCAGATGATGCCGGACATGGTCACGGCCATGCAGGTCACTCACACTAAATAAAAATTAAATGAGAAAGACCCTGACACTTTTGTCAGGGTCTTTCTCATTTACGAAAAGTTATTGATTTATTTTGCGCGAGAAACTTATGCAAGTCTTTTCGCACGAGCGTTACGCGCAAAGATTTCTTGACGATCTTCTTCGCTAAGGCCGCCCCAGACGCCAAATGGTTCTTGGCTCTGTAATGCTGCTGAACGGCACTGAGCAATTACTGGGCACGCGGCGCAGATTGCTTTCGCATTTGATACGCGTCGTTCGCGGGCTGCGCCACGCTCGCCGTCTGGATGGTAGAAGATATCTGAATCTAGGCCACGGCAAGCTGAATCTAGTTGCCAATCCCAAAAGTCTGCATTGGGTCCGGGTAGTCGGGATAAGTCAGCCATGCTGCCACGTCCTTTACGGTTAGTCACATTAGTGTGATTCCAATTGCTTACAATCTAGAACCGTTTCATAAGTTAGTCAAGTATCCATTTGGCTACATTTTGAATTAGTTTTCGCCTATTTGGTGGATTTCCTAGCATTTAGGGCTTTTTCGAAATGCGCAATGCCCAAAAGTGGGTAAAGATGTCGGGTATGTCACAAATCTCGGGCCTACCCGAAGCGGATTTGACTGTCGGCGCAGTTGCTCGCCGCATAGGAGTTGCTCCAGCGACCCTGCGTACCTGGGGGCACCGCTACGGCCTTGGCCCTTCGGGTCATAGCGCCGGCAAACACCGCAGGTACACCCCAGAAGATGTGGCTCGCTTGGATCTGATGCGCAAGCTGATGCTAAATGGTGTTACTCCAGCAGAAGCAGCTCGTGTTGTTCAAAAACAGGAAATCGCCCTGACCGCATTGATTCCACCTGTTAAAGAATCTGGTTACCTGCACCTCGTTGAGGAACCAGCGGGCGAAGAAAATAATGTCATTGCACTTGATGGTTCCAA
>CAIVPQ010000074.1 GCA_903907835.1 uncultured Actinomycetes bacterium
CCCAGGCGCAGCCCCAGGTGCTGGAGCAGGTGCTGGTGCACCAGCCGGACCAGGTCGACCAGGTGGTGGAGGTCGTCCAGCAGCAGGTGGTCGTGGCCAAGCTGCAGGAGCTTTTGGTCGTGCAGGGGGTAAGCCTTCGAAGGCTCGTAAGTCAAAGCGGGCAAAGCGTCAAGAGTGGGACAACATGCAAGCGCCTTCAATGGGTGGTTCTACAGTTCGCATGGGTCAGGGACAAACTTTACGTTTGGCTCGCGGGTGTTCGCTTACTGATTTTGCAGACAAGATTGATGCAGAGCCAGCCGCATTGGTGCAGTTGTTGTTCAAAATGGGTGAGATGGTTACCGCAACTCAGTCAGTTAATGAAGACACTTTGTCGCTTTTGGGTGCGGAACTAAATTACGATGTGCAAGTAATTTCGCCTGAAGATGAAGACCGCGAATTGCTTGAGTCATTCGATTTGGAATTCGCAGATGAAGGTGCTGCAGAGGATTGGGTTATTCGTCCTCCTGTTGTAACTGTCATGGGTCACGTAGATCATGGAAAGACTCGTTTGCTTGATGCAATCCGTCAAACTGACGTAGTTGAGCGTGAGGCTGGTGGCATCACTCAACACATTGGCGCCTACCAAATTCATCACATTCATGAAGGCGTTGAACGTGCAATCACATTCATCGATACCCCAGGCCACGAAGCGTTCACGGCTATGCGTGCTCGTGGAGCACAGGTAACGGACATCGCTGTTCTTGTGGTTGCCGCTGATGATGGTGTTAAGCCTCAGACGATTGAAGCGCTTAACCATGCGCAGGCTGCTGGAGTTCCAATCGTTGTAGCAGTTAACAAGATTGATAAAGAAGGATCTGATCCGGTCAAGGTGCGCGGCCAACTCGCAGAATATGGCCTAGTTCCTGAAGAGTATGGTGGCGACACCATCTTTATTGATGTATCCGCAAAGAGTGGAATCAACATTGATCAACTAATTGATTCAATCTTGCTTACGGCCGATGCCGGTCTCGATCTGCATGCAAACTCTGAACAAGATGCGCAAGGCGTGGCAATTGAAGCCAATCTTGACCGCGGACGTGGACCAGTGGCTACTGTTCTAGTCCAGCGCGGAACTTTGCGTCCGGGCGCTTCGATTGTTGTCGGTGATGCATTTGGTCGTGTTCGTGCAATGTTGGATGAAAATGGCGAAGTTGTTTCTGAGGCAGGACCAGCACGCGCTGTTCAGGTACTTGGTCTAACATCCGTGCCGAGCGCTGGCGATACATTCTTAGTTGTTTCTGAAGACCGTATCGCGCGACAGATCGCACAATCACGTCAAGCACGTGAGCGCAATGCCCAACTTGCGGCACGACGCGGACGTACAACTCTTGAAGATGTACTCAAGACTCTTGAGAAGGGCGAAATTGCCGAGCTCAAGATCATTATTAAGGGTGACGTATCAGGTTCCGTCGAGGCACTTGAAGATGCATTACTTGGAATTGATGTCGGCGATGAGAATGTCAGCCTGCATGTTATTCACCGTGGCGTTGGAGCTATCACCGAAAACGATGTTTCGTTGGCAGCCGCCTCAGATGCACTTATTATCGGTTTCAATGTGCGTCCTGAAGGCAAGTCTCGCGACTTGGCTGACCGTGAAGGCGTCGAAATTCGCTTCTACAACGTCATCTACGGCGTTATCGATGACATCGAATCTTCACTTAAGGGCATGCGTAAGGCCGAGTACGAAGAGGTCGAAGTCGGTTCAGCCGAAGTGCGAGAGGTTTATCGCTCAAGCAAGTTTGGAAACAT
The DNA here is from genome assembly GCA_903907835.1 of uncultured Actinomycetes bacterium. Taxonomy (GTDB): domain Bacteria; phylum Actinomycetota; class Actinomycetes; order S36-B12; family UBA5976; genus UBA5976. The sequence goes on from CAIVPQ010000074.1 coordinate 1,792, forward strand.
TGCAGGTTGCATAGTTTCTAAGGGCGAAATCAAGCGCAAGTCCAAGGCCCGTTTGGTGCGAGATGGATCAGTTGTTAAGGCTGACCTATCAATCGACACTCTACGTCGCTTCAAGGACGATGCCACCGAAGTCCGCGAAGGCTTCGAATGTGGTATCGGTCTTGGATCATTCAACGACATCAAGGTCGGCGACGTTATTGAAACATTCGAAATGCGTGAAAAGGTACGCGCTTAATCGCGCGTACTTTTTCAAAGGAGAATCTAATGGCTGATGCAGGTCGCGCCCGTAAAATTGGCGAGCGAATTCAAGAGATAGTTGCGGAGACCCTTGAGCTAAAAATCAAGGATCCGCGCCTTGGATTCATAACAGTGACTGGCGTTCGAGTAACACCAGATTTGCGCGAGGCCACAGTTTTCTACACAGTGCTTGGAACCGAGGAAGAAGCCAAGAGTACTGCGGCGGCTTTGGAATCGGGCAAGGGTCTTGTGCGCAGCGAAATAGGCAAACGCACCGGAATAAAGTTCACCCCGAGTGTTGTCTTCATTAGAGATGCGCTACCGGAGAATGTTCGTGTCATTGATGACTTACTTAATGAGGCACGTGCGGCTGACAAGGTTGTGCAGGAGCAGGCCAAGGAAGCGAAATTCGCAGGTGAAGCTGATCCCTACCGCAAGCCATCTGAAGATGAGTAACCATGGGTGATTTTTCAAAGACGCCCGAGTGGGCGGATGCGGTGGATGCAATTTCGGTCGCACAGAGGGTACTTTTGGTGGCTCACGTCACCCCAGATGCTGACGCTTTGGGTTCTGCCCTAGCAATTGGTTTATCGCTTACTAGTGCTGGTAAGTCTGTGCAGGTATCGGTCGGTGAGCCTGACTTTGTAGTTCCGCAATCGTTGGAGTTTTTGCCCGGAGTAGAGCTTGTGGTTGCTCCCGAGAACATTGCCCAACCTGATTTGGTTATTTCCTGCGACACATCGTCGCACGAGAGACTCGGAACATTGGCTCAAGTTCTGCACGATGCGCCAAACTCGATTGCGATTGATCATCACGCGTCCTTTACCGGATTTGGCAAGATACATCTTGTTGATCCGCAGGCTGCGGCTACCGCGGAAATGGCACTTAAACTCATCGATCTTTTGGACATCGAATTGACTCAAGCGATTGCGGCTTGCCTTTATGCGGGATTAGTTACCGATACTGGATCCTTTAAATTTCAAGGTGCGACTGGTGATACTTTACGAATTGGCGCGCGACTTTTCGACACTGGGATAGATCACAGTTCAATCGCGCGGTTGTTATTTGATGATGAACCGTTTGATGCCTTGACCATGATGGGAACTGCGCTACAAAACGCAGTCTTAATTCCCGAAGCTGTAAATGGGTTAGGCCTTGTTTACACGACTATTGCTACTGGTCAACGCGGTGATCTGCCTGAATTGGCGATGGAGCGCGTGATTGATGTTCTTCGTCGCACATCTGAGGCTGAAGTGGCCGCCGTTTTCAAACAAGCCGATGACGGAATCTGGAAAGGTTCACTTCGAAGCAAGGCAGTGATAGATGTCGGTGCGGTATCAACTGCACTTGGTGGCGGGGGTCATAGATTCGCCGCTGGTTATACCGGATCAGATGACATCGTTGCGCTTATTGCAGAACTCACAACTCAGTTAGCAAGCGCGCCAAAGATTTAACATGTCAATCGATGGAATCGTATTAATCGATAAACCGCAGGGGCCAACATCCCACGATGTTGTCGCCCGCACGCGTCGCATTTTCGGTACTCGAAAAGTTGGTCACGCGGGCACCCTTGACCCGATGGCAACAGGCATGTTGGTTTTAGGTATCGGTCGTGGAACTAGGCTTCTGGGTTATCTAACGGCTAGCGATAAAGAATACGTAGCCACCATACGACTCGGGATCGCCACTGACACTGATGATGCGCAAGGGGAAATTATCAATCAGGTTAGCGCCGAGCAAATAACTGATGCACAGATACTGGAGACAGTTAGGGATTACCGTGGTCATATCTGGCAACGCCCAAGTAATGTCAGCGCGATAAAGATAGATGGCAAACGCGCCTATGCGCGAGTTCGAGATGGCGAAGAGATAGAAATTCCACAACGACAAGTTATGGTTCATGATCTTGAAATTTTGAGTATCGAACACATTGATGTCGAGCATCTCATTGATGTCAAAGTAAGAGTTGTTTGTAGTGCTGGGACTTACATTCGCGCACTTGCTCGTGACATTGGTGCGCAGCTTGGAGTTGGCGGACACCTAACATCTCTAAGGCGAACACGTTCAGGAGTTTTCAGTGAGATGGTTGCACTTGACCTGTTGGAAGAAAATCCCAAATTTATCCCACTTGCAGATGCTGTGCGTGCGGCTTTCCCGGTGCTAGTAATCCCCGACAGTGAGATTGTGCGCGCTCGGCATGGCGTCAAGATTCCCGCCCCGATTGAAGCAGGCTCTGGAATCAATGCTGTTTTTTCCGCAGATGGCGAAGTTATATCGCTTTGCGAAAACGTTTCTAATGAACTGATACCTGTGGTGGTGTTCATGCATGGACAAGGTTAAATCCGCACCAGTAGTGCTAACCATTGGTGTATTTGATGGCGTGCACTTAGGGCATCAGGTGCTACTTAAACAAGCTATAACACTTGCGCGTGAAATCGGTGCCCTAGCAGTTACGGCATCATTTGACCCGCATCCAACATCTTTCTTGCGTCCATTTGATTTCCAGGGTTTGCTTACATTGCCAGCGCGACGCCAAGAAATTTTGGAAGCCCTTGGAATCGATCAAGTTGAAATGTTGAATTTTGACCTGGCGATGTCTCAGATGTCTCCTGGGTGTTTCGTTGAGGAGATTATTGTTGGACGTCTACAAGCCGATGTTATTTTGGTAGGCGAAAACTTTCGTTTTGGTCACAAAGCCGTTGGCGATGTAGAGACATTGATTGCTCTTACCAAAAAATTCGGTATTGAAGTCAAAAAATTGGAACTATTCGGAGATTCTAAGGTTTGGTCATCCACCCGTATTCGAAAGTTCATTCTCGAGGGCGATGCTGCAAATGCCAAGATGCTGTTAGGTCGCCCACACCGCGTAAGTGGGGAAGTAGTTCATGGTGATCATCGTGGACGCGAACTTGGGTTTCCGACAGCTAACTTGGCAGTGCCTGAGGGCTTGATAATTCCAGCTGATGGTGTGTATTCGGGCCTTCTCAGCACCGCAAATGCGGTTCATCCCGTAGCGGTCAGCATTGGTACTAACCCAACATTCGAAGGCGTAGTCGGCCGGCGCGTGGAGGCTCATGTTCTCGGACGCAATGATCTAGACCTCTATGGCCAAGTCGTTGATCTTGATTTCATTGGCCACGTTCGCCAAATGCAGGCATTCGATGGGATTGATTCGCTGATAACGGCCATGAACCGCGATGTTGAGGTTGCACAAGAGCAAATCACTGACTTCGTCAATCTTGGTGGATAAAGCCGATTAGCGAGGGCGAACAGCATCACTTGGGCTAGTTTTGTAGATTACGAGGCCCGAATTGGCGATTTCCCCGATATCCCTAAGCCTGATACCCTAAAGGCGGACGGAATCGGGGTGGGTGCCCCAATTCACGTGACTATTCATTTGGTTGATAAACATTTCAACCCTTACGCGCCCAGAGGAAATAAATGCCGTTAGAAACAGAAGTTAAGTCCGTAATCATCGCCGAACATGGCACAAAGCCTGGCGACACTGGAAGCCCAGAAGTTCAGATTGCACTAATGACCCGTCGAATCAATGATTTAACAGGTCATCTAAAAACTCACAAGCACGACCACCACAGTCGTCGTGGGTTGCTTCTTCTTGTAGGTAAGCGTCGTCGTCTACTCGATTACTTAATCAAGACAGACATCAATCGTTACCGTGCAATCATCGAAAAGCTCGGCATCCGCCGATAGTTCTATGTGGGTGTGCTGGTTTCAAAAATCAGCACACTCCACACCAAGTTGGCCACTAGGTCAACAAATCAACGGGACTTTCGCGTTCATTTGCAATAAGTACGTCGGTCCTCGGTAGTGGTATTCGGCCCCGAATGGGCCGCGCACCTCGATCGAAGATCGGCCTAGGACTCATCGTGAGCCTAAATTGTTCGAGCGTGTAGTCCCTTAATCAGTAAGGGAGATAACCCATGGAGGGTTTCGAAGTACACAGCAGCGTTGCTGTCATTGACAACGGGTCATTTGGAAAACGCACAATCAAGTTCGAAACAGGTCGTTTAGCTCATCAGGCTTCAGGCAGCGCCGTTGCTTACCTAGATGACGACACAATGTTGCTTTCAGCAACAACAGCTGGCAAGTCCCCGAAAGATCAGTTTGATTTTTTCCCATTAACAGTCGATGTCGAAGAGCGTATGTACGCAGTTGGACGCATCCCAGGTTCGTTCTTCCGTCGTGAAGGTCGCCCCTCCGAAGATGCGATTCTTACTTGTCGTCTGATCGACCGTCCTTTGCGCCCATCCTTTGTCAAGGGACTTCGCAATGAGGTTCAGGTTGTTGTGACTGTAATGTCGCTAAACCCAATTGAGCTTTACGATGTCATCGCGATCAATGCTGCATCAATGTCCACGCAACTTGCTGGTTTGCCTTTCTCAGGTCCGATTGGTGGCGTTCGTATCGCGTTAATCAAGGGTCAATGGATTGCATTCCCAAATCATGAACAACTATCAGAAGCCGTGTTTGATATGGTCGTTGCTGGTCGCGTTATCGGCGACGATGTGGCAATCATGATGGTTGAAGCCGAAGCAACTGAATCAACAATCGATCTCATCGCAGGTGGCGCTCCGGCTCCGTCCGAAGACATTGTTTCTCAAGGCCTTGAAGCATCAAAGCCATTTATCGCTGAACTTTGCCGCGCCCAAGCAGAACTTGCCGCTGTCGCTGGCAAAGAGACTGCAGAATTCCCAATCTTCCTTGATTACCAGGACGATGTTTTTGCAGCAGTTGAAAGTGCAGTATCAACTGAACTTGCTGCCGCGTTAACTATCGCAGGTAAGCAAGAGCGCGAAACTGAATTAGACCGCGTAAAGGCTCTAACTGTCGAGCGTGTAGGCGCCGACTTTGAAGGTCGCGAAAAGGAAGTAAGCGCAGCTCTTCGCTCGCTAACCAAGAAGCTTGTTCGCAAGCGCGTTATCACTGACAAGGTTCGCATCGATGGCCGTGGACTTCGCGATCTTCGCACTCTTTCAGCTGAAGTTGAGATTCTTCCTCGTGCACATGGTTCCGCTTTGTTCGAGCGCGGCGAGACTCAGATTCTTGGCGTAACCACTTTGAACATGCTCAAGATGGAACAACAGTTGGACACTTTGTCCCCAGTAACGCGTAAGCATTACATGCACAACTACAACTTCCCGCCATACTCAACTGGTGAAACTGGTCGTGTAGGTAGTCCAAAGCGTCGCGAAATTGGACACGGTGCGCTTGCAGAACGAGCACTTGTTCCAGTTCTTCCAGCACAGGCTGATTTCCCATACGCAATCCGTCAGGTATCTGAAGCACTTGGTTCAAATGGTTCAACTTCCATGGGTTCTGTATGTGCCTCAACACTGTCGCTACTTAATGCAGGCGTGCCCCTAAAGGCACCAGTTGCTGGTATCGCAATGGGCCTAATCTCTGATGAAATCAACGGCAAGACTGAGTATGTTGCACTAACTGACATCCTTGGCGCTGAGGATGCATTTGGCGACATGGACTTCAAGGTTGCTGGAACTAAAGACTTCATCACGGCTTTGCAGCTAGACACTAAGTTGGATGGAATTCCAGCCTCAGTTCTTGCTAGCGCGCTGACGCAAGCACGCGAAGCCCGTCTTGCAATTCTTGATGTAATGCTTGAAGCGATCGATGTTCCTGATGAGATGTCGCAGTTTGCTCCGCGAATCATCACAGTCAACATCCCAGTAGACAAGATCGGCGAAGTGATTGGTCCAAAGGGCAAAATCATCAACCAGATTCAAGAAGAAACTGGCGCTGACATCTCAATCGGTGACGACGGTACGGTTTACATCGGTGCAACCAATGGGGAATCAGCAGAAGCCGCTCGCGCGCAGGTTAATGCGATTGCAAACCCAACCATGCCAGAAGTTGGCGAACGCTACATGGGCACTGTCGTGAAGACAACAAACTTCGGTGCATTCATCTCGCTTTCACCAGGTAAAGACGGTCTACTTCACATCAGTCAGCTTCGTAAACTTTCCGGTGGAAAGCGGGTCGAAAATGTCGATGATGTCGTAAAGATTGGCGACAAGGTTCACGTAGAAATCGCTGAAATCGATCCTCGTGGAAAGCTTTCGCTAGTTCCAGTAGTTGAAGGCGAAGTAACCGACGCTGGAGACGAAGACTAAAACGTGTCACCCAGAAATTCCGCAGTGGTCCTAGGGCATGAACAACGCCCTGGGACCACTCGCACGTTATTGACCGCTGATCAGGGTGGATTGGTTAAGCGCACTGTTCTTCCTGGCGGTCTTCGAATCATCACTGAACATATGCCCAATGTACGTTCTGCGGCTATCGGGGTATGGGTCAATGTGGGTTCTCGCGATGAAGTCGCCTCGCAAACTGGCTCAGCACATTATTTAGAACATTTACTTTTTAAAGGAACTAAAAATCGTTCCGCTTTAGATATCTCATCAACCATCGACGCTGTCGGCGGTGAAATGAATGCCTTCACATCGAAGGAATACACCTGCTTTTACACCCGTGTTCTTGATACCAGTGTGCCGACTGCAATTGACATTCTCATTGACATGATCACATCGGCGACCATTTCAAGCTATGACGTGGATTCCGAACGACAAGTTGTGCTTGAAGAAATATCTATGCGTGATGATGATCCATCAGACCTGGTACATGAACACTTTGCCAGCGCAATGTTTGGCGATGCACCACTGGGTCGTTCCATCTTGGGCACAACCGAAAACATTTCATCGCTGTCAAGGCGTTCAGTTCATGGTTTTTATCGTAAGTACTACACGCCAGATCGTATTGTTGTTGCTATTGCTGGCAATGTTGATCATGCGCAAGTAGTTAAACGACTTCGTAAGGCTTTCGAAGCCGGAGGCGTTGATCTTTCTGGAGATGCGGCTCCGTTCGTACCAACTAAAAACAAGGCAAAAGTCAACCGAAATGGCGGACTAGTAACTTTCGCTAAAACAACTGAGCAATCAAATGTTGTCATCGGTGTCCCAGGTCTCGATCGTGCTGATGAGCGTCGATATCAGCTCACCTTGTTGAATGCCATTTTAGGTGGGGGAATGTCTAGCCGTTTATTCCAGGAAGTGCGTGAAAAGCGTGGTCTTGTCTATACGGTTTATTCATTTGCGCAACAGTTTCAAGATTCTGGAATTGTCGGAGTGTATGCAGGATGTAATCCCAAGCGTCTAGAAACTGTTCGAGAAGTTTGCACTGATGTGTTATCGGACCTTGCTCAAAATGGTGTGACCACTGACGAACTGAACCGTGCAAAGGGACAAGTTGCTGGGGGAATGGTTCTAGGACTTGAAGATACTTCATCACGCATGAGCCGAATTGCTCGCAGCGAGATGAACAATGGTTATGTGCCATCTGTGTCTGAAGTACTCGCCAGAGTAAACGCCGTTACGATTGAAGAAGTCAATGCCTTGGCACACCATTTGTGGTCCCAAGAATGGCTAACCGCAGTTGTAGGACCGGAGTGATAATGAATACACCAATACGAGTTGGCGTTCTTGGCGCAAAGGGGCGAATGGGAGCAACTGTATGTGAGGCTGTAGCCCAAGCAGGTGATTGCGAATTGGTCTCGGCACTGGATGTTGGTGACGATCTCAACGATTTAGTCGAGGCTAGGGCCCAAGTTGTAGTTGATTTCACACGCCCCGAAGTTGTGATGGACAACTTACAATTCTTAATCGCAAACAACATTCATGCAGTAGTAGGTACAACAGGCTTTGATTCCCAACGGATAGAAAAGCTTGAAAATCTCCTGAAGGAATCAAACAGCAACATTTTGATTGCCCCAAATTTTGGCCTAGCGGCAGTCTTGATGATGCAGTTTGCCAAGCAAGCAACGCCATATTTCGAAAGTGTGGAAATTGTTGAGCTGCATCACCCACGTAAAGCGGATGCCCCCAGTGGCACAGCGCGTCGAACAGCTGAACTAATTGGACAAGCGCGAACGGATCACAATTTAGGACCCATGCCAGATGCGACCAGTGACGCGCTTGCCGGTGCTCGCGGTGCGGATGTAGATGGAGTGAAGATCCATAGTGTGCGTCTTCAGGGATTACTTGCCCATCAGGAGGTTATCTTTGGTGGGCCAGGCGAATCTCTCATAATTCGTCATGATTCTTATGACCGTGAATCATTTATGCCAGGAGTCCTTCTGGGCATTCGCAAAATTGATGAAACTAGTGGACTTACTATCGGTTTAGAAGGAATGTTAGGTCTCTAAATGGCTAAACCAATCGCATTTCTCATGACAGTGTTGCTTTCTGTCTACATGGCCTTTTCAGTTTCACGTGGCCTGGTATTAATCGCCTCGGAAAGCAGCCCGGCAAAAATACTGGGTGTCGCAGTAATTCTCATCCCGGTGCTCGGCAGTTATCTTGTATACCGTGAAATACGATTTGGGTTTGCCACCGCCAGAATTGCAAAGTTAGTTGATCCAGATCTTCTGCCCATGAAGATTGCAACAGATGAAGAGAATGAGGCGTATCTTCTGGCTGCTGTTGAGAATGCAAAATTGACTCCAGAGTCATGGGTTGCTTGGTACCAAGTTGCACTTGGATATCACATAACAGGCGATCGCAAGCATGCCCGCGAGTCGATGAGGCATGCAGTTGCCTTGCAATCGGACCCACAAATAGCCGCAAAAGCTGAATAAGCCAGCGAATCCTCTCAAATTGCACAAGTGTGCTCTTGAGCGTAAACTAATTACGAAACCGTTTAGTTGCGTAATTCAGCACTGATTTGTTAGGGAGAAATGGCACAGGATGCTAGGTAATTTCATCATCGGACTTCGCGAAGGTCTGGAAGCGGCTCTTGTAGTCAGTATTCTTGTTACTTATTTAGTCAGAACTGATCGCAAGCCCTTAATTCGATTCGTTTCATACGGTGTTGGATCCGCAATCGTGGCAAGCGTCATCGTTGCAATCGCTCTGCAGAGCATTTCTAGCGATCTCTCTGAACAGATAGAGCCCATTTTTGCGGGAATTGTTTCCTTCCTTGCTGTCG
>CAIVPQ010000075.1 GCA_903907835.1 uncultured Actinomycetes bacterium
AGGATTCTTTTTACGACACATTACGAGTTAGTTTGCCAGCAGCTGCAGGAAACCAAGACAAACTGTTTCCCCAAGCACGGACATCAGAATCTTGGTAGCTTCCACCCGGTTCTCCTGTTTCGCGCGGGTGATTCATGCCGATTTGCAATTGGTGTCAACTCACCATCCCCTGACACCAGTTTGACACCAATTCGCAAGATTTCCGTATAAAAACCCTCGTTGAATGCATGGTTTTCACCCATTCACATAGGCTAAATCGGCATTTTTGGCGGTTCAAAAACGTGCCAAAAACCTCTTCGTAAACAGCAGGTCGTCCGTTCGATCCGGATCGTCGGCTTAAGCATTTTAGGATAAGAAAGCCCCTCAGATGAGGGGCTTTTTTCGTGGGTGGTGGAGTTTGACACCAGTTTTGACACCAATTATTGGTGGAGACAATGGTGGCCAGACCCCATTTGGTATACCAGTGGCTACAGATCCTCGGTTCTGAATTCGCTATAGCCTTCGTAGTAATAGCTTACATCGATGCCCTTCATAAACAATGCACGATCATGAATCTGATCGGTCAGGGCTTGTTTCAAGAGAGCCTTGATCTCAACATCTTTCACCGGACTGCGCTGCATCGCCGATAGGTAATCTTCTTTATCAACTTGATTCCAATCCACGACAAGCTGTGGCCCACGCTTTAGCATCAAGTCAAGCCAAATGCGTGTCGCCCGTCCATTCCCCTCACGAAAAGGATGCGCCACGTTCATTTCGACATACTTCTCGACATTTTCGTCAAAGGTGCCTTGGGGCATCGTATCTATATGGTTGAGGGATGCTTCCAGATACATCAACGGCGCAAAGCGAAAATTCCCCTTGGCAATGTTCACATCGCGGATATTGCCCGCAAATGCATAGACATCCGAAAACAAGTAGCGGTGGATAAACGTCAAACCAGCAAATGTTCCGAAATCAACCTTCTCAATATCGCCCGTGTCGAAGAGCTGCTTTGCTCGTAATTTGCTAAGGCGCTCTTCGGCTCTTGCCAGCTCGACCTGGTTTGTGATGTTTAGTTTATTTTCTAGGATCATGCGTCAGCCTTCTCCATTATCACATTGCAAGGCTAATCTGGAGCTGAGGTGGATTTGTCGATCAATGGGTTCGGGCAATGCAAAACCAAAACTACCCATAAGTATGGTAGGACAATCTGTTGCCCAATTATAGCAGGAGGGGTTGTGGGCATTACCCGGTAGATACACGAAACAAAACAGAAGTGCGAACCATCATTGCGCGCATTAGTAAGTATTATCGGATTCCACGGAATCGTAGTAACCATCAATTATGCCCAGTACATAAGCCAAGCGACATTGACAATTCGGATTATTGGTGTCAACTCACGTTCCCCTGAATCAAGTTTGAAACCAGTTGTTTCTGGAAACTACAATCTGCACCCATTTTGTATATCAATGGTTACATTTAGGATTCAGGTTTGATGTTTGCATATTCGGATGGCGCTTTATAGCCCAGTGCCGATTGTGATGGTACTTGGATGTAATAGACTCTGGGAACGCCAGTTTTCAGTTGGACATCCAGGATGTTGCAAAACACTTCGATATCCAAGAGGTCACGGACTTTGAGCGTTTTTACTTTCTTCTACTAGCGCAAGAGACGGCTGTACCGCTCTGACAGGTCCTTTTGCAGGCTGACTAGTCGCTGCGATTGTTTTCCGATCCATGGAAAATCTGCCGACTTTTTTTCTAATAAGGATGCCAATTGCGTCAGAGCGGAAAGAGAGGTGTTGATCTTGTCCGCGCTTGCTTCTACATCACTTGGCATGTTTTCAGCAAGTTTTATACGCCAATACGCGTCAGCGATGACTTGATATATCTTGGCGAGATCAACTGCGAGGCGCAAACGTCGTTCCAAATCTGCGAAGTCTGCTTGCCGAAGAGCCGAGCGAATACCGATCAGAGCTTCAAGGTTAGTCTGCGCTAGGTTGACAGCTTCCGCTTTTTCTTTCTGAATCGCCCTTACCAGCGCACCATCCGGACGTATGAGACGCTTCTCCAATGGTTTCGCCGCTGAATCCCAGAGTGCATTCGATTTACCAACGATACCGCCGTCGATGCTGGCTGAACGTTCCGGAATGCTCGAAAGGTTTTTCCAGGTCCAGAAGCCTTGCGTGTAGTACAGTTTCAGCGCCATTTGCCAAGAACGCTCGAAAATCGCAGTCATCTGCCGTGCAGCTATTCCTTCGGGTTTGAGACCATAACGCTTTTTCATCCATTCTGCGTAAATTGCATCGGCGGTGACATTACGGTCCTGCAGAACTCGCTGAAATGCGTAGAGGTTAATTTCTGATGGTGTCCCTAGCGTAGAGTTGGAGTAACAATCCACTCGAGCGACAGCACCAACCGTCCCCTGCAATTGATCGTATTTTAGACGGTATAGGGCATATTGGGGAAGCGAAGTTAGAATTAATGATTGCCCCCAGTACTCGCCGCAAAGGTCAATCTCAACGATTTGTGGCGTCGTCCCGAACGCGCCGAGGGTAGATGAATGTGGATAGAAAGGTTGAAAGTCCTGAGGTTCTACTTTGGAAATAATAGTAATTCCTGAGTAATCTTTTAAAGCCTCACGAATGGATTCCAGCTGCGAAGGTCCATGGTTGAAATCACGGACAAAAACCTCTTTATTAAGCTCGTCCCGCACAACCGAGCAAACCAAATCCGTAATAAACCGAACACGTTGGGCTGCGGATCGTCGTTGCCATCCATCTCCTTTATCAGGTGTGGAGGGAAGTTCCCAGACTTCAAGGGGTGATGAGCCAAACATTAGGACAACGCCAGAGACAGATGGACATGCACGTAAAGTACGGCGATACGCGTCGCGGCGTTTTTCCCAAAACACTTTTCCCTCGATGGACTCCGGATTTAGTGGAGCATTTTTGTCTCGAGTATTAATTTCATGTGCCCAGATGTAGCTCTTGATTCCCATTGCACGGGAACGTTTGGCCACTGATTCGATGAGTTCTCCCCGCTTCAAGTCTTCCGTTGCTTCATCCACCTGCATGATGATGTCGTGCGACAGTTCAAGGTGATTAATCTTGTAGCGTGGTGCCGCTTCCAGAACACGATTCAGATAGTTGGGATCAGGCCAATGTACGAGCCAACCGTTAACTTTTTGCGTAGAAATGCGCCTCATATCTGTGCATCCACCTCGTGAAAAATAGAAATACTGATGATTATAAAAACAGCAGAGTCGTTTGTTACGGAAGTGTTTTCCACTAAATTCTCCGTCCAAATCGATGTGTCTCAATCACAGCATTCTCAACAGGTGTATTCATTAACTATTAGTTAAGTTTCAATTACTGACGCATAAATGTCGCCATCGCTTAATCAAATCCGTACCTGTATACCGGTAGATTGACGTGGCTTTGTAGTGGACAATCTCATTTCTGTCCAATCAAAGCGAACTTGAAAAGAGGGTTTATTTCATGCGACAGTTGAACAGGCCTACGTCAAATGACCGCGCAGCGTTTACACTCATTGAGTTGCTCGTCGTTATCGCGATTATCGCCATTCTTGCTGCTATACTATTTCCAGTCTTTGCTCAGGCACGTGATAAGGCTCGCTCAGCTATGTGCTTATCACATTCCAAGCAAGTTGGTGTTTCAGTAATGATGTACGTTCAGGACTATGATGAGATCTACCC
>CAIVPQ010000076.1 GCA_903907835.1 uncultured Actinomycetes bacterium
CAGAACAGGGATAAGCATCATCAGGGATCACAGTGCGCTTACGAAACTCTAGCGGATCCATCTGCAACTTTTGAGCAGCCAAATCTACCAAGCCCTCGGTCACCGCACACGCAATCGGATGACCGACTCCACGGTATTGGCAAGTGGGAGTTTTATTCTGAAACACCACATCTAAATGCGCACGATAGTGTTGGTGCTTATAAGGACCACCAACCAAGTTCACTACTTGGTTACCCTCAATTGCACTGGTCCTGGGGAACATGGAATAAGGTCCAATACCCGTTAGGTCATGAATCTCAAAGGCTAAGATATCGCCTGCTTTATTAGCCGCAATCCGCCCTTTAATGCGGTGCTCACGAGCATGAATATCGCTCGTAAAAGATTCCAAGCGATCGGCCACAAACTTCACCGGGCGCTCCAGCATCATAGCCAAACCGACGGTCGCAAAATCATCAGGATAGGCGTGCACCTTGATACCAAAAGATCCGCCAACGTCTTTACAAATTACATGCACATCGGATTCAGATAAACCAAACTGACGGCAATACAAGTCTTGCATCATATGCGGCGCTTGTTGCGAGTGATACACGGTCAGACGACGCTCACCGGGGTTGTAATCCGCAATTTGGCAACGCGGCTCTAGAGTTACGCCAGTGTGGCGCCCAAAACCAAAAGTAGCCTCAGCGACAACATCTGCAGTCGCAAAGGCTTCATCAACATTACCAACATCTAAGCTGCGGGTGAAGCACAAGTTGTCACCCAATTCTGGATGAATCAATGGCGTCTTCGGATCCAACGCGGACTCCATAGAGATCACAGCAGGCAATTCTTCCCACTCCACATCAACGAGTTGCAGGGCATCTTCTGCCTGCGCCCTTGTCTCTGCGACCACGGCAACTACCGGCTCACCTTGCCAGCAAGCCCTATCAATTGCAAGAGCATGCTGAGGTGCGGATTTCATACCAGCTAAGTGACCTAGGGTAGCAACCCAAGGCTTACAAATTTTTGCCATCTGAACGCCATCAACGATCGCCAGAACACCTTGCATCTTGCTCGCATGCTCAGTATGAATTTTGCCGATCTTCATATGGGCTACTGGTGAACGCCAGAAGACCACGTGACCCATGCGTGGCAATTGAATGTCATCAATATATGTGCCTTGACCTTCCAGCAAGCGACGCGCGCTATGTCTTGGTTCGCTATTACCGATGTAGCGTTGATCGTTAGTAACGGGATCGAGAACGAGTCCCTTTAAATCGCTTGGCTTATTCATAATACGTTTCCTAAATCCCTTAGGCGTGAGCAACGACAGGTTTAATTTTTTGACCCTTAGCACGAGCCTCTAAAACATCGACAATCGCATCAACGATAGAGTGATAACCAGTGCAACGACAATAATTTCCAGAGATCCATTCGCGAACCTCCTCACGACTAGCCTTAGGCTGCTTTTCAATCAGCTCAGCAGCCGCCAGCAACATACCCGAAGAGCAGAAGCCGCATTGCATAGCGTTATGGCGCATAAACGATTCTTGAAGATCAGCCAGAGCACCGCTTTTTGTTAGACCTTCAATCGTTTCAACTACACAGCC
>CAIVPQ010000077.1 GCA_903907835.1 uncultured Actinomycetes bacterium
AGCTACATTCCAAATCACGCAGAGTCAAAGACTATTGAGGCTGCTCGTAGCTTCTCCTATTACTCGACCAAGCCATCTGATTCGTCAATCACTTTGGCGTGGTGGGCTAGACCGTTCCCAGGTAACTTTGGCGACTGGCTCAGCCCTTTGATTGTTAGCCATTACACAGACCAAAAAGTTTTGTATCAGTCAGTCACACGAGTCGCCAAAAGAGATCACATAATTGGACTGGGTTCAATTGGACGTTTCATTAAGTCCAACTCGATTGTCGCGGGAACTGGTATCAGCACAGATGAACTAGAACTCAATAAGCATGCAAAGTATGTTTCTGTTCGTGGGCCGATAACTGCACGAGTGGTGCGCGAATCAGGGGGCCCAGTCGTCGAGAGTTTTGGCGATCCAGGTGTATTGCTCTCTCGCATATTGCCGATTGCTCGTCAGAGCACTAACGGTCGAGTTGCATTTGTACGCCACTTCACACATCTTCCAATTCCAATGCAGCTACCAGATCACATGGATGAACTCGAAGTTTTAGTTGGACATCCCGACGGCATTCGCACCCTGCTTGAGACCTTAAATCAATACGACTCAGTCGTTACTAGCGCTATGCATATCTATATTGCCTGCCAAAGTTATGCAATCCCATGTGCTTTGGTAACTTTCGAAGGTTCAGAGGACAAGGTGCATGGCAACGGTATTAAATACACCGACTATGCCCTCGGTGTGGATCTGGCTGAAGTTAATCCCACAGTGGTTGGCTTGAACTTGCGCCTTGTAAATCTTGATGACATCACGACTAACTTTGCTATCAGCGAGTCGAAAAAGGATGAAGTCGAAGCCGCAGTGCTCAAGTCAATTTCCTTGCTTGGCCCTCGCTAACAAACAATGCTGACGGATTGGCAAATAGGAAAAATCGGGAGGTCGCAGTGCAACAAGATGCATCGAGGGCTCTTTTAACCATTGGTTATTCATCTTTAGCGAGTCGAGTAAACGACATCGTTTTGCCTGCACCGAGGCAAGATGTAGAAATCTTAGTTATCGTCCAAGACCCAACTGAAACCACGCAATTTGTTGCGCCAAGCAGAAGTGATGTTCGTATGGTCCAGTTGGACTCGAAGGGTGTTGCAAAGAGTCGAAATGTTGCCATTGCACAGGCCAAAGGTAAGTACTTAGTTTTCGCTGACGATGATATTGAATTCAAGGTCGAAGGCCTTGATGCTGTCCTGGCGCACTTTGCGGCGTGTGATTGTGCCTTAGTTTTGGGGCAAGCGGTTGATGAGCAAAATGTTTTACGAAAAAATTATCCAACTCAAATTGAAAAACTCAACCTATTCAATAGTGCTCGAGCAGCAACTTATGAAATGGTCATCGATGTTGACAAGGTTCGCGAATCCAATGTGACATTTGATGAGAATTTCGGAGCAGGTGTGACCAACTACTTGGGTGATGAATTTATTTTCATTGCAGACTTGCTTCGAAGTAAAAGAAGTGCACATTTCGTTCCAGTGACCGTTGCAGTTCATCCCACGGATAGTTCAGGCAGCGGCTGGGGATCTCAGCGTGATTTGAAGGTTAGAGCGGAAATTTTCACTCGGGTATTTGGTTGGTATGCCCCTGCGGTCCGGTTACTTTTTATCGCAAAGCACTTTAGTAAGGTAAACGGGCTTAGGAATGCTCTTTCCTTTGTTCTTCGACGCTTCAAATAGTGCTGATTCGTCTTGGTTCGTTGAAGTGATTGATGTCTAACAAACTATGATTGCCCTTATGAAAAGCGATGTTGTCGTAATTGGACTGGGCTATGTGGGGCTGCCTTTGGCGCAAAGTGCGTTAGCAGCTGGCCTCAAAGTAGCTGGTCTTGATCTCAATGAAACTGTCGTTTCAAATCTCAATGCTGGCAATTCGCACGTAGATGACTTATCAACCCAAGACATTCAAGAGATGCTTGCCAGAGGCTTTCAGGCCACCGCGGATTCACAAATCCTGCAGGACACAGATGTGGCCATTATTTGTGTGCCAACACCGTTGACTGTTGATGCTGGCCCAGATTTGAATGCCGTAATAGGGGCAACTCGTAGTATCGCAAAGTGGATTCATCCAGGCATGTTGGTCATTTTGGAATCCACAACTTACCCGGGTACGACCGAGGACATAGTGCAGCCAATTCTTGAAGAAAGCGGACTGCGCGCTGGAATTGATTTTCATTTAGCATTTAGCCCTGAGCGCATTGACCCAGGCAATCCCACTTACGGTATGAAAAATACGCCAAAAGTTGTTGGTGGAGTCACTACTGAAGCGACAACTCGTGCTGCGAATTTCTATCGCCAATTTGTAGACACTGTTGTCGAAGCAAAGGGTGCTCGTGAGGCTGAGATGGCCAAGCTACTCGAGAATACATATCGCCATGTGAACATTGCGCTGATGAATGAACTTGTCGAATTCAGCAATCTTCTTAGTGTGGATTTGTGGAATGCCATAGATTGTGCAGCCACAAAACCATTTGGTTTCCAAGCCTTCTACCCAGGACCCGGAGTTGGTGGGCATTGCATTCCAATTGATCCCAACTATCTTTCACATCACGTAAAGACTGTGCTGGGCCGACCATTTAGATTTGTTGAGCTTGCTCAAGAGATCAATGCTGGAATGCCCATTTATGTGCAACAGCGAATTCAGGATGCATTGAATGATTTCTCGAAGGCATTGCGTGGATCAAAGGTTCTGCTTCTGGGTGTTACCTACAAACCAGACATCGCCGACCAGCGCGAATCTCCAGTACGCCCACTAGCCCGAGGCCTTTTGGATTCAGGTGCTCAGGTCTCCTACTTTGACCCGTACGTGAACAAGTGGAACATTGATGGTGATCATGGCGAGAGTCAAAGTGACAGGCAGTTAACCTGTGTCTCTGATTTACTGGCTGCGGTTCGTGAGGCTGACCTAGTCGTCTTGTTACAAGCGCACAAATCGCTTGACCTGTCTGAAATTGCCGCTAATTCCAGGGTCATCCTTGATACTCGGGGAAAACTTACTGGCTCAAACGTGATCCGCCTTTAGTCGGCACCGCCAAGTTATTATCAAATGTCATGAGAAAAGATATCCAAGCACTTAGAGCACTTGCCGTGCTCTTGGTTATTTTTTTCCATGCAAAGTTTCCTTTCATGGAAAACGGGTTCCTTGGCGTTGACATATTTTTTGTTATCTCGGGCTACTTGATTATTGGGTTACTCCTTAGAGAGTTAGAACTTAAGAATCGTATTGACCTTCTGTCATTTTTTGCTCGTAGAGTCAGGCGCTTGCTCCCAGCGGCATCTCTGGTTTTATTGTCCACAATCCTTCTAGTCGTCATCATCACACCAGGAATCCAGGGTCAAGA
>CAIVPQ010000078.1 GCA_903907835.1 uncultured Actinomycetes bacterium
CAACCAGAAGCCCCAGTATTTCTTCAAGGCAGTGGCTTCGAGTGGCTTTATAGGCTCGGTAAAGAACCCAGACGCCTTTGGCGACGATACCTTATTGGCAATGTTCAATTTATCTGGCTGGTAATCAAGGAATCAAAAAGATAACTGATTCCAACTTGCTAACTTTTGGCTAATAAGACCCATGCCCGGTCAGCACGACCTTGACTGTCTTTAGAACAATTCCGATATCCAACCCAATTGACCAGCGGTGAACGTATTGCAGATCAAGTTGAATCCGTTGATCCCAAGTTGTCTCTTTGCGCCCGTTTATCTGCCAAAGTCCAGTAAGCCCTGGCTTGGTTAAGTGGCGGCGGTGGTCCTCATCGCCGAGTAATTCCAACTCCTCAATTAATAAAGGTCGTGGACCAACAATCGACATCTTGCCCAAGAGCACGGTGAAAAGTTGGGGAGTTTCATCAAGGGAGAACCGACGTATGAATCTTCCAAATGCAAAGATTCGCGGATCTGCTTTATACCGTTCAGTCATCTCTTCATCTGGAGTTCCTAAGATGTCTTGACGCATCTTGTCGGCTCCAACCACCATGCTGCGGAATTTAGTGAATCTAAATCTTTGTCCCTCAAGTCCAATGCGATCTTGTGTGAAAAAGATTGGGCCAGGGCTGCTCACGAATACGCCAATGCCGATAAGAATCATAAAGGGGAGTAGAACAGTGATTCCAATGATCGAGATGAAAAAATCGAGGATTCGCTTTTCTAGGCGTTCGCCAAGTGAAAGTGTTGGCTCATCAAGATAAATCAAGGGCAAACTTTGATGATTTTCAAATTCCAGTCGTGGGCCAAAATTCTTTAAGAAAGTCGGAGTAATCATGATTTCCACTTCATCTTTATTGAAGTGCCATGAGAGTTTACTCAACATGTCAGCATCTGCCTCAGGGCTATCTTCGATGATTAAATATTTGATGTCGCTTTCTTCAACGGCCTGCGATACGGTCCGCAACCACGTGTCTTGGTTATGTAGTGAGGTGGCTTGATGAACAGGTATTCTGCCAACAATCTTCATCCCGAGTTCAGGCTGCTTGTTCACTTGAGCGGTAATCATTGAGGCGTACTCACTGGATCCAATGACCAGTCCACAGCGAGCGCTTTCACCTCGCAGTCGTTCGCTTCTTAATCGGTTTTGTAAGATTTTGCGTCCTGTTGCGATAACGATTATGCCGACGAACAAACCCACAAAAAGATTTAATCGAGAAGGTGTTAGTTTGAAAACTAGGGCAAGGAAACAACAAAAAAGAAATGCCTGTATCGATCCGCGAACAACGCGGCGGAATTCCTCGACACCGGTACCCAGATATCTGGTGTCATAACAACCGTTAAGTGCTAATCCCAATAACCAAATTGCCACGAGAGTAAAGAAGATTACAGGTTTTTGAAAACCTTCTGGTTGAAATTGCGGATCAATTTCTGAGCGTATAGTTAAGAATGTTGCCCAAGTCACTGATGTCAAACTCGCGTCGACAACTATGGCTCTAACTTGATAAGAGCGCATACTTGCACCCCTTCTATTCTCAACTCAACTCTTGCTTACGCCTCCAAGCCTAATGGGAAAGAACTTGTTTGGGATATCGCTTGAAACTCATAAGGATGAGGTTAAGAAATTTGAGCAGATTGCGATGACTGAGGTCGCAAGGGCTAACCCCGATACACTTTGTATGATGTCTAGTGGCTTAGGAATTAGCCAATCCGGCAAACATCGAGTTGGAGTTTTAAATGAAATCTTGGGTTAGTCGCCACAAGGCCCTTAGTTCAGGACTTGTTGTCGCACTCGTGTTGATTACTTGGCTGTTATTCACGGGCCTTGCCGCTCGCGCCAACGTGTTAAACGCTCGTTCGCAACTACAAGCCTTGGAACTCTCCCAAATCACGAAAGACCCCAAAAATGTCATTAAAG
The DNA here is from genome assembly GCA_903907835.1 of uncultured Actinomycetes bacterium. Taxonomy (GTDB): domain Bacteria; phylum Actinomycetota; class Actinomycetes; order S36-B12; family UBA5976; genus UBA5976. The sequence goes on from CAIVPQ010000078.1 coordinate 1,949, forward strand.
TCCTAGATGATTCCACCCAGCGGGTTATCAATGCGAAAGATTTGGTTCACCAACCTATTTGGGATCTGGTCAACCACATCCCGATTTTAGGTCGCTCAAGCAATGCCTTGCAGGTAACAACTTCAGCTATCGCAGACCTTTTGACCGCCGCGGATCAAAATCTGCAAGCTCTGAATACCTATAAGCCAAAAGCCAATACAGTCATTGATCCAACTCTGGTAACAATCTTGGCTCGCACAGTCGGCGCTATTGGAGAGCCTGGGCACGATTCGCTAAAGGCGCTCTCTGGTCTCAATTTGTCATGGGTGCAAGGCTCAATTAGTGAGCCA
>CAIVPQ010000079.1 GCA_903907835.1 uncultured Actinomycetes bacterium
CTCGATGGTCAATGCGTTAACGACAGCAACAGGGCGGGTGCCAGATGTGGTCGCAGGAAAACCTGAGACTCCATTGATGCAACAATCCATCGATCGATCGAACTCGGTGCGACCAATAGTGGTGGGAGATCGCTTAGACACTGACATCTTGGGCGCCAACCGAATTGGCATTGACAGCCTCTTGGTTTTCACTGGGGTGACTTCAATCGCAGAATTCCTATCAGCAGAACCAGAATGTCGACCAACTTACATTTCTTGGTCAGCCACAGGCATCCTTGATTCGCATCAAGGTGTCGAAGTGAGTGGCAATCAGATAAGTCTTGGTGGATGGAGCATGACTGGCAAGACACTTCAGGGCGCTGGCGACAGTTTGGATGCTGTACGTGTTGTTGCTGTTTCTTGTTGGACGGGTCAGTGCACAAGCGCCGAAGCTTTGGCAGCCTTGGCAGAAATTGGTCTAGACGTGCGCAACCCGCCAGTTGGGCATTAGCGTGTAGTTATGGTTTATCTAAATGTTTTCGCGCAAATGGCCCAAAATTTTGCTGAGCAGTCGTCAGAAAAAATGCGCGAAGCCCGTGAAAGTGGAACCATCCCCACAATTGATGCGCCAGCCATCGCCGAAGCGGTATCAACCCTGAGCGCGGTTGCTTCGGGTTTTGTGGCGGAGCTTGTGGCCATGTTGCCTGCCAACACACCAGCAACGGCTAATGACATTGATGAAGAGGCTCGTAAATTGTTGAATACCGAAGTGGACAAGATTGTCGGACGACTGGGATTAGTTCAAGAAGACGAACTTGCCGCATTGCGTAGGCGTGTTGTTGAACTCGAGGACAAGATTGCAAACCTCAGCCAATAAGGTTAGGTATCAAAGGAGTTAGCGTGGAATCTGAAAACACTGAGCCAGAAGTCGATTTTGTGGCGACCGATATTGATGCACAAGATTTCGAAGACGGCTTTGCCGATGATTCAACGCCAGAAACAACTCCGCAAGCAGTTCAGGCAGCATCCACACCATTCGTTGGTGTGACAATGTCAACACTGCCAATCACCGGCGAGCCACGAGTGGATGACGCACTCGGTCGGCTCACTGACCTTGAAGGTTTACCAGTGCACGAACATGTTGAAGTTTTCGAAGATGTTCGCCATCGGCTACATGACACACTTTCTGACCTCGGTGGCCAGTGACCCGTCGACGCCTTGATGTCGAGTTAGTTCGTCGCCATTTAGCCCGAAGTCGTGAGCAGGCTCAGGAACTTATTTCTGCCGGCCATGTGCGAGTCGGTGGATTGGTTGCTACTAAAGCCGCTTCTCAAGTAGACGAGAACGCAGCAATCAAGTTACGAGCCGGCGAACAAGATGACTACGTCTCACGTGGCGCCCATAAGTTGATCGGCGCGCTTGATAAATTTGGCGTCCAAGTTGCTGACAAAGTTGCTTTAGACGCAGGCGCTTCCACAGGTGGGTTTACCGACGTACTTTTGCGTCGCGGTATCGGCCATGTGTACTGCGTCGATGTTGGCTACGGTCAGCTCGCCTGGAAAATTAGTCAAGACGAACGCGTGACTGTGATCGATCGAACTAATGTGCGCAACTTGACCACTGAAATTCTTGGCACAACGGTTGATTTAATCGTTGCTGACTTATCTTTTATCTCCTTAGAGACCGTTTTGCCGGCACTAGCTAGTGTTTTGCGTCCTGATGGTGATGCGTTTTTGATGGTTAAACCGCAATTCGAGGTTGGCAAGGATTTGCTTGGCGCTGGGGGAGTTGTGGATTCGCCTGAGTTACGCATCTCGAGTGTCGCTAAAATTGCTCAGAAGGCTTTTAGTCTTGGACTTGGCACCGCTGGTGTGGTCGCAAGTCCACTACCTGGGCCATCTGGAAACGTTGAGTACTTCTTGTGGTTACGTCAAGGCGCAGCACAACCTAGTCTTGATGACATAGCAACAGCGATACAGGAGGGACCGCAATGACAAGACAAGTGCTCTTTGTAATTCACGCAGCCCGACCTGAGGCGCTCGAAGTTGCAAAAGCGGCCGCTAGTGGACTTTCAAGCCATGGCATCAAAGTCCTTTGCGCTGAATCTGACGCAGAATCTCTCGGGCTCGAAAGTGTCGAACTTTCTAGCGACTTGAGCGCTTGCGAGTTAGTAATTGTTTTCGGTGGCGATGGCACGATCTTGCGCGGAATTGAGATTGCCCGCCCATTCGACATTCCAGTACTCGGGGTGAACTTAGGCCATGTTGGCTTCTTGGCTGAGGCGGAACCCGAAGACATCGACAGCGTGATTGCGAGTGTTGTTAATCGTCAGTGGACTGTTGAAGAACGATTCGCTCTATCAATTCAAGCAACTGGCCCAGAGGGTCAGCAGTGGCAATCTTGGGCGCTCAATGAAGTTGCAATTGAAAAGTTCAACCGAGAGCGAATTGCTGATCTGTTAGTAAGTATTGATGACCATCCTTTATCTAGATGGTCGTGTGATGGAGTTCTATGTTCAACTCCCACCGGTTCAACAGCGTATGCATTTAGCGCTGGTGGACCGATTGTGTGGCCAGAAGTTGAAGCCTTACTTGTTGTGCCAATTAGCGCGCACGCACTTTTTGCCAGGCCGCTTGTCGTGGCGCCAACTTCAACAGTTGATGTGTCAGTAATCGCTGGCCCAGTTGTAATCAGTGCTGATGGCCGCAGATCCACAGACTTATCGGCTGGCAGTAGCGTGCGCTTAACTCGCGACTCCCAGCCAGTAAAGCTGGCAAGAATTCACCACACTCCATTTACCGAGCGACTCGTGGCTAAGTTTGAGTTGCCGGTACATGGTTGGCGCGCTTAGTAAAGGCCAAGTTAAGTGATTGAACAACTGCGCATCAAAAATCTCGGTGTCATCAGGGATGCAGTTTTGGATTTTTCTCCAGGATTAACCGTTTTAACGGGTGAAACTGGCGCTGGTAAGACCATGGTGTTTCGAAGCCTGCACCTTTTGTTTGGCGGTAAAGCCGATAGCGCGCTTGTTTCCACTGGCGCAGAGCAAGCCTCCGTTGAAGCAGACGTTGTGCTTCCAGATTTCTTAGCAAGCGAAGTCCGCGAACTTGGTGGCGAGCTTGATGAAGTGGGCGCAGTTATCTTTTCTCGGCAAGTCAATGCCAACGGCCGAACTAAATCATTTCTTGGTGGTGCATCAGTTCCTGCAGGTGTGGTCGGCGATCTCGGTGAACAATTGGTTGCAGTGCATGGCCAAAGCGACCAGCGATTGCTGGCGAAGCCAGAACAACAGCGCATTCTGCTAGATCGCTATGCCGGAACGAATGTCAGCGTAACCCTTGAAAAATACACCCAACTCTGGGATGAAGTAAAAGAAATTGATCGCAGGCTAAGTGCGCTAACCACTGATTCTGCCGCCAGAGTCCAAGAGCTCGAACACTTAACAAAAGTTCTCGCAGTCGTTGAGGAACTTAAGCCTGAACCAGGTGAAGATAACGCACTTCATGACGAGGCAAGCCGGTTGGCTAATAGCGAGTCATTGCACGATGCGGTTAGCACAGCCAAGGCAGCCCTAGTCGGAGACGAGCTAGGCAATCTGCCAGCAAGCGTGCAAGCCGAAAATGCCCGCAAGGCACTTGAGCATGAAAGTGGATCTGATTCTGCGCTTGGACAGTTAGCCATAAGAGTTCGTGAGATAGAAATTCTTATTTCAGATGTTTCCAGTGACCTAAGTAGTTATTTGAGCCAGATTGACTCTTCGCCAAGCAGATTGGCCTATGTCGAGTCACGCCGAGCCGCGCTAAAACAAGCCTCGCGTGAATTCGGCGATGTGGATGCGCTTTTGGCTTGGGTGGCACAAAATAAGAATCGAGTTGAGGAACTCGCTGGTGGCGAGGAAGTAATCGCTGAACTTAATGAAAAGCGAAATCTTGCCACCGCGAAATTGCAAGAATTTGCCGCGGTCCTAACTGCTGCGCGAGTACTTGCAGCCGAAGAATTCTCCCAAGCCGTATCTGGTGAACTTGAAAGTCTGGCCATGGCTGGGGCATTTGTGCAATTTCAAATCTCCCAAGGGACACTCACCAGAAACGGGGCAGATACCGTGGCTCTGGGTTTGGTTAGCCGACCGGGTTCTCCTTGGATTCCTATTGCTAAGGGGGCCTCTGGCGGAGAACTAAGCCGAATAATGCTGGCAGTCGAGGTCGTATTGGCTGCCGCTGATCCGACAAACACTTTTGTCTTCGATGAGGTTGATGCCGGAGTTGGTGGACAAGCGGCAGTCGAAGTAGGACGCCGATTGGCTCGGCTGGCCCGCAATGCTCAAGTCATTGTTGTGACCCATCTCCCGCAAGTAGCAGCATTTGCAGATAGTCACCTAGTGATTTCCCGAGCACCCGGGGATGAGTTTCATTCATCTCAAGTCTCTGCGGTAGCCCATCAGGATCGGGTGGGGGAATTGTCTCGAATGCTCGCAGGATTGACTGATTCTTTGGCTGGCTCACAACTTGCTCAGGAGCTTTTGGATTTAGCAGAACAAGAGCGACGCCACGCGATTGGGTAGGCGGTGTCACGCGTTGAGTGTGTGATGCGATACTTTAGTATCCCGTGGGTATACGCAAGCATGTTTTTGTCACGGGAGGCGTCGCCTCTTCTTTAGGTAAGGGGCTCACTGCCTCAAGTCTGGGAAATCTTCTAACTGCTCGTGGCCTTCGAGTCACTATGCAAAAACTTGATCCCTATCTCAATGTGGATCCAGGCACAATGAATCCTTTCCAACATGGTGAAGTCTTTGTGACCAACGATGGTGCCGAAACTGATCTTGACATCGGTCACTACGAAAGATTCTTAGATCGCGACCTTCATGGTTCAGCCAACGTCACTACCGGTCAGGTTTACTCCACAGTTATCGCGAAAGAACGACGCGGAGAATATCTTGGCGACACTGTTCAGGTAATCCCACACATCACAAATGAAATTAAGAGTCGCATTTTGGCAATGGGCACAGATGATGTTGATGTTGTCATTACCGAAGTTGGTGGAACGGTCGGCGATATTGAATCCCTGCCATTCTTGGAAGCAATTCGTCAGGTACGCCACGAAGTGGGGCGCGACAACGTATTTTTCATCCACGTTTCATTGCTGCCATACATCGGACCAAGTGGTGAACTAAAGACCAAGCCGACCCAGCACTCAGTTACCGCGCTTCGTGGAATTGGTATTCAGCCAGATGTGATTGTTCTTCGCGCGGATCGTCCAATACCAATTGGCATCAAGCGCAAGATCTCACTCATGTGCGATGTTGATGTCGAAGCTGTAATTGCCGCAGTTGATGCGCCAAGCATTTATGACATTCCAAAGGTTTTGCATGCGGAAGGTCTTGACGCATACATGATTCGACGCCTGGACTTGCCGTTTCGCGATGTGAATTGGAAAAAGTGGGACGAACTTCTTGAGCGAGTACATCACCCAGCGCACGAAGTCACTGTTGCTCTTGTCGGCAAGTACATCGATCTGCCTGATGCTTACCTTTCCGTAACTGAAGCATTGCGCGCTGGTGGATTTGCGAATAATGCCCGCGTAAACATTCGTTGGGTGGCATCCGATGATTGTGATACCCCAGCAGGCGCTCAAGCTGCGCTCGGTGATGTTGATGCCATCTGTGTTCCTGGCGGATTTGGCGTTCGCGGCATTGAAGGCAAGTTAGGCGCTTTGAAATTCGCTCGCGAAAACAAGATTCCAACATTGGGACTTTGTCTTGGACTTCAATGCATGGTTATTGAATATTCGCGCAATGTTTTGGGAATCTCTGATGCCAGCTCTGCTGAATTCGATCCGAAGACAAGTAACCCCGTTATCGCCACGATGTCGGATCAACATGATGTCGTTACTGGCGAACGCGACATGGGTGGCACTATGCGTCTGGGTATGTACCCGGCAGCGTTGAAGCCGGGAACTATTGCTCAGCGAATCTATGCCAGCGAACTAGTCGAAGAGCGTCATCGTCATCGCTATGAAGTTAACAATGAATATCGTCCAGCACTTTCTGATGCAGGGCTGGTGTTTTCGGGAACATCCCCTGACGATCGTCTAGTGGAGTTTGTAGAACTACCAGTTGAGGTTCACCCTTACTACATCGCGACACAGGCACATCCAGAATTGCGTTCACGCCCAACTCGTGCGCACCCACTTTTCCGTGGGCTTATTGAAGCGGCGTTAGCGCGTCAATCATGATTTCAGATCGTCCAGTGGATTTGCCCCTAGTTAGTCGCGAAGTAATCGTCGCCGGCAACGTGGTTGATATTCGTCGCGATGTTTTTGAACTTAATGAGGCACAGGTAACACGTGAGTATGTGTTACATCCGGGGGCCGTTGGCGTAATCGCAGTAAACGATCGTGGCGAAATGCTTCTGGTCGAGCAGTACCGCCACCCGATTAGTGCCTTCATGTGGGAACCACCAGCAGGCCTGCTGGATTTCCCGAATGAAGATCCTCTTGTTGCAGCAAAGCGCGAGCTACTGGAAGAAACTGGCTACGTAGCCACAGAGTGGAAAGTGCTCTTTGACTTTGCTAACTCTCCAGGTGGATCAAGCGAACAGCTTCGTTGCTATCTAGCCAAAGGTCTAGATTTGCACACCGATGGCCGCCCAATTGGCCATGATGAAGAGTTGGATATGCCAGTACATTGGATCCCAATCCAAGAGGTCTTGGCATCAATTGCAGCCGGCTTAGTTACTCATCCGCTTTTGGTTGCAGGCACTTTCGCGCTCCTGACTGCGCTGGCTGAACCTGACCTAATTGTTCGCCCGGCGGATTCCCAATGGCCTGCGCGTGAATCGGTGTTGCTACTTGAGCGTGTTCGCCTGCCAAAGGAATAGTTCTTAACTTTGACTTATTCAAGTTCAGGTCTAGCGTAAGAATCGGACGATCGAGTGATCATCCATCTTTGAAAGGTAGTTGACTGATGAAGGTCGGCATTCCAAGTGAAATAAAAAATCATGAGTATCGCGTAGCCATAACCCCAGCCGGTGTGATGGAACTAGTTCGCAATGGTCATGAAGTTTTTGTGCAGTCCGATGCTGGAATTGGCTCGTCAATTACTAACGCAGAATTTGTAAAAGCAGGCGCCACGATTTTGGATACCGCGGTTGAGGTTTGGCAAACTGGCGACCTGATTTTGAAAGTGAAAGAACCGGTCGCCTCAGAATATGCACACATCCGCCCAAATCATGTCCTGTTCACTTATTTGCACTTGGCAGCATCTCGTGAATGTACTGATGCGCTCATCGCCAGCGGCGCAACAGCGATTGCCTATGAAACTGTCGAACTGGCAGATCGTACGCTTCCGCTATTAGCTCCGATGTCAGAAGTTGCTGGACGCCTAGCCCCACAGGTTGGTTCACATGCTCTTATGAGTGCCTATGGTGGCCGCGGGGTATTGATGGGTGGAGTTCCAGGAGTTGCAGCCGCGAAGGTTGTCGTCTTAGGCGCGGGGGTTTCTGGTCTGAATGCTGCGGCAATCGCCACCGGCATGCAGGCTGAAGTTTTACTTTTGGATCTCAACATTGCCAGGCTGCGACAAGTAGATGCGATTTATCAAGGTCACATGCAGACAATCGCGTCCAACGCCTACGAAATTGAAAAAGCGGTAATTGATGCAGACATGGTGATCGGGGCTGTTCTCGTACATGGCGCAAAGGCACCAAAGTTGATCAGTAATGAACTAGTTTCACGAATGAAGCCTGGTTCGGTTTTGGTCGACATTGCCATTGATCAGGGCGGTTGCTTCGAGGACTCGCGACCAACTACGCATGCTGATCCGACTTATCAAGTTCATGGATCAACTTTCTACTGTGTTGCAAACATGCCCGGTGCTGTGCCGAACACCTCAACTTATGCATTAACAAATGTGACTATCCCTTATGCCGTTGCATTAGCGAACAAGGGTTGGAAACAAGCAATGCTCGATGACCATGCTCTTGCACTAGGGCTCAATGTTCATGCTGGCAAAGTCACTTATCCAGCAGTTGCCGAGTCGTTCGGTCTTGAGTTACTTTCTCTTGAGCAGGCATTAGCCTAATTTTTCTGCGTTGTTCTTCAGCGTGGCTAGACAAGTATTGGGTGTTATGTCAGGTACGTTCAGCGTGTGAATCAGATTGAACGTCAAGTTTCGGCTTATCTTGACCATCTGATTGTTGAGCGCGGTCTTGCAAAAAATTCATTAGCAGCCTACCGCCGAGACCTTTCTCGCTATGTTGCTTACTGCGACAGTGTCAGCATTGCTGATGCCAAGTCAGTCACTGCCACAAATGTTTCTGATTTTTTAGTCGCTATTCGACTCGGCAGTGATGGTAACGCGATTCTGGCACCATCTTCTGCTGCGCGAACAGTCATTGCGGTGCGTGGCTTTCATGCTTTTCTTGCTCGTGAAGGTGTCACAGTTTCAGATCCATCGCGCACGGTAAAGCCTCCAACTGCGGCTAAAAGATTACCCAAGGCAATCACACTTTCTGATGTTGAAAAATTACTAGCGGCTGTCGGTGCAGATTCTTCAACTGATATTGGCATTCTCATGATTCGAGATCGCGCGCTGCTTGAACTCCTCTATGGCACGGGAGCTAGAATTTCCGAACTCATGGACTTGCATCTAGATGATGTGGCTCAACTGTCTGTGCAGACTCCGATTTTACGACTACGGGGTAAGGGTCAAAAAGAGCGACTAGTTCCTGTCGGCAAAGTTGCCCTCGTCGCGCTTGAGGCTTATTTGGTTCGTTCGCGCCCGGTACTAGTAGCAGGTGGGCAGGGGATCAGCGCACTTTTCTTGAATGCTCGTGGCGGCAAACTCTCGCGGCAAAGCGCTTGGGCCATTTTGCAGACTGCCGCAACTAAGGCAGGCCTTGAGGGCAAGATTTCACCACACACTATGCGCCA
>CAIVPQ010000080.1 GCA_903907835.1 uncultured Actinomycetes bacterium
GCGAAGAAGGTGCCTATCCTGTTGAGAGCCTTCGTGAGAACAAGTTCTGGCCGCCAGTTCGCCGGGTTGATGGAGCTTATGGCGACCGCAATTTGGTCTGTGCCTGTCCACCCATTACGGACTTCGCTTAACGACAACAAAAGTAGAGCCTTCCCTGCTGCGCTTTTCTTTGTTTTGTCATAATGTATCTTATCGGCTAATGGACCAATGATTTAGGTTTGTCTGAATGGCTCTGGCGGCAACTAAACATCCGTCTGATAATTAATCTAGTCATTTATCCGTTTGGATTTATTTCATCTCATGCAACGCTGTTTATCGTGTGACATAACAAAACTCATTTAGTTTAGTTTTCACACCACAGGGTAATAACTTTTCGAAGTTGCTCAGAAAGCTTCTGAGCAATCTGCTTCCCAGCGGAGGGTGATTAACATGGCCGATTCAATGCGTGGATCTCGCTTAGGCTCAACAAGTTACGAAGTCGACAAAGGTTTGCGGGTGCCAGTTCAGCTGACCACCTATATTTGTCCGAACAATCATCACTCAACATTTCCGTTTTATGCGGATGCCGAAAACATCCCGGAGACATGGACCTGTGAGTGTGGGCAAGTAGCGGTGAAACTTGGCGCCACTATGCCAATCCAGGAATCGCCAAGGGTGCGCCGCAGTCACTATGAGATTTTGCTAGAGCGTCGCTCTGAAGAAGAACTTGCTGAACTTCTTGAAGAACGAATTGCACTATTACATTCAGGCGGCGTGATTCGCTCAGCCTAGGTTGAATGTGTTTTGCAGTGCTACTTAATCATTTTTTCGTTTAAGTAGCGCTGCAAAATCAGACATCCGCTTATCGAAACCCCAGCGGGTTACGCGTAACAGCGCTTCTTTGACTATGTCTTGGCTCATCTTAGATTCACCCAAAGTACGTTCGATAAAGACAATTGGGACTTCGACTATGCGCAAGCCAGACTTGGTCGCTCGCCAGGATAGGTCAACTTGAAAACAGTAACCTTGGCTCTGCACATCATCAAGACCCATTTTTTCTAGTGCCGACAATCTATAGGCCCTAAAACCACCAGTCGCGTCTTTCATAGTCATACCTAACCAAAGTCTGGTGTAGAGGTTCCCGCCGCGAGATAAGATTTTGCGAGTTAGCGGCCAGTTGACCACTTCCCCACCTTTAACCCAACGCGAACCCAAACTTACATCGGCATCTACAAGCGCGATAAGTAATTTGGGTAGATCAATCGGTCGATGCGAACCATCAGCATCCATTTCAACGACGACGTCGTATCCATTCTCTTTGGCCCAAGCAAATCCGGCTAAGTACGCTGCGCCTAAACCGTTCTTTTGTGTGCGATGAAGAACCCGAATCTGGGAATCTTGTCTTGCCAATTCATCGGCGACTAGTCCTGTGCCATCTGGTGAATTATCGTCAGCAATCAGAATGTCGACCGATGGCGCAAATTCACGCACGCCAGAACAGATGATTTTAATATTTTCGCATTCATTGTAGGTAGGAATGATCACGACAATTCGTCCCAGAGATGCGATGTCGTTCACATTTGCGACGGAATCATTTTGCACCTGTTCAGTCTAATGGGGCGAGTTATTGGCTCTTTTTCGAATTCGCATCATTGTGATAACGCTTACCATCAATGCCCAGAGATAACCGCCTACGAATAGAGACGGCACAGCGTATGGATAGCGATCAGTTAGATTGATTTTCGAGTTCAAGTCAACGTTTGCGATTAGGTACTTAGCTTGACCTTCCTTGGTAATGGCCTGAATCTGACCATTTATGCCGATAATTCCGGAGAAACCTGTCGTGCTAGCGACCGCGGTGCTGCGACTGTGCTCTATCGCCCGAAACCTAGCAATCGCGAACTGCTGCCACGCTTGTCCCCTATAGATATAGGTCGCATTATTTGTCTGCACTGTCAATAGGTTGGCACCGTCATTGATGAGAGTACGTAGATGATCTTGATAAGCAACCTCAAAGCAAATTACATCTCCGAACTTATAGTTCGGCAAATCAAAAACTCCAGACGTAGTACCTGGTATAAAATCTGTTGGAATCTGGCTGAGTCTCCCCACGCGACTGGTGACGAGTTTGCGCATTGGAATGTATTCACCGAACGGCACAAGTTGCTTCTTGGCATAGATACTCTGGATACCTGTCTTGGGGAGCCAAAGTAATCCGGCATTGCGGGGACCGTACGGGTCTTGTTGCCAGGTCACTCCCCCGATAAGTAATGGAGTTTGCAATTTCTCAACGACAGCTTGTATCTGTTCTCTAGCCATCGAGTTATTGACCGGATCAAGATCAGTTGCGTTCTCAGGCCAAATCACGAGCTCAGGTTTTTGTTGTATACCTGAATCCACATCCAGACCCAATTGAGTTGTGATGCGCACATGGTTTGCCAGAACCCGTCGCTGTTGGGTTTTTAAATCAGTTGAATCAGTCGGGACACTTCCTTGAATTACCGCAATCCGCGTGACGTAATACGGCTCAGTGCCTCCGAAGCGACCTAAAGTTGCGACTGCTGCGACTATTGAGATAACCAAGAGCGCTTTTTTTACTTCGCCGCGCACAGCAATCTGCCAAAGACTTACCGCACAAAGAACAACTGCGCAGCCAACTAGTTCTTGTCCGCCTATTCGACTAATCCATACCAGCGGACCATCTACCTGTGAGTACGCAAGCAGCCCCCAAGGAAAACCATTCCATGGCAAACTGCTGCGCAACCATTCAATTACAAAAACTAAACCTATGGGCACAATGAATGTGCCCCAGCCGCGAGTGGGAATTGCGTAACTAATGATCAATAACCAAGGCAGCATGCAAACTATGACCAGCAGAATCCAGGCATCAAATCCAAGGGATACCATCCAAAAAACGTGTATGCCAAACCAAAGAGTTGCAACAATCGTTACTGCTAGCAATTTCTCGCGAGCAGTTGCACCGGCCAACTGATAAAAGAACCCGGCCAAAGCCAAGATGGGCAAAATCCAAAAGCCTGATTGAAACCCAGCAGCCAGAGTAACTCCGATGAGGATAGATAGAGATATTGAACGCAACTTATCCATTGGGCCACATCCCATTGGGATCAA
>CAIVPQ010000081.1 GCA_903907835.1 uncultured Actinomycetes bacterium
AGACTACTTCGGAGTTACCGAAGCTGGAAACTTCGAAGAGGGCACCAGTGTCCTGACCCAATATCAGGACTCAACCGAATCTGACCGCATTGAAAAAATTCGCAAAAAACTAATAGCGCAACGCAACCTTCGTGAACGCCCTGGTCGTGACGACAAGGTTGTTGCATCATGGAATGGTTTGACGATTCAAGCGTTGGTCCAAGCCGGCTCTCTTCTTAATCGCCCGGAGTGGATTGAGTCTGCGGTTCAAGCAGCTGATTTGTTGTTGTCAGTGCACCTTGGTGCCAATGGGGATCAACCGAATCGTCTAGTGCGAGTTTCGCGCGATGGGGTATCGGGACACCATGCACCAGGGGTTTTAGAAGATCAAGCTAATGTTGCCAACGCATTCCTGGCCCTGGCTCAGGCCCAAGGCGATAAGTCTTGGCTAGACCTTGCGGGAGTCTTGCTGCACGACATACAAACTCACTTCGTTCAAGAACAGGGACTTGTCGATACGGCTGATGATGCACCACGGGTCATTGAAGATCAAACTCATCGTCAAACAGATCCGACCGATAATGTGACACCTTCGGGTTGGTCGGGCACGGCGCAGGCAGCTCTGACTTATGCGGCGCTAACTGGCGACTTAGAAATGTTTGCCTGGGCAGAAAAATTGCTTTCGCGTCTTGTTCCAATCGTTCGGGACCATCCGCGTTTTGCGGGTTATGCAGCCGCAAATTTAGTTTCTTGGCTAGATGGTCCTCGGGAAGTAGCTATTGTCGCCTCGGTTGATTCATCTATGGCTAATGAAGTTCCTTGGGGTACGGCCCCAGGGTTTGTCTATTCGCTTGTTGAAGAAATTCCTTTGAGTCAAGGGCGCACTCGGGTGAACAATCTCGATACTGCTTATGTTTGTAAAAATTTTGTATGCGAGGCGCCGACAACCGATTTGGAAGAATTAAAGAAATTGATTGGAAGTAAGAGAATAATAAGTTAAATTCCAAAACGACGATTGCGTGCAGCGAAGGCTCTGATTGACCGTAGAAAATCAATTTTTCTAAAATTCGGCCAGTAGGCTTCACAGAAATAAAATTCCGAATGTGCGCTCTGCCAGAGAAGAAAACCACTGAGACGCTGCTCGCCCGATGTGCGAATTACCAGATCTGGATCCGGCTGACCTTTGGTGTAAAGGTGATCGGCTATGTGCTCAATCGTGAGCATGCCAGCAAGTTCGTCAAGAGATGTTCCGCTTGCTGAGTGTTCTTTCAGAAGCGATCTAACTGCATCAACTACTTCTTGTCGACCGCCGTAGCCGATTGCAGCATTAACCAAGATGCCCTGACAATCTTTGGTGTCCGTTTGCGCTTTGCGCAGAACGTTTGCTGTATGTGTTGGGAGTAAATCAAGTGCGCCGACAGGATGAATCTGCCATTTTTTAGTGGCTGCCAAATCTTCGATGGTAGTCTCAATAATTTTCAAGAGCGCGGATAACTCTTTTGGCTCGCGGGCCAGATTGTCTGTTGAAAGCAGCCACAAAGTTACAACCTTGACGCCAATTTCGTCACACCAACCGAGGAATTCCTGAATCTTTGCACCACCTGCTCGATGACCGTGTGCACTAGTTGAGCCAGATTCGGCAGCCCAACGGCGATTGCCATCAAGGATGACGCCGACATGTTTCGGTACTTGATTTGCTGGAAGGCGCGCAGTGAGACGATGCCCATACAAGTCGTAAGCGATTTCGCCCACGAGTCGTTTTACCCTGCCCACAAATTCAGACTATCGCCTTGGGCAAGCACATACCTGAAGGGGGACAAATTCAATTTCCGGCGAAAACGATAGAGAGAAATCATTAACCTGCTCGTCATAATTGGATTCGGCGTGGCGGCAACAAAGGAAACAGGCGCGGGCGTAAGTTACAAAACAACAGGGCAGGTGCCGTTCCTGCCCGAGTTATAACTGAAACTTGGGGTGACCGCGTGGCACATCATGATGCACCGACTAGAACATTTGTTTTGGATACCAGTGTTTTGCTTTCCGATCCGGGTGCACTTTTTAGATTTGATGAACACACGGTTGTTTTACCAATTGTGGTAATCACCGAACTTGAAGCCAAACGCACACACCCAGAACTTGGCTACTTCGCCAGGTCCGCTTTGCGCGCGTTAGATGATTTGCGAATTAAACACGGTCAACTGAATGTACCTATTCCAATTGGTGATGCTGGTGGCACATTGCACGTCGAACTCAATCACACTGATGTCGATATTTTGCCTGCAGGTTTTCAACTAGGTGACAACGACACCAGAATTCTGGCGGTAGCTAGGAATCTTGCCACTGAAGGCCACGATGTGGTTCTGGTTTCCAAAGATTTGCCCATGCGGGTTAAGGCATCTGCGTTAGGGCTTGAGGCTCAAGAATATCGTGCGGAAATTGTCCCTTCTAGCGGTTGGACTGGCTTAACTGAATTGGAAGTTAGCGCCAGTGAGGTCGATGCTCTTTATGAAGATGAGGTCATTGATAATCTGGCTGCGCTCGACCTGCCATGCCACACCGGCATTGTTCTTGCTAGTGAACGCGGCAGTGCTCTTGCCCGAGTCACGCCAGATAAACGTCTCCGCCTTATTCGGGGCGACCGTGAAGCATTTGGATTACGCGGGCGCAGTGCCGAACAAAGAATCGCTCTTGACCTGTTGTTAGACAACGAAATTGGCATTGTGTCTCTAGGTGGGCGTGCAGGAACAGGTAAGAGCGCGCTGGCTCTTTGTGCTGGCCTGGAAGCTGTAATGGAGCGTCAGCAACATCGAAAGGTTGTCGTTTTCCGACCGCTTTATGCAGTTGGTGGTCAGGAACTTGGATATCTGCCTGGTGGTGAAAACGAAAAAATGTCGCCATGGGCTCAAGCGGTTTTTGACACGCTTTCTGCAGTTGTTTCCGCAGATGTCATTGATGAAATTGTTGATCGAGGAATGCTCGAGGTCTTGCCGCTTACTCACATTCGCGGACGATCATTGCATGACAGCTTTGTGATTGTGGATGAAGCCCAATCTCTTGAGCGCAACGTTTTGCTAACAGTGCTTTCACGGATTGGCAAGGATTCCAGAGTTGTCCTTACCCATGATGTGGCCCAACGTGACAACCTTAGGGTTGGTCGACACGACGGAGTTGTTGCAGTGGTTGAAAAACTGAAAGGTCATCCTTTATTTGCACACGTAACACTGACTAGGTCTGAACGTTCACCAATTGCAGCGCTGGTAACGGAGTTACTGGAAGAATTTCCTACTTAGAAATTCAATTAAGCCGGCGGACCGACAGCAATGTTTAGCGTCACTGGTCGAAGCGTCTCAGCAAAGAAATCATTTCCTTTGTCATCAACAACGACGAAAGCTGGGAAATTTTCTACCTCAATCTTCCAGACTGCTTCCATGCCCAAATCTGCAAAATCTAAAACCTCAACTTTGCGAATGTTGTCTTTAGCAAGCCGAGCAGCGGGTCCGCCAATTGAACCAAGATAAAAACCGCCGTGTTCGGCACATGCTGCTGTCACGGCTTTGCTTCGATTACCCTTTGCGAGCATCACCATCGACGCCCCTTCTTGCTGGAATCTGTCAACGTATGCATCCATGCGCCCTGCAGTCGTAGGTCCGAAGGAACCAGATGCGTAACCTTCGGGAGTCTTGGCAGGACCTGCGTAATACACCGCGTGATTTTTGAAATATTCGGGCATTGGTTCGCCGCGATCAAGCATTTCAAGAATGCGAGCATGGGCTAAATCGCGCGCAACAATAAGTGGACCACTTAGCATAATCCGACTTCTGACTGGCAGCTGTGAAAGCGTTTTGCGAATGTCATCCATGGATTGATTCAGATCAACATGAACCACGTCGTCGTCAAGGTGCTCGTCAGTTACCTCAGGCAAAAATCGAGCAGGATCGCGTTCAAGTTGTTCAATGTATGCGCCAGTGGAATCTATTTTGACTAATGCCTGGCGATCAGCTGAGCAAGAAACTGCGATTGCGATAGGACATGAAGCGCCATGACGTGGAAGTCGGATTACGCGCACATCGTGACAGAAATATTTGCCACCAAACTGGGCGCCAATTCCAAAGCCTTGCGTGAGTTTTAGAACTTCGGCTTCCATTTCTAGGTCACGGAATCCAGCACCTTCGTTACCACCTTCGGTTGGCATCGAGTCGAGATACTTTGTGCTGGCGTACTTTGCTACTTTGAGGGCATACTCGGCGCTAGTCCCGCCAACCACGATCGACAAGTGATAAGGCGGACAGGCTGATGTACCTATTTCGCGCAACTTCTCATCAAGAAACTTTATGAAACTGGCTTTATTTAAAACAGCTTTTGTTTCTTGGAAGAGGAAACTCTTGTTTGCGCTACCGCCACCCTTGGCAATGAAAAGTAGTTCGTAACTATTTTCATGTCCAGGTTTGGTATCAGAATAAATCTCAATTTGAGCAGGCAAGTTTGTTCCAGTGTTTTTTTCTTCCCACATGGTCACTGGAGACATTTGGGAATATCGCAGATTAAGTTTTGTGTAGGCGTCAAAGATGCCAGCGCTCAGATGTTCCTCATCCATACCGGAAGTGATGATTTGAGAGCCGCGCTTGGCGCTGATGATTGCAGTACCAGTGTCTTGGCACATAGGCAGAACCCCACCAGCTGCGATGTTGGCATTTTTCAATAAATCAATGGCGACAAAGCGATCATTTGGCGATGCCTCTGGATCGTCAATAATCGCACGTAATTGAGTCAGATGGCTTGTACGCAGCATGTGTGAAATGTCGTGGATTGCCTCGTAGGCGACTAACTTTAAGACTTCTGGATCAATCTGGAGAAAGGTTCTATCTCCAACTTGAGTAGTCGAGATGCCCTCACTTGTAATCAGGCGCCATTCTGGATTGGCATCCTTGGTAGGCAACATGTCCTGATAGTGAAACTCAACCATGCTTCTAGCCTATGCCCGAGGGCCTGTTGTATCTGTGTGCGTGCGCATGATGAGCTAACTCAAGGCAAGATAGTCCTATGGCTTCTGGTAAACCGCGCGGACGCGAGAATGCGCGCGACATGGTTTTATCAATGGGTGTGATGCTTGCCTTAGTCGCAGTTATTTTGATTGTCACTTACCGCCCTAAAAATCAGAGTGTGGAAATGGTTGATTACGCAGGTGCTGTTGCACTGGCAACTAGTCAATCGCAATTGCCAATTTTGGTCCCGGAAAAACTTCCAACTGGATCAGTGGTTACCAGAGCCCGATTCGAATCAGAGTCATACGGTATGGCTGGAGATGTTCGCTGGTATCTGGGATTGAGTACAGGAAATGATCAGTATCTTGCACTTTGGCAATCAAATGGCACGACTGGACAAATTGTAAGAAGTGTTAATGGCAATGGCATTTGCGCTGGCGTTGTTGTGATCAAGGGTGATACCTGGAAAAAGTGTGAGCAATCACGGCCGTTAACTCGAGTTTTGTATCGCGTTTCAGATGATGTGACTTCTGTGGTTTATGGCACTACAAGTTGGCAGGGCCTAAAAAGTTTTGCAAACTCGCTGGTATCCGCGAAGAATTAAAAATTAGCAAAGTATTGTGTTATCTATGTCAGATGAAATCACCAACTTGTCCTACGAGCAGGCAAAACATCAACTTGATGAAGTAGTTGCCCAACTCGAAGATAAAGATTTACCCCTTGATGACATGGTCACGCTCTGGGAAAAAGGTGAACGCCTAGCAACTGTTTGCGAAGAACGTTTGGCAGGGGCCCGAGCAAGGCTAGAGGCTGTTAAGCCAGACGCTCAAAGCGCCTAACTCTCTATCGCAGTAACGGAAATCTCACCATCAGCCACTCTGATGGTGAGCTTCTGTCCAGCCACCACAGATTTAACCGACTTAATGATGTTTCCTTGTGCATCGCGGACAATGGAAAAACCTCGCTCTAAAGTGCCAAGCGGAGAAAGCGCCTTCAGTGTGGCATTCAAACCCTTAAGTTGGGCTGATTCAAGTGCCATTTTATTGCGAATGATTTCCAAAATAATATTTCTGCGACCGTTATTGTCGGCAATTCGCTGATCAATAAGTTGAGTTGGATTTGCCAGTGCAGGTTTATTGCGAAGTATTTGGAGTTGTTGTTCCTTTTGAGTCAGAACTTGATTCAGGATCTGATTGATTCGCACACGCGAGTTTCTTATCTCAGAAATTTCTTGCAAGACATCCGGAACAATTTTGCGCGCAGCATCTGTAGGGGTCGAAGCGCGATAGTCGGCTACGTAGTCGATGATCGGCTTATCTTCTTCGTGACCGATTGCTGAGACGATTGGTGTCTGGGCGCTGGCTACAACTCTAATCAGCGATTCATCGCTAAAGGCAAGAAGATCTTCGAACGATCCACCTCCACGAGACACAACGATGACATCAATGTCTTCGATCGCATCGAGTTCCCTAATGGCTTCGCTAACTTGGCGAACTGCATTAACTCCTTGAACGGCAACTTCGCGCACCTCAAAAATTACATCTGGCCATCTGCGTTTCGCATTTTTCATAACATCGTGCATCGCATCAGAATTCTTGCCAACTACAAGACCGACTCTGCGTGGCAGGAACGGTAGAGGTTTTTTGCGGGCTTGATCAAAAAGACCTTCCGCACTCAACTGTGTGCGAAGCGCATCAAGTCGAGCCATAAGTTCGCCGACACCGACTGCTCTGATTTGGCGGACTTTGAATTGCATCGTGCCTTTGCGCGGCCACCAGTCAGCCTTGACCTGAGCGATAACTCGTGAACCTTGTTCAATTTTTGGAACGACTGAATCAAGAATGCCAGGCGCGCTGTGAAGTTTGACAATAACCTCTGATTCCATGTCTTGGAGAGTTAAAAATGTCAGTCCACGACTCGGGCTTACCTGGGTTAATTGACCTTCAACCCAAATCTCACCGAGACGATCAATGTAATTTCCCACCATGGCACTGACTTTTTGCACAGATAGTGCTACCGCAGGATCGCTTCCTGGTTTAAGCGGTTCGGAAATTGACATGTTTCTATTCTGCCGTGAAGCAAGAGCGTAAGGCTTCGCTTACGATAGAGGAGTGAGTAATTTTTCAGGAAAAGTGCTTCTAGCTAAGCCACGCGGATACTGCGCTGGCGTAGACCGCGCTGTTGTGACGGTTGAGAAGGCCCTTGAGCATTACGGCGCTCCGGTTTATGTGCGCAAGCAGATTGTGCACAATGTCCATGTCGTTTCAGTACTGGAATCCAAAGGCGCAATTTTCGTAGAAGAGACAGACGAGATTCCACCAAATTCGGTTGTAGTTTTCAGCGCTCACGGTGTCTCACCTGCAGTACATGCCGAAGCTGCCTCGCTAAACCTCAAGACCATTGATGCTACTTGTCCGCTAGTGACCAAAGTGCATGCTGAAGCGCGACGTTTCGCTCAAGATGATTATCAAATTTTGTTTATTGGCCATGAAGGTCACGAAGAAGTCGAAGGCACGATGGGCGAAGCCCCTGAGCACATGACTCTGGTCGAGAACCCACAAGATGTTGAAAATGTTGTTATCGACCCAAGCCGACCTGTTGCCTGGCTATCGCAAACTACTTTGTCAGTTGATGAAACCCTTGAGACCGTAGATCGACTGCGTGAGCGATTCCCGCAGTTGCTTGATCCACCGAGTGATGACATCTGTTACGCCACACAAAATCGCCAAGTTTCGGTGAAGGAAATATCTGCGAAATGTGAATTGATGATAGTAGTTGGTTCAGCCAACTCTTCAAATACTGTTCGTTTGGTTGATGTTGCTCTTGAGTCTGGTTCCGATGCCGCATACCGAGTGGACAGTGCGGCTGAAATTAAAGAGGAATGGCTCGAAGGGGTTAAAACCGTTGGCTTAACAAGTGGCGCATCAGTGCCTGAAATTTTGGTTGACAGTGTTTTAGAGTGGCTGGCAGCTCGCAATTTTTCAGATGTTGAAGAAGTCACCACTGCTGAAGAGCACTTGATTTTCTCGCTACCACCTGAATTGCGTCGGGAAATTAAGGCCGCAGAAAACGCCTAACAAAGGTGACGACGATTGCAACAGCGGTTGCGCCCAGAATCCAATAGGCAAAATCAGCAAGGCTATTCACAATGTGTGCGGCTTCTTTGATTCGAAATGATCCAGAATCCTTCAGCGCAAGTTGACCCACAGTTAAAACGGCGAAAAGCCAAGCAATAGCTGGACTCCAGACTGCCGCTAGATAATCGCCTCGGCGAACTAATAGCGAAGTGATGAACGCAAGAACAACCAAACCAACTGCAGAAAACTCGGAGATTTTTTGATCTGAGACAACATCTATTCCCATGATGAATGACATGGCTACGACGTTGACGATTAAAACCCGCAGGTAGGTAATGTCCAACTTGCTGGTAATTGCTGGTTCAGTAGTTTGAATATTTTCAGTCACCTGCTTACGCTATCGCGACTTGAATGCAACTTGACTGCCCGCGTGGGCAAGGCGAGTCCCCAATAGGGCTACGATTGTGAGCCGTGGCCTTAACTATTGGAATTGTCGGACTCCCAAACGTCGGTAAATCAACCATGTTCAATGCGTTGACGAAAAATAATGTGCTAGCAGCAAATTATCCTTTCGCCACAATCGAACCAAATACCGGTGTGGTGGCGGTCCCAGATGCCAGATTGCCGGTGCTTGCCGGAATTTTTGGATCAGAACGCATTCTTCCGGCCACCGTAACTTTTGTCGACATCGCTGGGATTGTGCGTGGAGCAAGTGAAGGCGAAGGTCTTGGCAACAAGTTCTTGGCGAACATTCGCGAATCCGACGCCATCTGTCAGGTCATTCGCGCATTCAAAGATCCAGATGTCATTCATGTCGACGGTGAAGTATCGCCGAGTAGTGACATCGAGACGATTAATACTGAATTAATCCTGGCTGACATGCAGACTCTTGAAAAAGCAATCCCACGCCTAGCCAAGGAAGCCAGACAAGATAAGTCTCGCGCTGAAGTTTTAGCTACTGCAGAAAAGGCAGTGGAGATTCTAAATGCTGGTCAAACAATCTTTGCTTCGTCATTGGATGCCGAGTTAATTCGTGAACTATTTTTGTTGACGGCCAAGCCTTTCATTTATGTTTTCAATCTTGACGATGACGAAATGGTAGATGAAGAACTCAAGGGTTCACTCGGCGCTTTGGTCGCACCGGCTGAAGCAGTATTCCTAAATGCAAAACTTGAAGCCGATTTAGCGGAACTTGATGATGCTGAAGCACTTGAATTGTTGCAGTCAGTTGGCCAACAAGAAAGTGGCATGGCTGTACTTTCCCGGGTTGGATTTAGCACCCTAGGGCTTCAGACCTATTTGACTGCCGGTCCAAAAGAATCACGCGCTTGGACTATCGATAAAGGCGCAACAGCCCCGCAGGCCGCTGGAGTAATTCACACTGACTTTCAAAAAGGTTTTATTAAAGCCGAAGTTGTCGGATTTGCAGATCTAGTTGAGGCTGGGTCTATGGCTGAGGCCAAGGCCAAAGGAAAAGTTCGCATTGAAGGTAAAGAATATGTAATGGCTGATGGGGATGTTGTTGAATTTAGGTTCAACGTTTAA
>CAIVPQ010000082.1 GCA_903907835.1 uncultured Actinomycetes bacterium
CTCTTTGGTTGGACTGGTCCCCTGCTTTTGGCGCTATTGGCTTTAATCCTGCGCCTACCTGGCTTGGGCTTTCCAAAAGCCTTGGTTTTTGACGAGACTTACTACGCCAAGGACGCGTTATCACTGCTCAACTTTGGGTACGAACGCCAAATGGTTGATGGTGCTGATGCCAAACTTCTAGCCTCGGATGGTCAAAACTATTTAGGAATTTTCAAGCCAGATGCTTCATACATTGTGCATCCACCACTTGGTAAGTGGATTATCGCTATCGGTGAAAATTTTTTTGGGGCTACTCCATTCGGCTGGCGCATCTCCGTTTGTGTGTTGGGAATCCTGAGTGTTCTACTAACTGCACGAATTGCACGACGAATCACAAATTCAAACTTGATTGGTAACGTTGCCGGTTTCCTTTTGGCAGTTGACGGTCTGCACATAGCCATGAGCCGAACAGCGTTACTTGACACCACGCTGTCATTCTTTGTGCTCTGCGCATTTGGCTGTTTGATTCTTGATCGAGATTACGTCCGCGACCGGATGCGTGATCACCTAACTGTGGGAATTCGTTGGTGGCGCTGGACTATGGCTTTGAGTCTTGGCCTTGCAATTGCGACTAAGTGGAGTGGTGTCTATTTTGCAGTGGCTTTTTGGATTTTGATGTTGTTCTGGGACTTTCAAGTTCGTCGTGAGTTTAATCAGCCCAATAACGTTAAAACCTGGACTATTCAAGATGTCTTAACTGCGCTACTGCTTCCAGTTGTGGTTTTAGTCACTTACTTTGTTTCCTGGTTTGGTTGGTTTAACTCAACTGGGGCATGGAGTCGCAATTGGGCAGAAACTAATGGCAGCGGAATCCTGCCCAAAGCATTTCAAAGCCTTTTGCACTATCACACGGAGATGTTGAGTTTTCATACGAACTTAACCTCGGTACACAGCTACCAAGCCAATGCTTGGGGTTGGCCGTTGATGATCCGCCCAACAAGTTTCTTCTACGGCTCTGAACAAACTTGTGGGGCTGCAACTTGTGCACAAGAAGTTATGCCACTTGGCAATCCGCTCATTTGGTGGGGCGGCGCACTTGCGCTGATATTCATGTTGACACTGGCAATTCGTCGGGCCAACAGTGCGGCTTTGCCAATAGTTGTAGCGTTCGCGGCTGGCTGGGTCCCTTGGCTCTTCTTCCCTAATCGAACAGTATTTAATTTCTATTCAGTTGTGTTTGTCCCCTTCACTGTGATTGCGCTTGCCATCGCTCTTCATTACTTGAATCAAGCGATTGTGAAGAGACTGCCCCAGCGTCCCCAAAAAGCTGAATGGGAAAGAGTGTTACAGAACTTCTGGCCGCTAATTGTCACTCTTGTGGCAGTCGCATTATTGGCTTGGTATTTCTATCCGATTTATGTGGGACATTCTTTGCCGTACGAAGAATGGCGTCAGAAAATGTGGTTTAAGTCCTGGATCTAATTTTCCAGTGACTTGAACTTACGAAGTCGCAAGCTATTAGTCACAACAAATACGCTGGAAAATGCCATCGCACCTGAGGCAACAATTGGCCCAAGGTAGCCAAGAATTGCCAATGGAATAGCTGCTACGTTGTAGGCAAATGCCCAGAATAGATTGAGTTGGATTGTGTGCATCGTTGCTTGCGAAAGTCGGATGGCATCCACACCAGCACTCATACTCGAGCGCAAAAGAACGATGTCTGCCGAACTAGCAGCCACATCAGTTCCATCACCCATGGCGATACTCAAATCCGCTCTTGCTAATGCGGCAGCATCATTAATTCCGTCACCAATCATCGCCACAACTTCGCCTTGTTCTTGTGCATTTCGAACTGCGTCAACTTTTTCACTTGGAGACAAGCCAGCTTGGAAATTTGAAATACCAAGTGACTGAGCCACTTGAGCCACCACTTTATGATGATCACCGGAAAGAATTACCGGGCTGATGTTCATACGCTTTAGTTGCTCAATTGCCTTCGGGGTATCTGGATGTATTGAATCCGCGAGGGCCAAAACAACAATTGGCTCCCCATTCTTATGAACCACAACAACACTGTGCGCCTTTTCAAAATGCTCGCTAACTTTTTGCCCTAGGAGCCCTGAAGGCATTCCGAGCCAATCAACAGAGCCAATGGCGAATTTCTCACCAGCGATGAGTCCTTGAACTCCGCTACCAGCGATACTCAAAACCTCTGTGGCATCTACGCCAGCGGCAGCATTACCCATTGCGTATGCATGGGTACTCCTAGCAGCCGGGTGTAACGAAGTTCGTTCTAGTGCAGCAACTGCGGTCCAAATTGCAGGTTGATTAATATCTTGCGAAGCAAATGTTGCTTCGATTACCTGCATTTTTCCCTGCGTGAGTGTTCCAGTTTTGTCTAAGAAAATTGTGGTGAGGGACTTACTTGATTCCAAAGCGCTAGCCCCACGTATCAAGAGTCCAAGTTGGGCGCCTCTTCCAGTGCCGACTAGTAACGCAGTCGGGGTGGCAAGACCCAGCGCACACGGACAGGCAATAACTAAAACGGCGATACCCGCGGTCAGCGAGAATTCTAGAGAACTGCCCGCGACCAGCCAGCCCGCAACTGTAAGCACAGCGACACCGACAACTGCAGGCACAAAGATTTCAGAAACTCGATCCACTAATTTCGTGACTTGTGCCTTGCTTGCTTGAGCCTGATGCACCATTCGAGAGATCCCAGCCAAAAGACTGTCTTTGCCAACTGCAGCTGTCCTAATCAAAAGAGAACTGTCAATAACTACTGTGGCACCTATCACTCGATCTCCCGGGGATACTCGAATTGGGATTGACTCACCTGTGATTAGCGAATTATCAACATGTCCTTGGCCCTGTATGACTTCCCCATCAACAGGAATCTGACTTCCCGCTAAGACTTCAACCACATCACCGACAACAACTTCTTCAATTGGAACTTCTAGGTGGATACCATCCCTTATGACTGTGGCGGATTTCGGATTCAACTTCGCTAGGTTTTCGATTGCTAATAAAGATTGATTGCGCGCACGAAACTCTAAATACTTGCCCAGCAAGACCAGAGTTGTGACACTGGATGCGACTTCAAAATATAGGGGGGGTTCATTCATTGTCCTGGAGATTACGAACAGCGACATGCGCATGCGGGTGCCTATATCACCGGCTGTGGTAAACAAAACTGCCCAGAGCGACCAACTATATGAGACAACAACACCCAGACTAATGAGTGTGTCCATCGTCACGGCTTTTTGTTTTAAATTTCGAACCGCCGACAAGTGAAATGGCCAAGCTCCCCAAGTGGCAATTGGGAAGGAAACAATGGCGGCCACCCATTGCCACCCTTGAAATTGTAAAGTCGGTGACATTGAGACCACCATCAGCGGAATCGTGACAATTGCCGTTGCCAATAATCGATTTCTAAATTCGATCTCACCATAAGGCTCAATCGCATGACCTGTGAGCGAAGCCGTGTAGCCCGTTTTCTCAATCGCAGAAATTAAGTCTTCATCCTTTACCGAAGAAGAAACTTCGACAAATGCGTCGCCAGTCGCGTAGTTAACAGACGCTGATACTCCTGGTAACTTGGCAAGTGATTTTTCAACTCGCCTAGAACACGTTGCACAGGTCATCCCGCCAACGCTTAATTCCACATTACGATTTTTCATATCGTCTACTAGTCGATGCTCACAAGTTCATAGCCAGCCTCATCTACCGCACTAACTATGAGTTCTTGAGCAAGCGCATCAACGGAAATGACAGCGACAAGACCTGAGTCAAGATCGACATCAACTTTTGATACTCCTGGGATGGAACTCAACTGCTCTGTGACTGCGGCTACACAATGCCCACAAGTCATTCCCTTAATTTTCAAATTTATCTGCATCAGACCACCTCTAAAAGCATTAACCAGAATATTTATGACTTTATGCCATCCAGTGAATGCAGGAACGCTTTCTTAGGAAATGACCTTATTCGTTGGCTGCGCGTCGCTCTTGGGTTTCATAAGTTACTTGAGCTGCACCAAGTGCCGCCTTGCGCGCCTTCTCTAGCGCAACTGCACGAGCCTCTTCGAGTCGCTGTTGGGCTTCTTTCAAACGAAGTGCCCTTGATTCACGCAATTGGGCTGCTTGCTCGAGCATCTCCTGAGCAGTCCATGGTTTTTGCGCATCTAATTTTCGTGGATATTCAGTCGCGCGAGCCGCCAGCACATAAGAAGGAACTGGCGATTCAACCGGTGCCCACGCATGAGAATTTTGCGGAACTTGTGCCGATAGCGCTTCAGTCGCAGTTGTCTGCATTGCGGATCCGGCAACCACTGGATCTGCTGGAGCCTGTCGGCTTTGGGTTTTAACTGCTGGTTTCAGCTGGGCCGAATTAGCCACTCTTGTTGCAGCCAAAATGAATCCCGCCAGAAGTAGGACTGGAAGAATGGCAAAAATTGGCGACAGATTGCCTGACGCACTCATGACGATTGTTCCAATTACCAAACTTATAAGCGTCATTAAGACGCGGCGGCGGCGTACATAAGCTTGCTGCTTAGCATCAAGTACTTCACGCTTCGCCCAATGCCATTTTGGTTCTGGAGCCAATGATGGCTCGCGAACAGACTTTTCTACTTTCGCACGATCATGATTCTTTAACCAGATTGGGACCAATACTGCACCCCACATCGCAATCACGATTAAGTAGAGAAGTCCCGTCATGGTTACTTACGCTATTGGCACAAGGGAATAATTCGTTGTACGCCACGCTTGGAATTAGTAAAGTGTGAAAAATTATTTACTGATATGCGCTATCCGAGAAGTTAAAACTTGGTCGTCTCTGAGCACATAAATATTATGATCAGACCAATCGCCATTAATGTGGAGAAACTGTTTGCGCACACCTTCAAGATCAAATCCCAATCGCAGCATGAGCCGATTGCTTGGAATATTCTCAGGGCGAACAGCAACCTCAACTCGATGCAGATTGACGGTATAGAAGAGATGGTCAGTGACCAGTGCCGCTGCAGTAGTCATTATTGATCGACCTGCATAATCTTCGGCTATCCAATACCCGAAATGACAAGACCGCAAAGACCCGAATGTGATCCCACTGACTGTGAGTTGACCGCACACAATCCCTTGATACTCAACGATAAATGGCATGCAAGAGCCACTTTTTGCTTCCTTTAGCATCTTGCGTGCGCTTTGACGGTAAGTCAATGCAGGAACACTTGCGCTTATTGGCAGAGTTGCTTCCCATTCCTGCAACCAACTTTGGTTCTCGAGTCTTAGTTGATGCCAACGACGGGCATCAGAGACTTTCAGCGGCCTGAGTGTAACTTCGCCATGGCGTAATGTCACAGGCCATGACTGGGTCATTCGTCGACCTGGGTGTCCAATTGAATAACATTAACTATTTGACCAGCCGCAATTCGCTGAGTTCCACTAGCAAGCACTATCAACGAATCAGCCGTACCCAAACCAGAAAGCGGATGATTCTCATCATGTTCAATGGATCTAACCATCGGGACACCAACATGTCTGGTGACGTGAGCGCGGATGTAATCCGTGTTTTCTAAAGTCCCTTGAACTTCTGATTCCAACCGTGCATCAATCGTGCGGTAGTGCAACTTTGTGTGGCCCATCATTCGGCGGATTAGCGGTCTGACAAAAATATCAAAGGACAATAAGGCACCCACTGGATTTCCTGGCAACACAAAGACTGGAGTTGAATCTGGGCCAACGACACCGAATCCTTGCGCTCCACCTGGAGACATGGAAACCCGAGAGAAATCAACCTTGCCTAGATTTCCCAAGACCTTTGTGACTAGATCGTAATCATCAGAATTCATGCCGCATGCAATAACGATTACATCTGCTCTGACCAATTGGTCTTCGATAGCCGAGCTGACAAGATTTTCGTCACTGGCTAACGGTCCTACCCGAAAAGTCATTGCACCCAAAGATGCGGCTGCGCCAGTTAGGGCAACCCCATTGATGTCCGGGCGTAAGTCATCAGAAGCGCCAGGATTGCAAAGGTCGCTGCCCACAGTCATCACCACAACGCGCGGTCGTGGGTGTACAGATACCCGACCAAGGTCGGCTGCCGCAATTAGGGCAATGTGTCGGGGAGAGATCGCAGTTCCACGGCTAAGTAAAACATGTTCTGTGCCCTCATCAACGATTGATACATCCTGAGCCAAGACACAGCCAACAGAACCCAGTAGGCCAACTTCAAGTGGCTCTAGGGAATTGGTCGATTCGAGAATTATGTCTAGGTGTTCAGTGACGCTTCGCATTATTGATCCGAAGCTAAACGTTCAATGAGCCAAGCGCGAAGGTCGGGACCAAGATCTGCGCGATCAAGAGCGAGTGAAACGACGCTTTGCAGGTAAGAAAGTTTGTCACCAGTGTCATAACGCTTTCCGGTGAAAATAACTGCGTGCACACCGCCACCTTGCTCGGTTGGGCGGTCAATCAAAGTGGCAAGCGCATCAGTTAATTGAATCTCTCCTCCCCGACCAGGTGCTTGAGTATCAAGAATGTCAAAAACTTCAGGAGCGATTACATAACGACCAATCACTGCATAGTTACTTGGGGCCGTACCTGGTGCAGGTTTTTCAACCAAACCAGTCACTCGCACCACGCCAGGCAGTTCGGTTTCCTCAACTGCGGCGCAGCCATACATATGTGTCTGCGAAGGATCAACTTCCATCAGGCAAAGAACTGAGCCACCAAAGCGACTTTGTACATCGAACATCGCTGGCAGTACGGGAGTATTTGCATCTATGAGGTCATCGCCAAGTAATACGGCAAAAGGGACGTTTCCAATATGAGCGCGGCCCATGTTGACTGCATGACCTAAACCATTTGGGTTACCTTGACGTACATAATGCATATCTGCCAAATGTGAAAGAGCAATCAATTCTTCGACGACTTCATGAGAGCCTTTGTCGGTCAGTGTCCGCTCAAGCGCAGGGGCACGATCAAAATGATTTTCTAGCGAAGTCTTATCTCGACCAGTTACAAATAATAAATCAGTTAATCCTGCAGTCGCTGCTTCTTCAACAACATATTGAATCGCTGGCTTGTCGACGACCGGCAACATTTCTTTCGCGGTGGCTTTCGTAGCTGGAAGAAATCGAGTCCCAAGACCGGCTACTGGAATAACGGCCTTACGAATTTGCTCATTTTTAGTCATGTTATGACTTTACGCCAATAATTACTGCAAAATAATCTGGACCCCATTTCTATTTTTTCATTCATAAACACTTTCAGGCACCCACATTTTGTCCTCATCAAAAAATGCGTAGGCTAATGGAGTGGAAACAGTTTCAAAAGATGATGTTCGTACTGAGGCAATTCGTAAGCGCTTGGCATTAACGAGCCAACAAATTCGTGAAGCCTCAGCAGGCATCGCGGGTCACGATTGGGCCAAAATCTGCGGAAACGGAGTTGTCACCGCCTATGTTTCTATGCCAGGTGAACCACCAACTGGTGAACTGCGCCGAGCGCTAGCAGAGCAAGGCACCCGAGTGGCCCTGCCAATCATGCGCCCAGAACGTCAGCTCGATTGGGGTTGGGATGGCGCTGAATTAGTGTCAAATTCCTACGGAATTCTTGAGCCAAAACCCGATTTTGAAATTGATATTTCCCAAGTAAATGCCTTATTCATCCCAGCAATGCAGGTCGGAGTTGATGGCAGCCGCTTAGGACGTGGTGCAGGATACTTTGATCGTGCCTTAGAAAATATCCCGCTATTTCGCGATGGTGGACCCCAGCGAATTGTTGTTGCTTTTGACCATGAAGTTGTCGATTCAGTTCCGCATGAACTTCATGACGCCATCGTTGACATGGTGGTTACCCCAACACGAATAATTACAGTTTCGTACTAATCAGAGTATAAAACTACCCAGCCACATACCCAATGCAGCTGCTGAAACGCCTGAGATTAATAAAAGCAAAAGATATTTAAATGCCTGTGCCTTAGCCCCGGCAGCAGACCGTTTCTGCAATTGCAAACTAACGCCACTAAAAGTTGTAAGTGCACCACAAAAGGCAGTACCAATAATCAGATAAGTGTCGCTCGGGGCACTAAATACCAGACCTAAAATAAAAGATCCTGCGATGTTGACAGCCAATGTTGCTCGAGGGAATGCGTTCTGACCTACTGGGGGCCATCGATACTCAACAACAAATCGAGCTGCACCACCGAGAGCTGCGGCAATTACGAATAAGAGTGGAATCATCGCATACTCTTCGCTTTAATCATCACACCGAATTGAGCAAACAAGAAGCCGCCAACGAAAGTCAAGATTAGGTACCCGATCGCACTCAGTGGGTGGCTAACCATGTCGATTGTTTCTACAGCTAAAGCTGAAAATGTCGTAAAGCCCCCGAGTACTCCTGTCACGTAGAAAGCACGTTTAGCTTCATCGTCCATCAGGTTTGTGTTTACCGAAAAAAAGCCAATCAAAAATGAGCCTAGAAGATTCACCAAAAGCGTCGGCCAGGGAAACGACAGAATCATTGTTGCTGGGAAGGACAGAGAAATTGCATATCTGAGACTTGATCCGATTACTGCGCCAAAGCTTGCCAGTAAAAGTAGTTTGCGCATTGAAACTTAGGAAGCGGGTTTAGTCGAGGTTGGCTTTGGAGATGAAGTAGGGGTCGTAGTTGAGGATGCCGGTGTACTGGCCGCTGGGGTTGCAGGTGCCGCACTCGTAGCAGCCGGGGCTGCGGCTGGTTTGGCTGGAGTTGTTGCAGATTTCGCATCGCGAGAATCAGTGCGATAGAAGCCAGAACCTTTAAATACAACACCAACTGAGCCGTAAACCTTGCGCAATGAGGCCTCGCCACATCGGGGACAAACCGTCAGCGCATCATCGGTAAACGACTGCACAATTTCTAATGGCTCTTCACATGAGCCACAGACATATTGATATGTAGGCATAACTTCCTCTCTTACTCTACATATCGTACCTGTGGACAATTTTGAACGCACTTCCCCATTTGCGCTTAGGGTTTCCAAGATTATGAGACAACAAATCCTTGCCTATCTTGTGCGTTTCCGCCGCGGGCTTTCTGCATTTTGCGCAGGCTTAGCAGCCTTGATTTTGTTCAATGCCATTGCGGCAAAACATGCCCCAGCAAATCCAGTTTTGCGGGCTGCGCATTCAATCGCTGCCGGGAAAACTCTTTCAGCAAGTGATTTTGAGATTAGCCAGTTGCCTGCTGATTTTGGTTGGGTAGGTGTACTAAATGAACCAAGCCAAGCAATCGGTAAAGTCACCTCCCACTCAATTGCCGCTGGTGCTCCACTAAGTCTGACTGATTTTGTTGGACCAAATTTGCTAGATGGTTTTCCTGCAGGCAC
>CAIVPQ010000083.1 GCA_903907835.1 uncultured Actinomycetes bacterium
GATCGTGTTGAAGTTCGTTCAGCAGGTTCAGCCCCCGCTGACACGATCAACCCAGCCGTGGTCGAAGCCATGAATGAAATTGGCATTGATCTATCAACACAGACTCCAAAGATCCTGACAACTGATGCCGTGCAAGCATCAGATGTTGTGATCACAATGGGTTGTGGCGATGTTTGCCCGATTTTCCCAGGTAAGACCTACCTTGACTGGAAACTCCAAGACCCAGCAGGCCAGGGTGTGGAATCGGTGCGCCCGATTCGCGATGAAATCAAGACTCTGATTGAAAATCTGATTGCTGAAATCTCACCCGCATAGGGCTTTATCGCAATACTTGGGCGAAATACTCATTGCGCGCAAGACGGATACCAATGTCAGAGTTTGTCTCTTTTTGCGTTAGGGTGAAGTCATGAAAATTAGCAATCTAAAGGTTTTGGTCGTCGCTAGCGCATTAGTGCTTAGCATTGCTGGATGCTCAAAGGGCACTGATGATGCACAGATACCATCCGGTTCTTATGAAATGGACTTCACTGATACAGAGATGGCCGAAGCTGCTAACAACTTCTATCGCGATTACCTGATGTGCCGCTCAACAGATAAGACTCGCACAATGCAAAGTTGTGTTGAAGAAGACATCTATGCGCACAGTGGTCTCAATGCGGACCTTCAAAACAACAGCACAGCTGCTGCTGGAACAGATCGAGTCACGTGTGTAGAGGGCCTTCCTGATCGTTTCATTGTGGATAGCGTCAGCGCAGTTTCAAACAATGTTGGCCTGGCTGTAGTGAAGATCTTCAAGGGTTCAGATACTTTGACTCTGCGCACTGCGATCGTTCTAGAAGATGACAAGCCAGTTGTTCAGCACGTTGGCTGTCCTGCGTAAATTCGCGAATTAAGCCTCAATTTCGCCCTTGAGGTAACTTTTCGGTAGGCTATCGGGGCACGACATTGCCCCTTTAGCTCAGTCGGTAGAGCGTCTCCATGGTAAGGAGAAGGTCTGCGGTTCGATTCCGCAAAGGGGCCCGATAGCCGTGGAAAGTCGCGGTTACCAGCCGGGGTAGCTCAGCTTGGTAGAGCAAGCGGCTCATAATCGCTGTGTCGCCGGTTCAAGTCCGGCCCTCGGTACAAAACGTAAGGAAAGATTTCGCACACTGCGAAGTCATCAAACGAAAGGCACGACTGTGGCACGCAACGACGTTCGTCCAAAGATCACTTTGGCATGCGAAGAATGCAAAGACCGTAACTACATCTCCCGCAAGAATCGCCGTAATGACCCAGATCGTCTTGAGATCAAGAAGCATTGCCCAAGATGTAACAAGCACACCACGCACAAGGAAACTCGCTAGTTTCTAACTGCTGTTTTCTAGCATGTGAGGGGTAAATCATGCCCATGAATCAGGACATGATTGGTTTTGCGTATCCTGCATCCGATCCTTACTTGGTCACGCCCGAAGCGATTCGCACTTTTGCGGACGCGATTGGCGACGACAACCCTATTTATCGAGATACGCAAGTCGCTGTTTCTTTCGGGCACACCAATGTTTGCGCGCCCCCAACTTTCCCAATTGTTGTCACTATGGCCGCGATGGAAAAGTCATTTCACGATCCAAAACTCGGGATGGATTTCACTCGAGTAGTTCACAGCGATCAGCGCTTTGAATACCAACGTCCGATTGCTGTTGGTGACGAGTTAGTTGTCACCACAATTGTTGAGGACATTAAAGCCCTGGGTAACAACAACATGGCGACTTTCCGTACTGAAGTTTCTTCAGGTGGCGAACTAGTTGTAAC
>CAIVPQ010000084.1 GCA_903907835.1 uncultured Actinomycetes bacterium
GCCTGACACATTTTTAAGTTGAATTCATATTTACTTAATTGTGTGACAGGCGTAGTGCATCCGGTTGGCCCAGAGGCCCCTGAGGTTTATTGGCGTCGTCGTATTGTTGTTGGGCTAGTTCTGTTGGCTGTCCTCGGCTTACTTTTCAAAGTTGTTTTTGGTGGTTCGGCTCCAAGTGACCCTGAGGCAGCCAAACCTTTAACCAGTCCAAGCGTAAAAGTAACTGCCACACAATCGGCTAAACCAGCGGCCAGCACCCCGACGAAGATTTCCAGTGTGGCGGGTACTTGTCTGGATAAAGATGTCAGGGTTTCTATTTTGCTAAATAAGAAATCTGTGCCAACGGGTTCTGGTTTGGCTTTGGTTATGTCTGTGAAGAATATTTCAAAGTCAGCATGCACCAGAGATTTGGGAAGTGGCGCCAACGAGGTGACTGTCACTTCGGGACCGGCACTAGTTTGGTCAACTGATCATTGCAACCCGAGCACCGCATCTGATGTACAAACCATTCAACCTGGTAAGAAATGGTCAGTTAATTTGATTTGGGATGGCAACCTCTCTGCCAAGAAGTGTCAAAACCTTGGTAAAGCGACAGCCGGAGCATATTGGGCACATGCACAAAACGGTGATGTAGAAAATTCAGCAGTCCGATTTGTAATTAACTAGTTCTTAGGCTTTACAGATAACGAGATTGCAAACCTGATTCGGCTAGTCGCGCCAACTTCTCTTTGATTGCTCGGGCGCGGGATTCACCGACACCCTCAACATCTCTAAGTTCATCGGTATCTGCGGCCAATAGACGCTGGAGTCCACCAAAGTGTGAGATGAGATTCTCAATTACCGTTTCTGGTAAGCGCGGAACCTTGGAAAGAATTCGATAACCACGGGCCTGAACGCTGGTATCAAGTGACTCAATGTCACTCGGTAACCCAAGTGCTCCCGCCACGCTTGTGAGGTCAAGCAAACTACTTGGATCCAGAGCAGCAAGGGCAGCTAAAACAGGTTCGATTGGTTTAACCTTGCGACCAGTCATCGGAACGTAATCACGCACTACGTGTTGGAAGTCTTCAGTTCGTCCAGCAATGAGCTCTTCAAGTTGCAGACTGAGCAAACGACCATCGGTACCTAGTTCGACTACATAGTCGTAAATTTCACTAGCAATGCGACGCACCATCTCGTGACGCTGAAGAGCAGAGGCTACGTCCCTGATCGTGACAAGATCTTCGATCTCTAAGGCGGAAACTTCACCTTCAACTTCGTTCAACCGAGTCTTGTAACGCTCAAGAGTTGCCAGTGCCTGATTAGCCTTAGACAAAATTGTTGAAGGGTCTTCCAAAACATAGCGACGGCCATCCAAGTACAGCGCGATGATGTTCATCGACTTACTCACACTGACCACTGTCATACCAGTTTGACGGGAAACGCGATCGGCAGTGCGATGGCGAGTGCCTTGTTCATTCGTGGGAATGCTTGGATCCGGCAACAACTGCACAGCAGCCGAATAAATCTTGGTTGCGTCGCGATCACATAGTACGGCGCCGTCCATCTTGGCGAGTTCACGAAGTCGTGTTGCCGTGAATTCGATATTCACTTCAAATCCGCCACTACTAATGGTGCTTAGTGTTTTATCTTGCCCGAGTACCAATAGCGCACCCGTACTTCCGCGCAAGATTCGTTCTAATCCATCGCGCAATGCTGTTCCAGGGGCGACCTGCGCAAGAACTGAGCGCAATAGTGCATCTGGGTCTGGAATATCCTTAGTTGCCAAGGTCATACTTTCTTCGTTGAGGCCTGGTTAAGAGTCTATGCCAGAGTTTGACTCGACAAATTGCAAATATGCGTGAGTAAAACCAGAGTCGCGCGATTTGTTCCTTTAGATACGAGCCAAGGCCTGTGTTAATGATGAAACTTCAACGAGTTTGAGTCCAGTAACTCCAGCAGGTGATTTTGTGCCTCGAGGAACTAAAGCGGTAGTGAATCCAAGGCGGGCTGCTTCGCTGATGCGTTGATTCATGCCGGGCACTGGGCGCACATCTCCACTCAAAGCAACTTCCCCAATGGCGACAAGGTCAATAGGCAATGGGTTTTCACGGGCCGCTGAACAAATTGCTAAGCACATTCCCAGATCAGCGCCTGGATCAGTTACCTTGGCGCCAGCAACCGTAGCTACGTAAACATCCTTATCCCAAAGTTTGAGTCGAGCGGCTCGCTCAGTTACTGCGATAAGCATGGCGGTACGAGTGTTATCGAATCCAGTTGTTCTACGCATCGGGTTATTACCCGGGCTAGTGGTTGTTAGCGCCTGCACTTCGACTAAAAGTGCTCGACGTCCTTCAAGAGTAATGGTGATACAAGTTCCCGGAATGGCCTCATCGCGCTGAGAGCGAAATAACTGTGATGGGTCGGTGACTTGGCGAAGCCCATTGTCAGCTTGTTCAAAACAGGCAACTTCATCGGCTGGTCCGTAGCGGTTCTTATTTGCGCGCAGTAGGCGAAGCGGAGTCCCACGGTCACCCTCAAAAGTAAGCACTGTGTCAACGAGGTGCTCTAATGAGCGGGGACCAGCGACTGAATTTTCTCGTGTTGATTGGCCGATGAGTAGAAGAGGCATCCGCCGACCCTTAGCCGCTCGCGTTAATACTTGTGTCACTTCGTGTACTTGAGCAACTCCGCCTGCGCGCCCTTCAAGTTCCGAGGAGGCTATGGTTTGCACACTATCGACGATTAATAAATCAGGATCGACATCTTCAACATGGCCGAGAAGCACTGCGAGGTCGGTTTCGTCCGCAATCAACAATGTTGGCGCGTTGGCTCCGATGCGTCGGGCTCTGATTCCAATTTGTTCAGCGGACTCTTCGCCAGAAATGTATAAAACTTTTCTTGGTTTGCCAGTTGCCCGAGCAAACTTATCGGCAGCTTCAAGTAACAAAGTTGACTTTCCGACGCCAGGTTCGCCAGCGAGTAGCACACACTGTCCGGCAACTAAACCGCCACCTAAAACCCGATCAAGTTCCTCAAGGCCAGTAGTAGTGCGCTCGACTTCACCAAGGGGAATGTCATTGACTGAACGAGCCGGTTGACCCGGAGCAACTCCAGTAGAGGTTGTGCGAAGTCCTGCACGATTAGCCGTAACACCAGATTCAACTACTGAACTCCAGGCTTGGCATTCTGGACAGCGTCCGACCCACTTTGGTCCAGCCCAACCACACTCGGTGCACTTGTAACTTGCGCGAACTGCTTTGGCCATGACCTTAGATTACGCGGGTACTAAGACTTGCGCGATTAGGTTGTGGACTATTTAGGATCGGCAGGATGAATTGCGAAAGATTTCAGAATCTTGCGATCACCAGTTGATCGGGCAGCCTGCAAAGTCAGTTCACGCGCCTCACAGAATCCTGCCAAAATTTTGTAGGCAGCCGCTCCCATTAATTCAACCAATTCAGGTTCGTAGGAGACATAAACAGGTTTGGCGGCCACGTGCGCTTCGGTGGCAGTAGTGCAGTACCAGTCAAGGTCTAGGCCGCCAGCACCCCAACCCCGTCGGTTGTACTCTCCGATATTGATGATGGTGATTTCTACATCATCTGGACGAGTGACATTTTCGTAGGTGCGACGAATCGGTAGTTCCCAGCAAACTTGTGGCTTTGTAACGAGCGGATTGACTCCTAGCTCACCGGCCAAGATGTGCAAGGCGCAACCGTCTCCGCCTGCAAATCCATCGCGATTGTGAAACACGCACGCTCCGTTGAATGCGCGGGTTTTCTTTTCGCCGTCATCGTCTTTTTCAAACATGCCATTGGCGTGACCTTCATCATGGTTTTGCCAGTTTTGCGGGGTGAGCATGTCAGCGTATTTTTTAGTTTTTTGCTGATCCTCTTTGTCGCTGAAGTGTGCGCCGAAGGTACAGCAACCGACATCACCATTATTTTTATCGATGCCCTTGCATCCGTTACCCCAAATGCACATCCAACGGCTAGTAAGCCACGTGAGATCGCAACGGTACATATTTGTCGCATCATCGGGATCAACAAACTCAATCCAATGACGGGGGAAATCTAACTTCTTCTCAACCACACCTTGAGCCTAATGTGTAATGTCCTCGAGTGTGAACGAGTCTCTAACAAACTTGTAAGCGGTAGTGTCATTACCAAGAGATTTTCTGACAGGAGTCCAAAGTGAGTATCACAATTATTGGTGCCGGCGTGATGGGTGAAACCATTCTGTCTGGACTTCTGCGTTCTGGAATTTCGCCCAATGAAATTGTTATCGCGGAACATCGTGCAGATCGGGCAGCAGAATTAACGAATCAATATGCCGTTGAATGTCGCGACGTTGCGCCCTCAGTTTCGGGTGCCACCACAGTACTGCTTGTCGTAAAACCAGCTGATGTAGCCGGCGTATTAACTGAAATATCGAGTGGAATATCCGCAGATTCATTGATCATTTCGTTAGCCGCTGGAATCACGACTTCATTCATGGAGCAGCATCTGCCTGCGGGTACTGCGGTTGCACGAGTCATGCCAAACACTCCTGCACTCCTTGAACAAGGAATGTCGGTAATCAGCCCAGGATCAAATTGCACAGCAGAACATTTGGCCCAAGCCGA
>CAIVPQ010000085.1 GCA_903907835.1 uncultured Actinomycetes bacterium
ATTTATCGGTGTAATTTCCAACCTGATTTGCCGTGTTTGTATTTGTGAGTGTGAAAGAAACATTCCCATTCACATCCGTGGTCCCGGTTAGTAAGCCACCATTTTGGCTTATTGGAACCGGTGTAATTGCAGCGCCAGTAGATGGCACGAAGAACGATGCATTTGAACTGCTGTACTGCTTGTTGACGGCTATTCGAACAACCTTATTAACCAGTTTCAATCCATCTTGGTCAGTGGCGTGATAAGTCAAAGTCAAAGTAGCACCTGCGGCAACTTCGTGAGTTACGTACTTTAAGCCATTCGCAAACCAACCTTGATTTACGAAATGGGTTGCGGAGCCATCCTGAACCATTGAATTAGAAAAATCTACCAATGGGGCAATCAAACGAATATTTGCAAAGGTAAGTGGTCGCTGAATACCTGGCGCAGTTGGCGTGGAATTAGAAATCACGAATGATTTGCTGACGTTCTTGGCGCTTTTTACCTCGGAGTTACCCGGGTTCGATGCAGTAAGTCTGCAAGTTCCCTTGGCAAGTGCTCGCACCTTATTTAAAATCACTCGGCAGATGGTGGGAGTGGTGCTATAGATTCTTGTTTCCCCACCTGGTGCGCTGACCGATAAGACTTGATCTTGATCATTTACCTTCATTGCCGTTGGCGATATGAAAGTGATGACATTTGCGAACGCAGTAGAGACCCCGGACTTAATCGCAACCATTCCATTGCCAACGGCATTTACAGCTCGAGTAGAAATGCTATACGTGCGACCGTTAACTAGACCGGTTAAAACAATTGGACTCTGCGCACTTGTTAACCAAGTACTTCCACCATCCGTAGAGTACTCAACCCGTAAAATCTCAGAACCGTTTGATGCCCCGAGCATGTAGGGAAATGACAATTGTGCGCTGCGCGTCTTATCAACCGTTAACATAAGCAACTTACTCGGCACTTTAGGCGCACTGGCAGAAATTGCTACCCCACTCGTCTGGCTAAAAATTACTCCAAAGGCAAGTGCCATTACGACTGTGCGCGTCTTAAAATTCATATATCCACTATGCCCTAACGGTCGCAATCTAGGAATCTTTAAAAACTTTGAATTCTTAGCACCTAGCCGTTATTTCCTGCCGATGACTTTAAGGTCGCCCTTGTCTAGGACAATCGCCAAATCTGAATGTTCATCTGTCCGAAATACTTGTGCCCCAGTATTCTCATACATTTCAACGGTTTGCCTTGCTGGATGTCCGTAATCATTGTCCTTACCAACCGATATTGTGGCCAATTTGGCGTGCACCCATTGCGCAAATGCTAAAGATTGATTCCGCGATCCGTGATGAGAAATCTTAATCAAATCTATATCGAAATCAGGATTCTCCTGATGTAAAGCAGTTTGAACTGCCGGCTCAATATCGCCCGTTAGCAAGAGATTTTTTCCTTGGCTTGAAACCAGCAAAACGATGCTGGAATTATTTGCGTCACTTCCCTGACCCAAGATGATTCTTGATGGCCAGATACATTCCAGAGTGACTTCTTTCACTTGAATTTGAGTTGGAACGGTCATGACACGCTCAGGCAGATTGTGTGCGCGTAAGACAGCTCTCACACTTGCAGTTGTTGTCGGGGGATCTGGCAGCGGGCTAACCCAGACTTGACCTACTTTCCTTCTGGCTAATACAGAGGATAAACCCATGACATGGTCTGCATGAAAGTGCGTGAGAACGAGTACCGGGATGCTAGTTACACCCAAGTCATGTAAACAGCGATCCATTGCGACATCATCAACACCGACATCAATAACAACTGCCTCATTTGGTCCTGTCCGAATTACAGAGCCATCACCTTGACCAACATCACATTGGACCATGAGCCAATTTCGTGGAGGCCAAGGTTTTGCCGGCAGATCAGGAGGTAGCCAAATTATCGACCCAAAACAAATGATCGAACTAGCAACCATAGATTTTGCTACACCGCTGAGTTTCTTCCATTGAATCCAAATATGGATGATCATCCCAACGGTAATCAGCGCAAGGAAGACACCGAATTGTCCTTTTGGCCAAGGAATTACCAACCAGGTCAGTGACGCGAAAAACCTTGCCAAGATTGTGATTCCTTGAGCTAAGAAGGCCGCGAAAATAGCCACCAGATGCCCTAGTGGGAGCCAGATAGTGGCTAGCAAGGCGGCAATCACACCCAACACCATCACTGGCCCAGCTATTGGAACAGCAATCATGTTGGCTGGGATGCTGGCAATGGACAGCTTGGAATCTAAAGCAACTAGCAAAGGGAAGACTGCAATTTGTGCACACATCGTGATCGATAAAATCTCAACAAGCCATTTTGGAATTCGTTTCGGCAGGTGCCTATCTAGCCAGACCAGCATTTGTTTTGATCCAAGTAATAATCCAGCTGTTGCAGCTACGGAAAGAGCAAATCCAAAGGACATCGCCAGCCACGGATCAAGAAGCACTAATCCAACGATTGCAAAGCCAAGAGCAGGCAGCGCCGATTTTTCAAAATGCCAGTAACCAGCAACGAGTGCGACTACTCCCATAACTGCAGCACGCAACACAGATGGTTGAGGACGTACTAAAACGACAAACGCAATCAAGGCAAAAATTGCAACAACATACCAATACTTTCGCTTGCCAGTAATCCGACGCATAAGGGAAAGGATTAAGGAAAGAAGGAGCGTTACGTTAGTTCCAGAAACTGCTACTAGATGAGTTAATCCCGCATCACGCATGCTCTGACTCAATTGAGAACTCATTTTTGAGGTATCGCCCAAAGCCAAACCTGGAACAAGCACCTGACCGTCAGTGTTCGTCCCCTGCAGAGCCAGATGCAATCTGTTGCGAAGTGCCAGAGCTAGAACTTGAAAATTTGGTGCACCTCTTTCTACGACTAAGCCATCAAGTAGATTTGCTGTTGCCGCAACGGACTGGCCTGGCCTGGCGGGTGAAAGCGCAGCATTGAAATTTAGGACTGTGCCTGGCGCCATGTCGCGGAAGGTATCTAGTTTTTTAGGGTCCGAAGTGAAGAGGGTTATCGGCACACGCACCTTACTCGTACGACCTCTTGCAATGATTTGTTCCACTCGGACATTTATTCTGCCGATGACCTTAGTGTCCCAATTCAAGCCTGATTTCTTTTCTGTCACTACTAAGTCGCTAACTGTGCTGCCGCGTAACTGGACTACCGCCTGCTCTTTTGCCGCAACATAAACCGGACCGGAAATTATCGGCTGCAGTCTGGCTATTGCCGCGAGAGTCCCAATCACCAAACCAATTGAGCAGAACAGCACGATGTTCCTAGCTGGAATCTGATGTGACCGAGCCACACGAACTTTGACTCTAGAAATTACGACAAAAATTGTCAGGACAAGAACACCCAGCCAAACCAATATCCAAGTGGAACTGACGTGAGTGCCGATAACCAAGACCCCAGCAGCGCCACCCCATGAACCCAAAGCCAAAGGCCAGAGTCTGAAGTCCATTTAGATGCGGACCAATGGCTTTAGATTGGCAAAC
>CAIVPQ010000086.1 GCA_903907835.1 uncultured Actinomycetes bacterium
CTTCGAAGAGCACCTGTTACACACAGAAAAGTTGGCTGCCCTTGGTGTTATGGCGGGCGGGATAGCTCACGAATTGAGGAATCCGCTCTCTGTGAGTTTTTCAGCGGCTCAATTTCTGGTCGATCCCAAAATCAAGCCGGAATTTCATAAAGAATGTGTGCAGAAAATTATTAATGGGATCCAGAGAGCCTCGTCGATCATTGAAAATCTGCTACGATTTGCTCGTCCTGCCCCAAGTGATCATGTTGAGGAATTGAATTTGGTCACTTTAGTGGGCGACACGGTCAACGTGCTTGTTCCCCAGGCCAAGCTCTTAAAGATACGAGTATTGGAAAAATACGAGCGTCGGGAGATTCCGATCTCTGGTAATGCGAATCTGTTACAGCAGGTTTTCATGAATCTTATTTTAAATGCTTGCCAGGCGATGCCTGATGGTGGAGAGATTAAAATATCGGTCTCGCAAGACTCGGTAGAGGCCGTTGTGGATGTCTCCGATAATGGATGCGGTATCTCTGCATCACACATTGGCCGGGTTTTTGATCCGTTTTTTACGACCCAGATGGGTGGAAAGGGTACGGGGCTGGGGCTTTCGATATGCCATACGATCGTTCAGCAACATAAAGGACTGATTGAAGTTGACAGCGTTTCTGGAGTGGGAAGCAGTTTCACGGTACGACTGCCATTGAGAATCGTCAGTGGTGTGGAATCATGATTGAATCAAAGAACCTTAGAGTTTTTATTGTTGACGACGAACCTGACGTCTGCTGGGTTCTAAAAATATTGCTTCAGAAGCACGGTTATCAGGTAGATGTCGAAGAGAGTGGGAACAGGGCATTGGCGAGACTCAAAAAGTCCGGCCACTTGTATCAGCTTGTTCTTCTGGACGCGAAATTATCCGATATTGAAGGCGTGGATCTGGCTCGGCTGATTCGCTCAGAGACTGCTTGTAAAGCTCCAATTCTATTAGTTTCAGGATATTTTTACAAAGACGACAGCATGGTCCAGGACAGTATGCGAAATGGCCTGATTTCAGGGTTTGTGACCAAGCCATTCCGTCATGAAGACCTGCTGCAAGCGATTGAAACGGTGTTGGAACATACCAGAAACGACACATCTGGTCTTTAAGATCAGACTTTTAATAAGTATCCGTTTTTCGAACCATGCTGGGATAGTGCCAAGACCGTCAATCCGCAGGGCTCTAGCCACCGGTTTCGACGATTTAGAAAACCAACCGGGGCTAGCTCCAAGACCGGCTAGTAAGAAGCCGCAGGGCGATAACCTACGGTTCGCTTAAAAACGGATGTGATTTTCGGCCTGATCCTTAAGTATGGAGTATCCACCATTGCTCACCTTCCATAATCAGTTATCGGAAAGGGTATATGGCGGACGCTCCTATGGCGACATCGCCATAGTAAGGGTTGAAAACCATACCATAAACAGCTCGAAACAAGTTGAAAACGAACATAATGGACGATATGGACGAATAGAACTGGATAAAAGGGTCTTTTTATAGTTTTTAGGTCGAAAAATCGAATATACGACAGATTGGTAGGATTTGGCACAGGTATTGCAATTAGTATTATTCAGTGAGTGAGAAGGGTGTCCCCCTTACTTCGCACTCATAATACTAAACTGGGGACATGCAACAAGCACAGGAGCTTACCAATGGCTAAGGTTCAAAAATCCACAGATTCATCCAGCTTGGCTGAAGTTGTTGACCGCATTTTGGACAAGGGCATCGTCATCGACGCCTTCGTCAAAGTGTCCCTCGTCGGTATCGAACTGCTTTCAATCGAAGCCCGCGTTGTGATTGCATCGGTCGAAACATACCTCAAGTATGCTGAAGCGATTGGCC
>CAIVPQ010000087.1 GCA_903907835.1 uncultured Actinomycetes bacterium
GGCATCGTGCTGCCAGGCGACTCACTTCTGTTTATTACTGGGTTATTTATTGTCAACGGCACCATTGATGTCAACATATATGTTGCTGTAGTTCTCATCACGATTAGCGCAATTTTGGGAAATCTTGTTGGCTATTGGGTCGGCGCGAAAATTGGTCCGGCGCTGTTTAGCCGCAAGGAATCAAGATTCTTCAAGCAAGAGTATGTAGAACGCACCGCTGTCTTTTTTGAAAAGCATGGATCGCGCGCAATCGTACTTGCCCGTTTCACCCCAATCGTGCGAACGCTAATTACTGCCAGCGCTGGAATTGGGAAAATGCCATTCAAGACCTACGCAATCTATAGTTCATTCGGTGGAGTTCTCTGGGTTAGCTCGATGACCCTACTTGGTTACTTTTTCGGAACTGTGCCGTTTATCGCCGATCATCTAGAAGCTCTGACTGTGGCAATCGTCGTGCTTAGCGTGATTCCTATTGCTGTGGAAATGATTCGAGCGAAAAGAACTTCGAAATAAAGTTCGTCAGTTACAAACCCAATTCGTCTAATTGGTAAGCCGCGAAATAAGGTAGGCCAGCTTCAGCAATCATTGGTGCTGCGCCGCGTTCTACGATGACAGCCACCGCAACAACATTGGCGCCGGCTTCGCGCAGTGTCTCAACTGCAGTCATGACTGATCCACCTGTGGTGCTGGTGTCTTCGACTGCAACAACGTTTCGTCCAGCAACATCTGGACCTTCAATACGACGCTGTAGACCATGTGCCTTCTCAGCTTTGCGAACCACGAAAGCATCCAGGCGACGGCCCTGCGCGCTAGCCGCATGCAACATTGCCGTTGCAACCGGATCGGCACCAAGTGTTAGGCCGCCTACTGCATCGAAATCTAAATCCTTTAGCAAATCCAACATCACGCGTCCCACAAGTGGTGCAGCGACTGAATCTAAAGTTACTCGACGTAAGTCGACGTAATAGTCGGCCTCTTTGCCGCTAGAAAGAATGACCTTGCCGTGGACAACGGCCTTGTCGAGGATTTGCTGGCGTAGTTCATCGCGATCTGACATGGTGTAAGCCTATTGACCGAGCGCTAAGCCAAACTCTGCAACCCATCCTTTTGCCCGAAAACATAAACCATTTAAGGAGCTAGAGTTCCACCGAAAATCTGCCATGCCAGCAACGACTTAGCGACCAAACTCAAGATGATATAGGTCTTTTCGCCAACGAGATAATTTGCCCAGCGACCTCGTGCTCGATACTGCAACCACTGCACGACGGCAAAAACGTTAAAGAACATAAAGAGTGAAATGACAATTCCATAAACAAAAATGGGCGGCTTACTTGAAAATTCTGCGCCAGGGGCAACAATGTAAATCAAAATTGCTAGCCAAGGAATAATCCCAGCGATACAACCAAAGACGAAGGGCAACCATCCGCCGCTGCCTGGAGTTTCAAATTTCTCTTGCAACCAGCCAAAAAGAATCATGGATGCGTTCA
Organism: uncultured Actinomycetes bacterium; assembly: GCA_903907835.1. Taxonomy (GTDB): domain Bacteria; phylum Actinomycetota; class Actinomycetes; order S36-B12; family UBA5976; genus UBA5976. The sequence continues at coordinate 1,488 of CAIVPQ010000087.1, forward strand.
CGCCAAAGATCGCTAACAGTGCAGTGACTTCAGAGATGCCGCATATTTGTGCAATAAGCACAATCATGACTGAGGAACTAATCGAATATTCAACCCAGCGTAAATAGTTGTGACTTTCGATTAATCCTTGGCCATAGCGTCGGAAATATTTTGGGCTAGCCACTATGAAATGCGCCAAGGCCGAAAGGCCTAAGAATGCGGCTACGCCCATCCCGACATTGGTTTTAAACAAGGTAACGGGATCAGCAAAAGTTGAACCGGGCGGACCGGACATGTATCTGGCGGTTACCGGTAAAGAGAAGTCATTTGCTAGGGCCAGAACAGCAACCATCTGCAATAAATGGAACACTCCAGCAATTATGTTGAAGCGGCGTAATTTCTGAATTGCAACAATTTCAATGGTCATATCTAAAGGTAACAGCACAAAATAGATTAACGACTAAAGACGGGTAAAGATCTCGAGTCGATTAGCGGAATGAATTTGGGCCATGACAAAGTTAGGACATGGCTACTGTCGCATTTTGTCCGACCTTGGATTCCATCAATCCACTCAAGGACACAGTCACGCTCAAACAAAGTCCATTTGTAATCTCGGCCCCCTCTGGTGACGTCAGGTGGGTCGCTCATGTTTGTTCGCAACTTGCGCAGACTGGTGAACCACTTGTTCTGGTTTTCTACGGTGACACAAGTGTCCATGCTCCAGCAATTGGATTCAGTCGCAAGTCACTTCGCCGGCCAGCCGTCGCATACGTTTTGGTAGATCCAGTCATGCCTCAAATCGGCGGTGAATATGGCGATTGGCCGGACGCGCCAGTAACTGTTGTGATTACGGATGCCGCAGGACCAAATGCCAAAGAAGCATCTATGCAATCACGGCTGCGAGGTTGGACTGTTACCAATGATTCGTTACAGAGTGTTTTGGCTAACTACTAAGGTCTGCGAGCCTGCATCACCGAAATAAATCGTACAAGGGGTCTTGGTAAATATTGTGCAGCAAGACCAAGTGACTTGTACTGCAAACCAGGCACACTAACCGCATTTCCTCCGGCAAAATCTGTTAGTGATTCGGTGACAACTTGGTTTACTTCTAACCACATCCATTCAGGAACAGTTGTCTCGGTCATCTCCGCGCTACTGAAAAAATCAGTGCGAGTGAATCCAGGACATACTGCCATTACATTCACTTTGGAATCTTTCAATTGAGTTGAAAGTGACTCGCTAAATGTTGTGACCCATGATTTGGCTGCACTGTATGTGCCACTTGCGAGCCAGCCCGCCATCGAACTCACATTAATAATTCCACCTTGATTACGCGCGACCATACCAGGCAGAGCAGCATGGGTTATGCGCATAACAGCTGTGACAAGAACATCGAGCAACTGCTGTTCAGCAACTAAGTCCCCACCAATAAATTCTTGTTTGAGCCCAAAGCCAGCATTGTTAATTACCAAATCGATATCCTCGCCGGCCGCTCGACATGCAACTTCATCTGTGTCATGGCGTAAGGAGAGGTCTGCTGGTAATACTTCAACCTCAATACCGAAATCAAGATTTAGTTGGCCAGCTAATGCTTCCAATCGCTCAAGATTTCGCGCGACAATTACTAGGTTCATACCTCGAGCCGCAAGTTCTTGGGCGTAGGCCTTGCCAATTCCAGAAGTAGCTCCGGTAATTAATGCAGTTCTCATACTGCACACTCTAACTAAGCGCCGCGATGCGGTCGCCAAACTACTAGGGCCGTTGATGGGCCAGAAGTGGAAGCGCGAAGTGCGTTTAGTTCAATAAGCGTTGCTTCAAGTTGTGCCTCAAGAGCCAAGATACGAATAATTCCGGACAAGGTAACACCTTCTGCCGAGAGTCGGGCTACTTCACGTAAGTTGAAAATGTCTCGCACCGAATACAACCTGTTCTTACCCATAACTCGAACGGGTGAGACTAAGCCAAGTCGGTCGTACTGACGCAAAGTTTGCGGGTGCAAACCTGAAAGTTGGGAAGCAATCGAAATGGCATAAACAGGTGCATCGTCATCATGATGAAAATCCATCA
>CAIVPQ010000088.1 GCA_903907835.1 uncultured Actinomycetes bacterium
GCATATTGCAGTTGCTTTTGATCTTTCACGCGATACCTTCCGCGCAAAGCGATACCCAGAATACAAAGCGACGCGTGCCAAGAGTCCACCTGAGTTCGCAGGCCAAGTGGAACTAATTAAGCAAATTCTTGAAGCCTTAAACATCCCGGTTGTTACGGCCGAAGGTTTTGAAGCAGATGACATTCTGGCGACCCTAGCGCACACCAGCAAAATTCCAGTGAGCATAGTGTCAGGCGATCGTGATTCGTTCCAACTAATCAACGATGGCGTGACTATTCTTTATCCGCGCAAAGGCATGTCGGATTTGGTGATCATGGATAACGAGGCAGTGCAAGCAAAGTACGGCGTGGACGCAGTTCGCTATCGCGACCTGGCTGCGATGGTTGGCGAATCAAGTGACAACTTGCCCGGCGTTCCCGGGGTAGGCCCAAAGACAGCGGCCAAATGGATTGTGCAGTTTGGCGATCTCGATTCTATTTTGGCTGGTCAAGATTCGTTACCAGGAAAAGTCGGTGAGGCTTTTCGCGAGTATGCAAGCCAAGTAAGTCTCAACTATGAACTCAACAGGCTCATTGACAACGTACCGATAGACATAGCACTCGAAACATATCAACGCCATGAATACGACCCAGCGGTTGTGCATGCAAAATTTGACGCTCTTGAATTTGCGGCATTGCGTCCTCGGTTATTTGCGGCTTGGCCATCGAATCAATCGGGTAAGGTCGAAGCTGAGGTAGTCGATGTTGCTGGCGAAGGTTTTGAAATTGATTCAACCCAGGTCAATGAGAAGAAACTTGCGAAGTGGCTTGAACTGCATAGTGAAGGAACGATGGCTATCGCGTTCTCAGGTGCTTGGGCCCGAGGCAGTGGATACATAGCCAATGTGGCATTGGTTTCAGCAACCGGCTCATCTGTTTGGTGTGGCTTCGCTGAGGGCGGCGATGTTCTGGTGAACTGGTTAGCGGGTCCTCAGCACAAGGTTGCTCATGATGTGAAGGGCCCTTTGACCGCTCTCATCGTTCACGGCGCATCAATCAACAATCTTGAATGTGACACCGCTATTGCTGCTTACATACTTTCTCCTGGCGGTCGAGATTTCGCGTTACCAGGACTGGTCCAGCGATACTTGAAGCGTTCGCTAGAGGACTCCAATGTGGTTGAGCCTGCTCAGTTAACACTGGGGGAGCCTGATGATTTATCCGGCAACGCTCTAGCCAAGACTGCACGCGCAAGTTTGGACCTAAGTGAATACCTAAACTATGAACTTGCCGAGCATGGTGGAATCGACCTAATGCGCAATGTCGAACTTCCGTTAGTCGATGTGTTGGCACGCCTTGAGGTCGCTGGCATTGCCGTTGATACCGAGGCATTGCAAAGACTCGAACGAGAGTTCGATGCAGATGCAGCGGCCGCTGTAAAGCAGGCTCACTCAGCAGCGGGACGAGAGTTCAATCTTGGCTCACCCAAACAATTGCAAGAAGTGTTATTCGAAGATCGAGGATTGCCAAAAACTAAAAAGATTAAGACCGGTTACACAACCGATGCCGAATCCTTGCAGGGATTGCTGGCTAAATTCCCAGATGATGACTTACTTACAGCGCTTCTGAGATATCGTGAAGTCATTAAATTGCGTCAAACAGTTTCCGGATTGCTGGCTTGTGTCGCTGATGATGGACGAGTGCATACAACTTTCAACCAGATGGTGGCTGCCACTGGTCGACTGTCGAGCACGGATCCAAATCTGCAAAACATTCCAATTCGTACGCCCGAGGGAATGCAGATTCGGGAAACCTTCGTTGTCGGGGCCGGATATGAAACTTTGCTCACTGCTGACTACAGCCAAATTGAATTAAGAGTGATGGCGCACCTGTCAAAGGACCAGGGATTGATCGCGGCAATCAACTCTGGCGAGGATTTACACGCGACCGTTGGTTCGCAGGTTTTTGGTGTCCCTGCCAAAGAGGTAACCACAGACATGCGTCGAAAAGTCAAGGCAATGTCTTATGGTTTGGCTTACGGTCTTTCGGCATACGGGCTAGCTCAACAACTAGGAACTAGTAACGAAGAAGCCAAAAATCTCATGAACACCTACTTCGAGCGTTTTGGTGGAGTTCGGGATTATCTTGCAAATGTCGTCGTTGAAGCGCGCAGACTTGGCTACACCGAGTCGATTATGGGACGCAGACGCTATCTACCTGACTTAAACAGTGACAATCGACAACTGCGTGATGTGGCTGAGCGAATGGCACTAAATGCCCCAATCCAAGGATCCTCCGCGGATTTGGTCAAGGTTGCCATGCTTAAAGTCGATGGGGCGCTCAAACAACACAACCTCAAATCAAGGATGCTCCTGCAAGTTCATGATGAATTAGTTATTGAAGTTGCGCCAGGGGAGTTAGCCCAGGTAACTGCCCTGACCATCGAGCACATGAGAGATGTGGCCGAGTTAGCCGTTCCGCTAGATGTTTCTGTCGGCTCAGGATTTTCCTGGTCCCAAGCCGGCCATTAAGCGATTTTTGCCAAATCCCTCGTTTTGACCTTAACCAAAAGGCTCTCTATCCTTAGAAGGCTGACCTGTGCCTATTTTCAGACAGAGAAAAATAGGTTCAATAATTCATTTGTTTTTTCAAGCGAGTTTTTGAAAGCAACAGCATCCGAACTATACCTATCCGTTTAGAGGCATTTCTTAATGACCGTCCCTACAGACACAAGCCGTTTCAGTACATTCGATGATTTCGGCTCAAGCGAAGAATTTCTCGCTGCAATCGACGCAACAATCAAGCCATTCAATGATGGAGACATCGTAGAGGGCATCATCGTAAAGGTAGATCGCGATGAAGTTCTTGTTGACATTGGCTACAAAACCGAAGGAATTATCCCTTCGCGTGAACTCAGCATCAAGCACGATGTCGACCCAAATGCGGTCGTTACCGTTGGCGATGTAATCGAAGCTTTAGTTCTTCAAAAGGAAGACAAAGAAGGCCGTCTGATTCTTTCCAAGAAGCGCGCACAGTACGAACGTGCGTGGGGCTCAATTGAAAAGATCAAAGAAGAAGATGGCGTTGTTACCGGAACTGTTATCGAGGTCGTCAAGGGCGGCTTGATCATGGACATCGGTCTTCGCGGATTCCTTCCAGCTTCACTTGTTGAAATGCGACGCGTTCGCGATCTTGCGCCATACATCGGCAAGCAGATCGAAGCAAAAATCATTGAACTCGACAAGAACCGCAACAACGTTGTGCTTTCTCGTCGCGCTTACCTTGAGCAGTCACAAAGCGCAGTGCGCCATGGCTTCTTGAATCAGTTGGAGAAGGGTCAGATCCGTAAGGGTGTTGTCTCAAGCATTGTGAACTTCGGTGCCTTCGTTGATCTAGGTGGCGTTGATGGTTTGGTTCACGTTTCCGAATTGTCATGGGAGCACGTGGATCACCCAACAAAGGTTGTCGAAGTTGGTCAGGAAGTAACTGTTGAGGTACTTGATGTTGATTTCGAGCGCGAGCGCGTTTCGTTGTCACTTAAGTCCACTCAGGAAGATCCATGGCAGCACTTCGCACGCACCCACCAGTTGGGTCAAGTTGTGCCAGGTGAAGTTACCAAGCTCGTTCCATTCGGTGCATTCATTCGCGTAAGCGATGGCATTGAAGGCCTTGTTCACATCTCTGAATTGGCTTCACGCCACGTCGAGATTCCAGAGCAGGTTGTTCAGGTTGGTGACTCCACATTCGTTAAGGTCATCGACATCGATCTAGAGCGCCGCCGCATCTCACTTTCATTGAAGCAAGCTAATGAAGATGGCGATACAGGTTCTGAACTAGAGAACTTTGACGCTTCCCTTTATGGCATGAATCAGTATGACGAGAACGGAAACTACATTTACCCAGAGGGCTTTGATTCTGAAACCAACGAATGGTTGCCAGGACATGAAGAGCAGAAGGAAGAGTGGGAGCGTAAGTACGCTGAAGCTCATGCCAAGTGGGAAGCTCACAAGACTCAGATTGAAGAGTCAAAGAAGGCAGATGCTGCTGCAGCCGCAGTAGCCGAAGCTGAATCACCAACTTCTTACTCTGGCGAATCAGCCAGCGAAGGAACTCTTGCTGATGATGCTGCCCTTCAGGCACTTCGCGACAAGTTAACTGAAGACGTTTAACAACTTAAAACTAATTGTGGGGCTTGTTGGGAAACCAGCAAGCCCCACAATTTTGCCCAAAAAGATGCACGCTTAATCAGAGCCCTGATGAGTAGGTGTCAAGCGAACCACTCGGGTGCTCACCGTGTACGGTTGGATACGAGAGATATCCTCTTCTATCCGACAAAACCGTACAGGCAGTTTAATGAATTTCATTCCAAAGTTACCTTCGCTCGTTCTACCTCAAAATCGAACGGCTAGGACTTTGTTGGCATCCTTCATTTCAGTCTTGATGCTCTTTGCTGGCTTAAGTGTCGCAACACCTGCAAATGCTGATCCAGTGCCGGGCGTCGCGCTCGAAACTTTTACTTACACCACTGATGAAAACAACGTGACGATTACTGGTTGTGTTGATACCTGTCCTGCGGCTTTGGTTATCCCATCAACTCTGGGTGGAAATCCTGTGACGGCAATCGGGTATGAGGCTTTCTATTCAAAGGGTTTGACGTCTGTGACACTTCCGGCTTCATTGAACACAATTGACTTTGGTGCCTTCTTCGAAAATCAACTCACGTCTATTGCAATTCCTAACTCAGTTACGAGTATTGGGGAGAGCGCGTTCAAATATAATTCGCTCACTTCGGTGACGATTCCTTCGTCAGTTGTTTCTATCGGAATGCAAGCTTTTGCTCTCAACTCGCTCACTTCATTTGGGTTCGCAGGCAATGCTCCTGTTGAAGAGACCGACTATGTCCTGTATGGCAATATCGATTTAGAGTTTGTGGATGTTGCTTATGGTTCAACAGGTTGGGGCCAAACTTGGAGTAACATCCAGATCAGTGTTGGGGACGCTCCATTTACTTACACCACTGATTCCGAGAACAAGGTGACGGTTACGGGTTACCAAGGCACCATTCCATCTGATTTGGTTATCCCAAATACTCTTGGCGGTAATCCAGTGACGGTGATTGCTGCTAGTGCATTCGAAGATAAGTTTTTATCGTCTCTTTCGTTGCCATCATCACTGACCACAATAGGAAAGTATGCCTTTTCAAAGAGCCTTTTTACTGAGTTATCTCTTCCGGATTCTCTCAGTGTCATAGGTGCTTTTGCATTCAGCGGCAACTCGTTAGATTCTGTGCTATTCCCTGCATCTATAACAAGTGTCGATTACGCGGCGTTTAGTGACAATGAGTTGACTTATGTGAACTTTTCTGGAGATGCACCATTTGATGGTGGTGATGTGTTTTACAACAATTTGGGTCTTTCTGCGATTGATGTGAATTCAGGAACAACCGGTTGGGGTTCAACATTCTCTGGAGTCACGGTTCGTGGTGCTACTGCTCCTGAGGTGTTCACGTACACCACGGATTCCAGCAACAATGTCACTGTGACTGGTTGTGTTGGTTCATGCCCGGCCGACTTAGTGATCCCAGAAACACTTGGTGGAAACCCTGTTACAACCATTGGTGATTACGCATTCCTAGGTAAGTCTCTGATATCTGTTACGATTCCAAATTCTGTGACGAATATTGGTACGCAGGCTTTTGTTGTGAACTCTTTGATATCACTGACTATTCCCGCCTCCGTTACCAGCATTGGTTATGGAGCATTCGCTGTTAACTCGTTGACTTCTGTTATCTTCGACGGAAATGCACCCTCCAGTGGAGGAAATGAATTTGGCGGCAGTTCAGATTTGGCCGCGGTTGATGTTTCGTATGGATCTACCGGTTGGGGTTCCACATTCTCTGGTGTCACGGTTCGTGTTGCTGCTGCCCCTGAGATTTTCACTTACACCACTGATTCTGATAACAACGTGACAATCACTGGTTGTGTAGTAGCTTGCCCATCTGACTTGGTCATCCCAGAGATGCGTGGTGGCAATCCAGTTACAGCGATCTTTGACTTTGCCTTTTTTGGCGCATCGCTTGCTTCAGTTCAGCTTCCTGGGTCAATCGTAAGTATTGGTCATTCTGCATTCCGGGCAAACACATTGTCTTCAATCGATCTTCCACAGGGGTTGACCAGCATTGGGGCAGCTGCTTTTAATGACAATGCCCTAGTATCTGTAAAAATTCCTAGTTCGGTAACGACGCTCGGCGCTAGTGCTTTCCGCGCTAACAGCCTGACATCTTTTGTATTCAAAGGAAATGCCCCGGCAGAAGCGAGTACCGTCTTTTACGGCAATAGCGGGCTGACTGCTGTTGATGTGTCTTACGGTTCAACTGGTTGGGACTCAACCTACTCTGGTGTCACGGTTCGTGTTGGTCCTGCTCCTGAGGTTTTCAATTACACCACTGATTCCAGCAACAATGTGACAGTCACAGGTTGTTTTGGAACATGCCCCGTTGATTTGGTGATTCCAGCAACGCTTGGTGGTAATCCGGTTACTGCAATTGGTGACAGTGCGTTCTTCTGGAAGAACTTGACCTCGGTCATTATTCCGGATTCTGTCACAAGCATTGGCGATAACGCGTTTTACACCAACCTGTTGGCTTCAGTCACTATTCCAGATTCTGTGACGAGTATTGGTGACTACGCTTTCATGTACAACCAGTTCACTTCGGTCACTATTCCAGACTCTGTGACGAGTATTGGTGGCGCCGCTTTCATGTACAACCAGTTGACTTCGGCAACTATTGGGAACTCCGTCACAAGCATTGGTGACTCCGCATTCTCGAGTAATCAGTTGACTTCAATCACTATCCCGGATTCTGTCACAAACCTTGGCGGAGGCGCGTTTTATAACAATAAGTTGACTTCGGCCACTATCCCGGACTCTCTGACACGCATTGCCGAGTATGTGTTCGCTTACAATCTCTTGACTTCAGTCACTATTCCGAGTTCCGTGACAGAGATTGCACATTATGCGTTCGGCACAAATCTATTAACTTCCGTCACGTTCGCCGGTGGCGCACCTACTGATGGTGGATTGATTTTTGGAGACAACGAAAGCTTGTCTGCAGTTGATGTTTCTTATGGCGCTACTGGCTGGGGTGAGACTTTCTCTGACATTGCAGTCCGTGTTGGTGAGGCTCCATTCACTTACACCACGGATTCCAGCAACAATGTCACTGTGACTGGTTGTGTTGGTTCATGCCCGGCCGACTTAGTGATCCCAAATACTCTTGGCGGTAATCCAGTTACTGCTATTGCTGATTGGGCATTTGATTACAGTGGATTGACATCTATTGCAATCCCAGATTCAGTCACGGTGATTGGCGGTTGGGCCTTCGAGGGCAACAATTTCACAACAGTGAGTCTGCCTAGCCATCTCATCACCATCGGACACAGTGCGTTTTATGGAAATGATTTGACTTCAATTGATTTTCCTGACACCTTGACCACTCTTGGCGGGTATGCATTTGCCGCAAACAAGTTGACCTCACTAACAGTACCTGCATCTGTGACTACGTTAGAAGACGCCGTTTTCTATGGAAACATGCTCACATCTGCAACTTTCTTGGGCGACAAGCCTGGAAGTGGAGCTGACTCTGGAGTTAATCAGTTGGGCGGAAATCCAAGCCTGACTTTTGTTGATGTTATTCAGGGCAAAACAGGTTGGGGTTCAACATTCTCTGGTGTCACGGTTCGTGTAGGTGCTGCTCCTGAGGTGTTCACTTACACCACGGATTCCAACAACAACGTGACGGTTACTGGTTGTATTGGTTCATGCCCCGCTGATTTGGTTATTCCATCAACTCTGGGTGGCAACCCAGTTACCGCGATTGGCGATAATGCCTTCAAGGGTGCAGGCTTAACTTCGGTTGCGCTTCCTGATTCTTTGGTGAGCATTGGTTACTGGGCATTCGAGAACAACTCATTGGCGTCCGTTACGCTTCCGGATTCTTTGACGACTTTGAACGCCGGCGCTTTCTACATCAACTCTCTCGTTTCTGTTGAGGTTCCTAGCAGTGTGACAACTGTAGGAGATTATGCGTTTGCGAAGAATTATTTGACGACTATCACGTTTAAGGGCAATGCCCCTGCAGAAGCAGGTAGCGTATTTGAGAACAACGCTGATCTCGCAACTGTTGATGTTGCGTTCGGTTCTACTGGCTGGGGTGCCACATTTAATGGCATGACGGTTCGTGTTGGTGATGCTCCGTTCAC
>CAIVPQ010000089.1 GCA_903907835.1 uncultured Actinomycetes bacterium
CCTTGACACAACAAATAGCGAAAAGGTCCAACGCACACGTGGTTGTGCCAGCAAAATGGCTCTGCTTAGACGGATACTGCCCAGCTATTATTGACAACACTGCAGTCAAATTCGACAACTCGCACATAAGTATCGAGATGGCAAAAAAGTTGGCGCCGCTATTGCGGATTGAATTAATAAATGCTGGGATCGTCAAAGCAAAGGAGTGAAGCCTAAAGTCTAGGAGGAGTTTCGGACTGATTCCCGCATAGTTATTCGACCTGTTTAGATATCCTCTGCTTTCGATTCCTCAACAAGGCCTTCGTCGTGGGCCTCGGCTGAGCGAAGTGCGGGAATCAACTCGTAGCGCTGTCCGTATGTACCAACAATTGAAACTAAAGCAGCAGCAATCGGAATCGAAACAACAGCACCCATCGCGCCAAAAAGGTTTGCAAAAACGATTACAGATCCAAATGCTATTGCTGGATGTATGTCCATCGTCATTTTGCTGATTTTTGGCGAAATCACATAGTTCTCAAACTGCTGGTAAACCGTGGCGAAAATCAGAATGTAAATTGCATCGACTGGTTGATTAAACAATGCAAACAAAGCAGGAATTAGGATACCTAGGTAAGTGCCGATAGTCGGGATAAATTGACTTGTCACTCCAGTAATGATGGCCATTGGTAGCCAATAAGGAACGCCAATTACAGCAAAGAAAATGGAATGCGCAGTGATTGAGGCCGCTGCCATAAAGACCTTAGAAACAACAAACCCACCCGTTTTCTTAACTGCAACATCCCAAGTCGTAACGAAAATCTCCTGAGCAGTGGGATTTAGCCACGAGCCAATTAAGCTGCGAGCTCGAGGACCTTCAGCAGCAAAGTAGAAGGTGAAAAGCAAAGCAGTCAAAATCTGAAAAAGCGCACCAACAATTGTGCTTAAGATCCCGACCGCGCCACCAGCGAAGTTGCTTGCCCATGCGGTCATCTGCGACGGAGAAACATTTAGCTTGTTGACAATTGTTGTGGGGTCAAGATCTAATGAGAAAGTTTTGCTAATCCACTCAACAATGTCAGTAACAAGAGAAGGTATTGCCTGAACTAATGATGCGGCTTGACTAAACAGCACTCCACCGAAAATCCCCACAAATACGATTGAAACTAACACCACAATGAACAGGACCAAACCAGTTGCACGGCCACGTTTCCAACCACGATCTGACAAAGATCTGATGGCTGGATCCATAGCAATGGCAAACAACCAAGATATTGCTAACAAAAGCAAAAAACTGCGATTGTTTTGAAAAATCCAGACGAACATTAGAAATCCAATTACCCATAAAGTTATGGTGCGCAGTGTGCGGTTGAGGGAATGCTGCTCTAGCGCGATAAATTGAATATTCTTTTGATGTTGATGCTCGCTATTAGTCATAACTGCAGGTTACCTGATGAAATTTATATCCAAAGCGTGACACGATAGGGCAATGCCTAGTTATCGCGCCGAAGCAATTGTCTTGCGCACACATAAATTGGGTGAAGCTGATCGAATAATCACTTTGCTCACGCGAGAGCGTGGGAAAGTCCGAGCCGTTGCTAAAGGTGTACGTCGTACCCGTAGCAAATTTGGGTCTAGATTAGAGCCTTTTAGTCGAGTTGATCTGCTGATTCACGAGGGTAAAAACCTTGACATCATCACCCAAGCAGAGTCCTTGAGTTCCTTTGGGCAGGAACTTGCTGCGGACTACACGCTTTGGACTGCAGGCCAAACCATGCTTGAAACAGCAGAGCGAATGGCGGCGGAGGAGTCAGTCTCAGTTGAGGCGCAATACCTTCTGTTAGTTGGTGGACTTAGGACATTGGTCACCGCAGAACACGATTCGCCGCTGGTGCTCAACTCGTATTTGTTGCGAGCCATGTCACTTGCCGGTTATGCGCCTTCACTGGATAGTTGCATCACCTGCGGTGACATGGGCGATCAACCGTTCTTCCACGTGGCAACTGGAGGCGCATTGTGCGCAGAGCATCGAGTGCCAGGAAGTGTCGCGCCAAAACCTGAGTCTTGGCAACTCCTGCGTGCCCTTCTTCAAGGTGATTGGGAAGTGGTTGATGCTGCGCAGCCGAGTGAGCGAAGCCTGGTATCAGGATTAGTCTCTGCCTATGTCCAGTGGCATCTTGAACGTGGTTTGCGTTCGTTACCTCTCGTTGACCGCAATGGATAGTCACATGGCAGGATTAAAACATGTGGTCTGAACCTGTAAAGCATATATCTGGAGCCGTAGCGCCACAGATTCCGAAGGAACTTGTGCCAAACCATGTCGCGATTGTCATGGATGGAAATGGAAGATGGGCTAAAGAGCGCGGCTTACCACGAACAGCTGGACATGAGGCAGGCGAATCAAGTCTGCTTGATTGCGTCCATGGCGCCCTAGAACTAGGAATCGGCTGGATCTCTGCCTATGCTTTTTCAACTGAGAATTGGCGTCGGTCCCCAGAGGAAGTCCGATTCCTCATGGGATTCAATCGAGATGTGATTCGACGTCGCAGAGATGAGATGAATGACCTAGGAGTGCGAATTCGCTGGGCTGGTCGACGTCCAAAGCTTTGGCGTTCGGTAATCGAGGAACTAGAAACTGCTGAAAAACTTACGGCAAAAAACACAAAATTGACTTTAACAATGTGCGTTAATTACGGCGGTCGCGCTGAAATTGTCGATGCAGCATCAGCCATAGCCAAGGCCGTGGCAGATGGAACCCTTGATCCTAAAAAAGTAACTGAGAAAACATTACGCAAATTTATGGATGAACCAGATATGCCTGATGTCGACTTATTTGTGCGCTCAAGTGGTGAACAAAGAATCAGCAACTTCCTGCTATGGCAAAGTGCGTATGCCGAATTTGTTTTCCTGCCAACGCTCTGGCCAGATTTCGATCGTCGCCACTTGTGGCATGCGTGTGAAATATTTGCATCACGGGATCGTCGTTATGGTGGAGCAATTCCAAATGAATTGCCGACAGATTAGTGAGCTGTGTAGTTCACAATTGTGAACATAATTACTACGCCTAATACTGTGCTCAAAAGGGTGAGCCTCGATGGATGTTTACTGTGTGCTTCGGGCAAAATGTGCGAAGTCGCCAGATATATCAACATTCCAGCAAAGACCGCTAAATAACTGCCTAGCAGGACGTCGCTAATGGCAATGTAGGTTCCCAAAGCTGCGCCAGAAAGTCTTGCAATGCCATCGACACCCAGCAAGTAGGCGGATTTGCGTTTCCAGTTTCCCGTATTTACTAACAATGCAACAGTGTTCAAGCCATCGGTAAATGCATGTACAACAACGGCAATTGCTACGGCTGCGCCTAGCGCGTTAGAAACTTGAAAGGCGAGTCCTAGTGCCACTCCATCAAGAAATACATGCACCACCATCGCTGAAGCTCCAACGAGACCTGCGCTCAAGTTATGTGCGTGCTCGTGGTCGTCTGCGTAGTCAGACTCAGCGGGCTCATGTGCTCCAGAAACCCGTTCCAAAATGTGAAGGGTCAGGAAGCCAAGTACCAACAAGACCATGACGGTTGGAACTTTCCCCAAGGTGGCTGTGTTTAGCTCAAACACCTCAGGAATTAGATCAAACGCCGCAAGCCCTAATAGCAACCCACCCGAAAGTCCAAGCAGCAGATGCATGCTGTCTCTTGAGCGCAGTGCGAGAGTTCCACCAAGTGCAGTTGAACAAACTGTGATAAGTGCTAACAGAATTGCCATAGGACTAAGCGTAGTGCAGTGGTTCGGTGGTCTGAAATTTGCATCAAGCATGTTTGACTTAAGTCATGAGAACTTCGCTACGCAAATCATTTGAGCGCAATAGTGCACCGATTTTGATTTTCATTCATGGCCTACCTCGCGCTACTGTGCTGATCGTCCTAGTGGGGCTGATGTTTATCGGTCTCGTTAACACAGGGATTATTGGATTCATCGCATTGATGGTTGTGGCAACATTTATCGGTTGGCTCCTGCTTCTTTCTTGGCCATTACTGGAGCCAAGGCCAAAGTTGCTTCGCACTTTAGCTGTCTTGCTAGTGATTGTTTCTGCTGTAGTTAGATTCCTCAATTGAGCACCCAATTAGGAACTTTCAATTCAATCTGGGCATTTGATGTAGTTGACCCGACAACCTGGTCAGCAAACGCCATTTCAGCACTCGAAGTCCTTCAGATCAAAGATGGATTTATAGTAGGCGCAATCATCCGTAGCCCAGATGAGCCACAGCGTCACTTAGTTACTTGCGAGTGGAAAGACGTAGGTTCTTATCGTCGGGCGCTTTCAAGCACCGAATCCAAAATGACAGTGTGGCCCTTCCTAGCCGGCATGATTGATCAACCGAGTGCTTATGAAACTTTATTGCAAGTAACTCCGCAGGAAATTCGAACCTATGACACCAGCGTGAGTGAGTAACTCGGTGCCAAAATCTTGCCATTTGCCCCGATAGACTCGAACAATGATCGCCGGCAACCAGTCGTTGACCCACCGAATAGTTGAGTGAAAAATGGATCGCGTTGAATCAGTCGTTAATTTGTCCAAGCGTCGTGGCTTTGTATTCCCATCAAGTGAAATTTATGGTGGAACACGCTCAGCTTGGGATTATGGGCCACTAGGCGTTGAACTGAAAGAAAATGTGCGCCGCCAATGGTGGAAAGCCGTTGTTCAGGCGCGCGAAGATGTTGTTGGTCTTGATTCATCGGTCATTTTGGCTCCTCAAGTTTGGGTTGCTTCAGGGCATATCTCTGCCTTTGTTGATCCCCTCACTGAGTGCCTCGGCTGCCACAAGCGATTCCGTGAAGATCACTTGCTTGAAGAATTTGAAGGTCGTAAAGGTCGTGCGGCAGAAAACGGGTTAGCCGATATTCCTTGCCCAAATTGCGGTCAAAAGGGCCAATTCACTGAACCAAAAATGTTCAATGGTTTACTGTCTACAAATGTTGGTCCAGTAGTCGACGAGAATTCACTTCATTATTTACGACCTGAAACAGCGCAAGGGATTTTTGTTAACTACGCGAATGTTGCATCTTCATCGCGCAAAAAGCCCCCTTTCGGTATCGGACAAACCGGAAAATCTTTCCGCAATGAAATCACTCCAGGAAATTTCATTTTCCGCACACGTGAATTCGAACAGATGGAAATGGAGTTCTTTGTCCCACCTGGCACTGACGAGCAATGGCATGACTACTGGCTGCAAGAGCGCTGGAATTGGTATGTCGATTTAGGTCTTTCTCCCGACAATCTTCGTTACTTCGAGCATCCGAAAGAAAAACTGTCGCACTACTCAAAGCGCACTGTTGATATCGAATACAAGTTTCAATTTGGTGGCAACGAATTCGGTGAACTTGAAGGTGTAGCAAATCGCACTGACTTCGACCTTAAAACTCACATGGAACACTCTGGAAAAGACCTCTCATTCTTCGATCAAGAAACTGGCGAGAAGTATGTTCCTTACGTGATTGAGCCTGCAGCAGGTTTAACTCGCGCTGTTTTGGCATTCATGCTTGAGGCATATGACGAAGATCAAGCACCAAACACAAAGGGTGGCGTTGACACCCGAGTGGTTATGCGCTTTGACCGACGCCTTGCTCCTGTGAAAGCAGCAGTCTTACCACTTTCGCGTAATGCTGACCTCAGCCCTAAGGCTCGTGATTTAGCGAGTGAACTTCGCAAAAACTGGAACATCGAGTTTGACGATGCCGGCGCGATTGGTCGACGTTATCGCCGTCAGGATGAAATCGGTACTCCATTCTGTATCACGGTGGACTTCGAAACACTAGAGGACAATGCGGTCACCGTGCGCGATCGAGACACTATGGAGCAAGTTCGTGTTGGCCTTGATTCAATCGTTGGATGGTTGGCCGAGCGTCTCGTTGGCTGCTGATGTTCGCTGACCTTCTAGCAACCAATCCAGTCATTGAGCTCGCGCCAATGGCCGGGATCACGAATAGAGCCTTTCGTCGGGTATGCAGGGAAGCCTCAACTGCAATTCGTACCTCTCACGGGCAAACGGATACGCAAGGAACAATCTATGTAGCGGAGATGACCACTTCACAGGCCCTATTGCTGCGACATCCAGAAACGATAG
>CAIVPQ010000090.1 GCA_903907835.1 uncultured Actinomycetes bacterium
GGCTATGCCAGGACGGTGTATGTGAGCACACGGCTACAGGCAGAACTTGCTGCGTATGTGGGCTCACGCACTTGGCATGAGCCAACCCAGCCTTTGTTCTACACACACAGAGGACCGCGACGCGGCTTCAGTGCAAATACCCTGTCGCAGCACTTCTTTTGGCTGTATCGCCGCGCGGGCATCAGCAATGCCAGCAGCCATAGTGGTCGCAAGACTTTTTTGACTTCGCTGGCAAGTCAAGGGATCAGTGTGTTTGTGCTGGCAAGCCTCGCTGGGCACAGGTCAATTTCGACAACACAAAAATATGTTTCGGTCAATGACGACATGAAGCGGCGGGCGGTGGAACTGGTTTGACAAAAAGAAAAGCCCTGCAGATCAGTGCAGGGCTTTTTGATCGTCCCGTTACGGGACGATGTTCAAATCGAGCGGGTAGTTTGAAGGTGACAACTTACAATTTGTCGTATTCATTGAATCGCAAGCAGTAGGGTTTCTAACTTAACTCAAAAGGAGAGCGCAATGGTTACCTTTGTCAAGCATGAAGCGCATCAAGCAAATAGCAGGTATGCGTTAGATCTTGATGCAGATCTGTTAAGTGAAATTTACCCTGACTTAGGCGAGCAGGATTTAGCATCAAAACTTGAACTAATTGAATCGGGTGGTATTTCGGTCAATGAAGTTATTGACGACGCCAGTGCTAATGATGTTGAACTACCCTGGATTCATCAAGAAGACGATTTATGGACATGGCGGAAGGGCGGATTTGATGTGACCTACGAACTTGGCAGCGAAGATAGCTGGCGAACAGAGGAAGAGGTAAAACCGCACACACATAAATGCTCAAAATGCAAATGGACTGGGTATGCACATGACGGCGAATACCAAATGACCGATGACCCAAATAGCGACAAGGCAAAACTAATAAAGGTTTGCCAATACTGCGAAAGCCATATTGTTTCCATTGAAGAATAGGCTGCACTGAAGACAATTTTCAACTAGTGCGATCAATTTCTTGTTGGCTTTTTGACTCAGCTAAAAGCAAGGCTCTGAGCATCGGGTTGAACGAGACTTCACTTACTGCTGTCAGCATCATTGACGGTTTTATTCGTTGCAGATCACGCGGCATCGTTCGCTGAGAGTGTGCTTGGCAAAAGGTTGGACGCTGTGGCACACGCCCTCTGTGTGGTGGCATAAAAAAGAGCCCTGCAGATCAGTGCAGGGCTTTTTGATCGTCCCGTAACGGGACGATGCTCAAATCACTTTGAGCGTGCGTGGGGCGCTACTCCATGGCGGAAATGGCAAATCATTGTGCTGCAAATACAGCAATTCGTCAGCCAGACCGAAATACTTACGCAAGTCACCCCAGTGTTCCCGTGACCGCAAGTATTCCAACACCTGTGCCGAATCCAGTTGCAGTCCCTCCGCCTGCAAGATGAACTGCACACGGGCTAAGGCTGCTGACGCAGAGATCGCAGGCATTCCCACCAAGTCACAGCGCGAGCGAATGCTGGGATCAATCGCCATGGGCTTGTTGGTGGTGATGATCACCATCACGCCGTCGCCGCAGGCATCCAGCGCATTCCAAAACTGGCTCAGCCGCTTTTTGGCAGAGTCAAACTCGTTGAGGAGGATGAAATACTTTTGGCTGCTGGTTAGCCGCGCCAGTGATGCTGCTTGGCGTAGGTGTGCCGCAGGCTGGCGAAATGAGGGAATTACTCGAGCATTTATCGCCAAGCATCACTCTTAAAATACGATATTTCTATAATGAACTTAGTTGCTGCAACTCCCAACTGCTGCAAGTTCAAGTTGCGAGACTGCCAGTTTTCCTTTTTCTTCTGACACTGCTTCGAGATCAGCGCCCCCAATCAGCAAACCAAACTTTATATATTGCCGTATAAAGTAGTTCTTGCCTGCTTCAGTCATCAAGGCGAGCGTATTTGGTGAGAACTCTGACTCAGTGGGGATGGCATGAACTTTTCCACCTGCAACTTCAGTGTAGAAGAATACATTGGGAGCTGATTTGCCAACGCATTTCCCATCAACTTGGATTTCTTTTTTCAGAGCTGCACCAAATGAACTATCACGGTAGAGATAAAGCCCTGAGTTGCCACCGCTTGGAGGTCCAAACTGCTTCAGTTTGTCTGACGCGTCCTTGCTTTCCATTTTTACAGACGCACATCCCGCCAAGAATGTAACGATGGATATACAAATGATTGATTTAAATTTATTTTACATTTGGCAGACCCAGGGCATCATCAGGCAGAACGAGTATTTGTAGCCCGATTAAAATCTATAACCAACACCAAATGTCATG
The DNA here is from genome assembly GCA_903907835.1 of uncultured Actinomycetes bacterium. Lineage (GTDB taxonomy): Bacteria > Actinomycetota > Actinomycetes > S36-B12 > UBA5976 > UBA5976. Next base: position 2,312 of record CAIVPQ010000090.1, read on the forward strand.
CCATTTATTGGAGTAGAAGTCGAATTGTAATAAACCATGTAATCTCCATTGATGCTCATTTTCTCGTTAATTTTGAAACTGGCTCCTAATCCATAAGATAATGAGGAATTAGATCCAGTGGATGACCAACCGAGACTTGGGATAGACGCTGTCCCTTTTGTTTGAGCAAAACCGACTCGAGCATACAAAGTAGCATTATCATTTAAATTTAATTTTGGCTTTGCATATAATCCGTAAGACGAATTCAGTGCTACGCTAGTGTTGTAAC
>CAIVPQ010000091.1 GCA_903907835.1 uncultured Actinomycetes bacterium
ATGGTGTCGCGGACTTCGCGCAGACCATCAAGTGCCTGCGAGACTCGGACTTTTCGTTCGTCAAGATCGACCTTCGCCCACTCTTTATGCTGGCGAACTGCGTCAGCCACAGCTGCGACTGCTTCGTCATGATTGATGCGCGGGGGTCCTGGAATAGGCATCTGATCGACCGGGTTTACATGCTCGCCCGGGGTGCCGATGTTCTGCCATTCGCCCATCACGAGGTTGTTAATACGAGTGGCATCGAATGCCTCAGGTGCTAATCGTGTGGCTTGTGCGTAAGTTGATGCCCAGTCAGTGCCAGGCTTTATGTGAAGACCCATGAGCAAGAGATTACTGTCGATTGCCTTATTAAGCAGGAGATAGCCGTGGCGTGTTTCGCGAGCCCTTATATATAAGGGCTAGATTTGAAGTAACAATTTGACTTAGGATCCGTTCCAGAAATTTTTTAGGTGATGCATACATGGCTAGTTCGACTTTTACAGCATGGCCAATCGGTATTCGTCTTTTTAATCGACCAGAACACGTGCGTGAACTTTTAAGCTCCCTAGCCAGTCAAAGTATTCCTGTTGACGCTAGTTTGCTAACTTTTTCTATTGATGGATTTAGCGGTTCACTTGATCAAATACGTGGAAGAACGGATAACACCACACAAGTTGCTGCCTTAGTTACAGAATATTTTCCCGCCGCAACAATTTTGCAATTTGCGAGCAATGTCGGCATTGGTGAATCAACCTTTGAGTTGCAAAAGAAGGTCTTCGCGAATGAGGATGCCAACTGGGCAATCTTTCTGGAAGAAGACATCGTGCTTGAGCCAGATTTCTTGGCAGCGATGGATCATCTGATAAAACTGGCGCAAGATCATGAAGAGATTGTCAAAGTTGGAACTGGTCAATTGAATTTGGGGTACCTGAAGACTCCGATTAAGCCAGGGCGCAAGGACTTTTTCCTCGGACAAGGCACAAAAGCCATTGCAGAAAGACGAACTTTTTTTGAACAACGTAAAGGCCTAACTGAGGTTTACCTCGCCACAATCGCTGGGCGCCAATATTCAGACCGTGATGAAGCACAGGTGTTTGCGACCATGGCAGAGCACGGAGTCTTTACCATCATGGGGAACAATGACGTGGTCCACGATCGCATCACCGCCAGCCTGCGCAAACTTTTTGTAGTCTCAGGTCAGGCACTGCTGGTCGATCAAGGGATAAGTGGCGAGACTAATTTTGTTCATCCCGAGATACCGATTCCCGCTGGGGGAACAGGTTCAGTCTTGACAAGTACCGCTGCGGACCTGGCGGCATGTCTTGGCGAACTGCAAAGTGAACAGCATGAATTTGAACAGAAGTTCTTTAAGAATTTTTGGGGTGGATACATGGTTAGCAAATCAGGTGGACTGGCGATACGCGTTTTACTGAAAAAGATTAAAGGCTTAATCTCCAAAAAGTAGCTTGATGTGATTTAGCCATCACGCGCACAGAATTAAACTTTCTTCTCAGTGCGAATTGTTGTTCGAATAAAACCTTCTGCCTTGAGAAATGCTAAGCCAGCGCGTGGGAATTCTCGACCACCTTGATAAAGCAAGAATCGTGGCTGCCACTTGGGACCAAACTTTTCATTGAAGCGATACAGAGAATCGATTTGCACCCAACGAGAAGCAAAGACCAATATTTTGCGATTCAATCGGGTTAGCGGGGTTGCACCAAGACGTTCTCCTCGATCCAAAATCGCTCGGAAGGTAGCAAAATTTAGCGAGACTTGTGTGATCCCGAGTGCTGGTGCCTGATCCATCAACGAGCAGATAAGTAAATCATTAAGCCCCGGATTACAATCTGGCGAACGCCTCATCAGGTCTAGCGAGACACCATTTTCGCCCCAAGGCACCAGTGAAACAAAGGCCATAAGTTTTTCATCTTTGAAGGCACGAACTACAACTGTCTGACCATCTTGAGGCTCGCCTATGCGACCTAGCGCCATTGAATAGCCACGCTCGGTTTTTCCATTTCGCCAAAGATCAGCCGCTTGACCAAGTTCGCGAGATTCCGCTATTGCTAAGTCCTGAGTCCTAGAGGCAATCGCTGTGTACCCAAGTCGATAGGTTCGATTTACCATCTGACGCACATTGCGCATAGAGCGGCCTTCAAGGGTAAAAGTTGCCGGTTCCAGGATTGCTTCATCGCCGATTTCTAAAGCGTTTAAATTGGCTTCGCGAGTCCATACTCTGGCACCTAGTTCGCTCGCGCCGGCAACCGCAGGAATCCATCCATGCATACGAGCCATTTGCACAAATGCATCTATGGCTTCGGGCCAGGCATCTGGATCTCCAATTGGATCGCCGCTTGCTAACATCACACCCATTGTCACGCGATATGCGATACATGCTTTTCGGTTTTCAGCCCAGACCACGGACTTATCGCGACGTAAGGAAAAGTAGCCGAGGGAATCACGGCTACCGAATTGATCTAAGAGCTGGCGAATTTCAAAATCATCTGCCGGAGAAAGAACTGGTTTTGGATTTGGGGCAGCAAGGAAATTTACAAGTGCCGGCAGAACGCTGCAAATACCTAGAGCCAACAAAACAAAATATGTGAAGTAAGCACCACGACCTTCGCCTTGAGTAATGGAAGTTTCAATGCCGAAAAATCCTGGAATCAGATTTGTTGTTAAGTTTTGAAAACTTAATGGCATACCAAGGTTTTGCAGACGGAAATAAGTAACGAAAATTCCGCCAATTAACGCAATGGTGCATGACAGGAATAGCAGTTTGATGCTTTGTAAAAATGAGCGCGAATCTGGCAATGCATAGAACTGCGCCCTAGCATAAATCAGTCCGACCAAGAAGAGCGCTGGATAAATATGAACGAAGTTAAAATCCCGACCTGATGAAATATCTAAGACCACTGGGGCTGCAACTGAAAGAGCCAAAATCCAAACCGTCACTAACCAAGTACGATGTTTGCGCCGGGCCAAACCGTCAGCAAGAAGCATCAAAATCACGCCACGAAATACTGTGGCCACTACGGCAGCATTACCCAAGACACCAGGCAATTCGTCAAGGCGATCAACCAGTATTCGATGAAGGCTTGGCAGGAGGATGATAGAGAGATCAATGAAGCCGAGGATAAATGCAATAACCCCGGAAGCTTTAGCGATGACTCCGGTTTGGCGTTCGCTGGTATCAAGCATCAATTGGTTACTCCGAATAAAGGTGCAGGTAAAGACTACCTTCATGTTTGTAAGTCTGAAAAGCCAATTTAGGCTTGCAGGTGACGAAAACTAAGGACCATCAGTGCAGGTGATACCGGGTTTTGCGGTACCTGTTACAAAATATTTATCTACTACTTGATCAATGCATTTTGATCCCTGCATGTATGCAGTGTGACCATCACCATCGAGAGTTAGCAGGATTCCTTTACTTAGTTGGCTGGCAAGCGCTTTGGCCCATTTCATTGGAGTTGCTGGATCGTGGACTGTGCCCACGACCAAAATCTCAGGCGAACCAGCCGCTGTTATTGGCCCAGGTACTCCGGTGGCAGGACTCTTCCAAAATAAACAGCTAACGTTCGACCACGCTACATACTCGCCGAATCTTGGCGCCTGTACTTTCCAATCAGCTGCCAAGATTTTGGTCTGCGAAACCGTCGGTCTATCAGGACGATCAAGACAATTGACCGCGGCAATCGCGTCATTGGAATTATTCGTGTATTTCCCATTTTGATCACGACTTATATAAAGGTCAAGGCTCGCACCCAGTCCGCTGTAGTCCCCCAATAAAGCTTTGCTTAAGTCTGCGCGAAGTTGTGGCCAACCGTAAACCTTGTCGTAAAGCGAACCAAGCACACCAGTTACACCCATGGCCTGAGTAAAAATGCGGCCGTCAGAAAGGCGGCCAGGCTTAGCGTCTAAGTTGTTCAACATCTTGGCAACTTGAGCAATACCTTCGGGGCCAGAACTATTCAGTGGGCAATCACCATGGGTAGTGCAATCTTCGACAAAGCGACTAAGGGCATTTTCGAAACCTAGCGCTTGGCCTAAGGAAAGTTTTTCGTTAGTAAGAGTGGGGTCGATAGCGCCATCCAAAACCATTCGACCGACTTTCTTTGGGAAAAGGTCAGCATAAGTTGCGCCTAAGAATGTGCCGTAACTTTTCCCAAGCCAATTTAATTTTGTATCACCAAGTGCACTGCGCAAGATATCTATATCGCGAGCAGCACTGACGGTATCCATGTGTGCATAGATCTCTGGTGATTTTTCAGCGCAGCCACTAGCAAGTTGCTTACTCAATAGCACCGATTGATCGATTTCCTGTTGGTTATCAGGTGAACCGTCCGCAGCAATTAACTCGTCGGTTTGTTTGTCATCTAAACATTCAACAGGCGTACTTTGCCCAACGCCACGAGGATCAAATCCGATGATGTCGTAACGTTTGATCAATTTTGAGCTGACAACATAATTTGCTGCTCGCACATATTCAATGCCAGAACCACCAGGTCCACCGGGGTTAAGTAGAAGTGAACCCACTGCCGATTCTGTTGCAAGTCGTATCACTGAAATTGTGATGGCTTGCTGATTTGGATTCGCATAATCAAGCGGAACACTTAGGACGCTACATTCAAATCCCCCATCACAATCTTTCCAGATCAGTTCTTGCGCGTAATAATCTGCTAGTCCTGCCTTAACCGATGAGAAGGTGGCAGTCGAAGTCGGAGATTTCGTGGGACTTGGCGAGTTCGTACCAATCGAGTTGAACGCAATCAGCGCCAAAATGCTAAGGAAAACCAGTCCAACGAAAGTTGTGTACCTGCGCATTTATGACCTCTAACTGTTTCGGTGCGTCCCTCAAGGGTAACTTCACCGGGCTCAAGATGTTTAAACTTTGACAGATTCCAAAGCAGGATCGCGAAGGGTTACCAAAAGTGACTCGAAAACCGATAGTGGCGTGACATTGGCAAGCAGGTGATCGCGGGATTCATTTATGGCATCAATGCGTTGCAACGTTTGAGTTTCAGTGTCTAGATCTGCCAGGTGCTCAAGGGTTGGGCGCAGTTCCTCATTGATTAGCGGGACTGCGGCCTGTGACTGGATTACCAAGATGTCGCGATACAAACCAGTTAGATCCAAGAGCACTCGGGAATACTGATCGGCAACAACGCGGCGGCGGCGATCCTTATGCCTTTTTTCTAGATCTTTAATGGCAGATTTTTTCGCGCGCTCGATACCACGTAAACCTTTACCCGAAGCGCCTTCACCAAACATAACCTTGATGTTTTCTTCATCCTGTGTATCAAGTACCCCGACAATCGAATCAGTGTCGGCTGCAACTGTGGCCACGATTTGGCTGGCATAGGAAAAACACGCAGAGACTGTTTTGAGTCGGGAAGGGATATCCAAAATCTCTTGACGACGAATTCGAACCTGTTCATCAGTGGCAATCGCGCGTGCGCGACCAATATGTCCCTGGGAAACTCGCGTAGCAAATTCGGCCATTGTTGGATCGATACCAAAACGGGAAACCAACTGTTCGGCGATGGCAGGCAGCGATGGAGTTGAGAGATGCACCTGACGACAGCGGCTACGGATGGTGTCGAACACATCCTCTGCTGTTGGCGCACACAGTAGCCACACGGTTTGTGGCGGTGGTTCTTCAAGGCTCTTTAGCAATACCGATGCCGCGTCCACATTTAAGCGATCAA
>CAIVPQ010000092.1 GCA_903907835.1 uncultured Actinomycetes bacterium
AATGAATCACCGTAAATGGGTGTTACAACAATTGCGTAAGCCGCTCCAGAATCATAGTTATCATTCGGGATAGTGCATGAACTTTCGTTTAGATCTAATGATTCGCCAGTATCGGTATAAATCGTTTCTTGGGTATCGTCGTCAAAACTCTCGTCCCAAAATGTGCAAGTGCCAGCCCCGTCTACGGTCAAATCGCCTGTATCTACTCGCCAACCGGTTACGGCATCAGAATTCTCACCAGCAGCCCAGTTAATTGTGATTCTTTCTCGCGCGGAGCTAACTGTTGCAGTGACTGTTGGGGCGTTAGGTTCCTCTGTGGCTGTGTACTCAGTCGTAAATGCTGTCCCCATCGCATCAATTTCACCTTCGTTTTGAGCTGCTATAAAAGGTGTCACTGTAATTGCAACTGTTCGCTCTAGTTCTAGGCCACCAACACGGCAAGTAACATCGCCAGTTTCGTCAAATGCCAATTCATGGATACCAACATTTGAAAGCGAACTATCACACTTGGCAAAGCCACCGCCTTCAACAGTCACTACAAAATATGCAGATGGAAGCGGATCAGCATCAGGATCTTCTTCTGAAAAAATTGGGTCTGTCCCTGCAGATTCCCAACTGATGTAGATGTTGTCAATTCCGCTCCCAGCTTCTGGAGTAATCGCCGTAACAATCGAGTTGCTCGTTACTTCTGCGGCTAGGTCCCTATCGGCAACATTTGTCTTTGCTGATGCGCTGCTTGGGATAGCAACTCCTGAAATCAACAAAAGAGTAGTTAAAAGTGTGCTGATAGTGGCTTTGGGTGAAATCTGCATGATATTTCCTTTGTTTTGACTAACACAAAAACTGGCGTGGACTAAGTGATCGCAGGACTTTAAGCCCTATTATCGCGGGGTTTATGCCAATCTGGCAATATCATTTTGAGCTCCGAGTGTTGCACTAAGGTGTTACCTTAAAATATGGATCAAAGTCGAACGCCTTATGCAGAAGCAGTGAAAGCTTATGCGGACAAAGACTTTTTTCGACTCGGTGTACCAGGGCATCAAGTAAGTGTCGAGTCTCATCCGCAACTAGTTGATTTCTTCGGAGTCGATGCCCTTCGACATGATGTTCAGACGCTAATTGAGGGAATCGATATTGGTGCTTATCCGAGCGCACTCAATGAATCCGAAGAGCTTGCTGCATGTGCTTGGGGTGCAAAACGAACTTGGTTTTTAACCAATGGGGCATCTATGGGCAACATGATGGCGTGCCTAGCACTTCGAGCGATTGGTGAACACATTGTTTTGCAACGAAGTGTTCACTCTTCGGTAATTGATGGTTTGGCTTTCAGCGGGCTGAGCGCAGATTTTGTTTTCCCCTCAGTTGATAGGCATCTAGGAATCGCTAACGGAATCACTCCAGATGGATTAGAAAGCGTTTTAGCAGTCAATCCCTCTGCCTGCGCGGCTTATGTTATTACCCCTAGTTACTTTGGCGCGGTTGCAGATGTTGCCGGACTAGCAAGAGTTGCGCACGCGCATGGCATCCCACTAGTTGTTGATGAAGCTTGGGGCGCGCATTTTGGTTTTCATCCTGACTTACCAACAAATGCCAATCGACTTGGTGCTGATTTAGTAATCAGTAGCACGCACAAACTTTCTGGGAGTTTGAGTCAATCTGCAATGCTGCATCTGAGTGATGGACCATTTGCGGATTTATTGGAACCTTTACTTGAGCGAGCATTTCGTTCATTGCAATCAACGAGTGTTAATTCGCTACTACTGGCTTCCTTAGACATCGCCAGATCAACTATGGCTACTCAAGGTCACAGTTTGATTGGTAAAACAATTGATGCTGTCTCGCGAATTTCAGCAGGAATCTACGCCTCAGGTCGGTTCGCTGACATTGCTGGAGATTTATTGGCCCATCCAGATGTTATTGCCGTAGATCCAGTGCGGATTTCAATTAATACCCAGAAAGGCGGAATTTCTGGCTATGAAGCAAGGTCAATTTTATTCAAAAAGAACAAGATTCATTGTGAACTAGCGACTGGTTCGGCGCTTCTGTTGTTGGTTGGTGCTGGAGTTGATCCGGACACCGATCGCATTTTGCGCGCGTTACACGAGTTGCCACAAGCTTCAGCA
>CAIVPQ010000093.1 GCA_903907835.1 uncultured Actinomycetes bacterium
CCGGCAAACATCGAGTTGGAGTTTTAAATGAAATCTTGGGTTAGTCGCCACAAGGCCCTGAGTTCTGGACTAGTTTTCGCACTTGTGTTGATAACTTGGCTGTTATTCACTGGTCTATCTGCTCGAGCCAATCTGCTAACAGCTCGTTCGCAATTACAAGCATTGGAACTCTCCCAAATCACGAAAGACCCCAAAAATGTCATTAAAGTCCTGGATGATTCCACCCAGCGAGTTATCAATGCGAAAGATTTGGTGCATCAACCTATTTGGAATCTGGTCAACCACATCCCGATCTTAGGTCGCTCAAGCAATGCCTTGCAGGTAACAACTTCTGCTATCGCAGACCTATTGACCGCAGCGGATCAAAATCTGCAATCTCTGAATACCTATAAGCCAAAAGCCAATACAGTCATTGATCCAACTCTGGTAACAATATTGGCTCGCACAGTCGGCGCTATTGGAGAGCCTGGGCACGATTCGCTAAAGGCGCTCTCTGGTCTCAATTTGTCATGGGTGCCTGGCTCAATTAGTGAGCCGGTCGTTCAGTTAAAGACAGATCTAGAATCCGCATTGCCGTATCTAGATCAAGGTGAGGCGCTTGTCAAAGTCGCGCCGATTTTATTGGGACTTGATCGTCCTCGTAAATGGTTACTGATTATGGGTAACGGCGCCGAAGCGCGATCCACTGGTGGTTTGCCAGGCGGTTGGGGCATCTTGCAGGTTGGTGGCGGCCGGCTAGATCTGATTCACCAGGAAAGCAATAATAAAATCTCTTCCGCACCACTTCGTAATTGGCAATCATTCGTCTCAGTTGACCAGGCCAATCTCTATGGTGATGCTTTAGCCAATTTCACTGATATGAACCAGCCGCCAGATTATCCAACCAACGCCAGATTGATGCATGCGCTTCACCAGCAGTATTCAGGTGAAACAGTCGATGGTGTGATGTTTGTCGATGAACAGACCATCGCTGGATTAATGAAGCTTGTTGGCGAAATTAAATTTAACGGCCAAGTGCTGACTTCGGAAAACATTGTTGATTATGTAACCAAGGGTGTTTATGCAGATTTTTCTGACATTGATCAAAAAGATGTCGCCTTGCTAACAATCACTCGCGAAGTCTTTGCCGCAATAACCACGCAAAATCGCGATTTTGTCACCATGGTTCAGACTCTGGCCCCTATCGCTCAAAGTGGCCATCTTCATGCCTGGACTAAAGACAAGGTAATCCAAAACGTACTGAAAAAAACAGCGTTGGGCGGTTCGACCGAGGATGTGACAAACCCGACACACATTGTGACTTTGATTAATGGTGCAGGCAACAAGATCGATGCCTATGTTCACGCCAATGTGCTCTATCGACAAAATGCCTGTCAGCAGAGCGGCGTCTATCGCAAATCGAGTATTACTGTGACGCTTAAAAATGATGCTCCCAGCACAGGGTTGCCCCCGTATACTTCAGGCCGTTTGGACCTAGGGCCTGGCAAAGAGCGAACTCAACCCGGTTCAACAAAAATGTTGGTCTATGTTCATGTCCCGATAGGTTCGGAATTTATCTCAGCGGGTGTCGGTTCCACCAGTTTGCGATTCATTTCGTCGGGTACTGATCAGGGCCGTACCGTATGGGCATTTGCTTTGCCGATTGGCGCAAGTTCAACTAAAAGTCTAAAAGTTAATTTTGCAGAGCCGGCTTATGCTGGTGTGCCATCGCCAAAGATGTCACCACAAGCCATGACAAATCCGATGAAGATTGCAATTAAAACGGCCCCTTCTTGCTAACTTATGCCGAAATTTTGATGCTTATTTTTTAGGATAGAGTTCTCGAGTAACTAGTTTTTTGGGCCTCACAAATCAAATGCTCTAAGGTTGGGTAAATGGAATTACTGCAATGGATTCAGGTTCTGCGTAAACGCTGGAAGCCGATCGTCGCAAGCACATTTGTTTTGGTGCTTTTGGCTTTAGTTGCAACATTTACTGCCACTAAGTCATACACAGCCGAGGCCCGACTTTTCGTGGCAACCACCAGCCAGACATCCAATGCGAATGCATTTTCTGATGCACAATTTTCTAGCCAGCGAATTGCGACCTACACCCAATTAATCAAAACCCCGCAGGTTTTAGCTCCGGCATCAAAGGCCTTGGGTTTCAAAATTGATAAGGATTTAGTTTCTGCCTCAAGTCCGCTAAACACCGTCATCATTGTTATTGAAGCAACTGATACAAATCCAGTGCGTAGTGCCTACATAACCAACGCAATCTCTGCACAATTAGCCAAAGCGATCCAAGAGCTTGAGACACCAGTTGGAGCACTTGCCACAACATCCATTAAGGCAACTGTTGTGCAAAGAGCGGCTCCACCAGAGGGCCCGAGTTCACCGCGACCAAAACTAAACATTGCTCTTGGCTTGATTCTTGGTCTAGGCCTTGGTGTTGCCATTGCTTTAGCACTTGAGACCTTAGACAACACAGTCAAGAACTTGGATGAAGTTCTTGCGGCCACTGGTAAAAACCCAATCGGAATCATCGGTTATGACGGGCTGGCTGAGGGTCAGCCAATTGCCACTATGAGTACTCGAAGTGCTCGTTCCGAAGGATATCGAGCGATCCGTACCAACTTGCAGTTCGTTGATGTGGACAATCCACCACGAGTTATTGTGGTTGCCAGTTCATTGCCCGGTGAAGGTAAAACCACAACTGTTTTGAACATGGCGATTACATTCGCCCAAGCAGGACATAAAGTTTTATTACTCGAAGCCGATTTGCGTAAACCTCGTCTGGCCCAGTACTTAGGTATTGACGGAACAATCGGATTGACCAATGTCTTGGCTAACCAAATGTCTGCCCAAGAGGCGATGGTTTCTTGGAACCGCGGACAGTTGCAAGTTTTGGCATCAGGTCCAATCCCACCAAATCCAAGCGAGCTCCTCGGTAGCGCTCACATGCGTGATCTGCTAACACAATTGCGCGAAGAATTTGACTACATCTTCATCGATGGCACGCCGATGCTTTTGGTTTCCGATGCTGCAATCGTCGCACAATCAGCCGATGGTGTGATTTTGATGACTCGCTTTGGCAAGACAACACACGAGCAATTGAAGCGGGCAACCGAAGGCATTGTTTCTGTGGGTGCGCACCTCATCGGCCCAATTGTGAACTTTGTACCCGCATCAACTAGTGGCTATGGCTATGGCTATGGCTATGGCTATGGCTATGGCTACGGAGACTCTAAAGAAACTGGCGATTCAACTCCAGGTTATGGAGATCCAGAAGCACTTGTCCAAGACTTGGCCAAAAGTTAAAGCTCAGCCTTGATCTAACCTTTGACTATTGGTTCTAACTACATGAACCAATAGTTTCCGTGACAGTTGTTACACATCCGTATCTTCCATACTCGTACGCCCGAACATAATCGATACTCATGGTCGAACTCTTAAAGTCCCAAGCCACTTCGCCACCAAGACCGCCACCCATGGCATTGTTAAGGATCATATAAAACGGCGCATTAAATGGCCAGTAGCCAGAACCCACATCACGTTTGAGTGAAGTGTAAATAAGTTCCCCATCGACATAGAAGTCCATTTGGTTTGGTTTCCACGCAACGCTGTAGGTATGAAAAGCTGCCGAGAACGGATTTGCACCATAGATAAAGCTGCCGTCATAGGAATGATTACCATTAGCATTCGCCGTATGAACCGTGGATAAAACTCGATTTGGATCGTTGCCAGTTGCTTCCATGATGTCGATCTCGCCATCCATGGGCCAACCACCAGCGGTACCGAGCATCCAAAATGCGGGCCAAGTTCCTCCGCCTTCTGGCAACTTCATCCGCCCTTCGATTAAGCCGTACTTAAATGTAACTTTGTCGCGAGTGTTTATCCGTCCACTCGTGTATTGGCACGAGTCTGGGTAACAAGAGACCGTTGTATTTCGGCTTAACAACTTGGTAGTGATGACCAAATTGCCATTGCCATCAACACGGTTTGCGGCTTGCGTGTAATACTCCCGCTCGTTGTTTCCCCAGCCACAAAGCATGATGTCGCAACCATCGCCAATGACAGTATTCCAATTGCTACTAACTGGCGCAGTTTTTGTTCCGCCAGAAAATTCATCAGCCCACAAAATTTTGTCATTGGGTTTGATGAAATGTGTTAGTAAGTAGTCTCGAGTTTCACTTCGGGCCGAGGCGTGCGTTGTCAGAGTGAAATTTGAAAACAGAGAAATATTTTGCGGTGCTTGTGTCACATTCAAAGCACGTGGCGCGGGTTCTGCCTGAGCAATTGAATTGGTATTTTGCAGAGTAAACGTCACATTGCCATCTGCATCAGTAACTCCAGGAATCTGTGTTTGTTGCGTTCCCGAATAATTTGGCTGCACAAATTTTAGATCTGAGCCAATCTCATATTTAAATTTAGTTTTCTGCGCGCCACTGGCATTGGCGTTAGCAACCAGCCAGACGTTCTTATTAGCCAAGGCCACACCAGTTGCTGAATCGCTCACACGCCAACTAACTTCAAGGAATGTTCCAACATCGGCGTAGCGGTAGTAAGCAGCAGAATTTGACCCAGCGCTCGTTATCCACTTTTTTGTAGATGTGAAATTTGTTGCATTGACGTAGTCGCTGGGAGAGCCAGCCACGTCGTTAAGAATTGGTGAGGTCAATCGCATAGTCACTGATTTTCCCTGCGGCACAATGACGCCCTTGTTCCAGACCTTTGTCTTGCCAGATTTTACGCAGGTAAATCTCTTCCCATCGGTTATTGCGCTTTTACCTAGGGGCGAACAAGTCATGCCAGATTTGATTTTTGCCTGGGACACACTGGGCAGACAAAGCATGAACAGTGCGCTAATTATGACAACAATAATGTTCCGAGGATTCACATTAAACCTTTCAAGTATTCACGTCTTCAGAGCCTACTGGGATTCCGCAAGTGTGCTCTTTTCAAGATTGGCAAGACGTGAACAAATTTGCCTAGACCATGAGGGTATTATGTGTAACAGTTAAGTAGTTATCCAAATACTAATTATTTGAAGGTCTAATCATGAACCTCAAGTCAGTTAGCGTCAAAAGTAAATCAGGTATCTACCTGTTAGCTGCTTCGCTAATTTTGCTAACTGGTATCTCGCCGGCAAGGGCCCTTTCACAGACCGATGAATTAGAAGTTCTAAACACGACATTTTCAAGCACCAGCACCCCAACTACTGCAGTGGTCATTTGGGACGCAATTGGCTCAGAGCCAATCGAACCAGCAGTAGAGACTGATCCGTTTGTTTTGACAACGTACTTTGAAGTATCCATTGATAACAATGGGGTAGCTTCATGTTTTCATGAAGTGGAAATCATCGGCATCAACACGATTGCCGCTAACCAAACCACATTGACATCATGCAACATTGAAGATCTTGTTCTTGGTGAAACATACGAAGTAACCGTCACGCCTTTCTACGCGCAACAAAGCGAGGAAGATGAGTTGATACAGGGAATCTCAGAAACTCGTCTTTACACTCCGATCACCCCTCCTTTGCCGCCGACGGTCACTGTTGTAAATTCGGTGGCTACAGACACGATCACTGTAACTTGGGCCCCGAGAGTTGCTGATGAAAATATCATTGGCTGGCTTGTTGAGCCTGGTGATTTGATGCCGTTTGATGGTGAATCTACTTGCTATGCATGGACTCCAGTTGATCCCGAAGATCCAACAGCAGAGCCTACTGATTCGGGTCAGGGTCTTGACCTTGAGAGAACTTCCTGCACGTTAAGCAACGAACTGTTCGACCCTGAGTATGCCTATCAAGTTGCTGTTACGCCCATCTACAGCGAATATCGCATGTCAGGAAGGGCAGGAATAGGCTGGCTAGGCAATTACCAAGCAGCCGGTCCAGGGACTTTCACCGCAATTAGTGTTGTGCAAACTGGAGAAGAATCCGCCAAAGTGTCTTGGGTTTTGGAAACCATGGTCAGGGCACCAAAGGCCACTTTTAATGTGGTTGTTTATCGGGCTGATGACATGAACGCAGAGCAGACTTTAATTGACAGTTGCGACGAATTGGCAAGCACTGTTTCTAATTGCTCAATAACCAACCTCACTGCGGGTGTTAAATACTCAGTTATCGTGACTGCTTACAACGACAATGATGAGGTAAACACTTCAGAAGATCCAGACGGAATCTATTTTCATATGGAAAAGCCGCTGGTTCCCGATGACTTTGCTGTTGAAGTTACCCCCGCTGGCTTGAACTTTAGTTGGACTGCAGTCACAGCACCCGGCATTCAATTAGATGGTTTTGCAATAAACAAGCTTGGTGGAATAGAAGTTTCCGGTATTTGTCCGAACCTCATCGCCTCGGATACCTCCTGTACATACAGCGGCCCACTTCCTCGTGAAACTAGGCAAACTTTTAAACTAGTTGCAGTAAATCTGAGCGGATACTCCGAGGGTCTAACTGCTATTGCGACGATTGACATTGCAAAGTTGCCCTTGCCCGCAAAATCACTGCAAGTGCACATGATCAATGGCCTACCAACACTCACTTGGATCCCAGGGGTAACTGCAGGGGCAAAGAGCACTGTTTATCTAAACGACAAGGCTTACGCCTGCAAGCCTGGCTCATCTAAATTTATCTGTGTCTTGGGCAATATAAGTAAAACTAAAACGTACAAGGTCTCTGTCTCAACCACTGTTGCTGGCAGCATCTCTCCATCTGCACCTTTGACATTTACTGTGCCAAAAATTACTTACGCTCCGCAGGTGGCACAAAAGTTCTCTGGCAAATCTGTGACCCTAACGTGGAAGGATGCGCCAGCAAACCTTTCCAAAATCAAAATCAAGGCAATCACGATTTTGATTTCGCCAAAGGTTACTGGTTGCACCCGAATCAAAGTGAATGCGGTTTCATGTAAATTCCCGACCTTAACAAAGGGAACAATTTACACTGCCAAAATAAAGATTGATTATGTAACCGGTGCAGATTCAAAGGGACGAATTGTGATTGTGCCTGCGTTATCAGGGTCAAAACTCGTTTAGTCTTTAAGCACTTGGCGGTAGGTCGCCAAAGTCTTTTCAACCATTTGCGAACTGGTGAAAAGCTCGAGCGCACGCACATGTGCTGCATGGCCGATGTTTTGGCGTTTCGCAGGGTCCACTATTAACTGCAAAATACCTTCGCGCAAAGCCACCACGTCGCCAATCGGAACAATAACTCCACTTTGGCCATCACCAAACACATCGTTGGCACCGGAAGTATTGGTTCGCACGCATGCCACTTCGCATAACATCGCTTCAACAACACTCAACGGAAAACCTTCCTTATAACTAGGAAGCGCCATGATGTCGCTAGCCCAATAAACTTCGCGCGAATCAATGTGGCCAAGAAAATGAACTCTTGAACTTAGCCCCACTTGCTCAATGGATCTTTCAATTTCCGCACGCAGGCTACCGACCCCTGCAAAGAGTAGGACTAGGTCGTGACCAGCTTCAACTAGAGGAGCAACCGCATCTAATAAAAGTTGGTGACCCTTGACTAGTTCTAATCGACCAACCAGACAGATAGCAATTGCCTGATCTTGAATCTGAAAGTTAGTTCGAGCCGCCAACTTTTCTGTCGATGTTGCAGGTCGGAAATAATTTTCATTAGCACCGTTATATACAGTGTCGATTTTTTCAGGTGCTAATTGAAAGTCAGTGATTAAGTACTCGCGACATTCGCTACTAATCGCAATTGATCGGCTACCCCAAAACGAAAACAACTTATGCGCCCTACTCGAACCAATATCCAGAAGATGGATTGTGGTTACAAAAGGGACACGAAGCACGATTTTGCTCAATTGCGCGTAGGCGCTTGTGATGCGCCAGTGCACATGCAATAAGTCGGGTTTGAATTGTCGAACGACTTTCAGGGTTTCTATCGCCGCGACCAAGAGTCGAATTGGATTGCGTGAGTTGTAGTCCAAGCGAAAGTGTTGGATTCCGTGAGATTCAAACCACTCGACTCCCTGTTCATGTGAACCGTAAGTGCCGCCACTGATTAAGCCAACTTGCCAGCCTTTGGCCTGCAATGCCTGGGCCAAGGTCATCATGTGCGTCGTAACACCACCCGAATCAAGGTATTTGGCCAAAAAAAGGATGCGCTTGCCAGATTTAGGCTTCCCTGCCATAACAAGCCCCCTAAATGCTGTAGTTAGTCCGCGTTAGACGAAATTCCAAACTTTGTTCAAGTCTAGGAACTTTTTGCAAATACATGCCTATCGTAAGGCGGGGCGACTTTGCTGTGGGGGAACAGAAACAGTCGCCATTGATGTTTACCCGGTTCTAATACTGGACACATTACAAATAGGAGATTGGCCTTGTGGCCAATTCTGAGAGGAGCAAGATGTCTACAATTCCCCGCCAGATTCGAAAGGATCTGGCTATAGTTGCAACGATCTTCACAGTGGCGGCATTGTCCTTGACTGGGACAACTTCGGCTCATGCCAATGGCTCACCGTATACAGTGCGCCTGACTTCAGCAGGTGCAGTCGATCAGGGTTCCCAAGGGTGGTTTCAGTATTACCCGGCCGGAATTGCATACAACATCAAACATGTGGACCTAGGCGCATCAGCAATCTTGACTTATCACGTCAGTGATGGAGGCGGCGCAGTTGAAGGTGCCACAGTGACATTTGTGTTTAATAAGGCCTATAGCGGTTCAACCGCACATGTTTCTGTAGGGTCAGCGGTTGGTTCGGGAGAATCAAACACCACAGTTACTGGGGTTACTGATGTTAACGGTGATGTCAGTTTCACGGTTGTTAACACTGATGAAACAGCTCAGGGCGCAAAAACCTTCTCGCAGGTTGCTGCTTATGTAGATGAGGCAGTTGATGCCTTTGACGTAACGGATCTAATCTTCGATCCGCTGGTTGCTCCGACTACAGCCAACATCCGCATTATTGCCGCAGACCGAGCCCACATGTCAGATAAGGGTTATTGGTGTGGTGGATGTCTGGTGAAGTTTGTCGAGGCCGGTGCGGTTTTAACACTGAACTATCTTGTGACTGATGGCTCCGATGTCCCACTTGTTGACACGCAGGTAAGTCTTGCTAAGTTACCGACTGGTGCAGGCACATTTACTGGGGACTTAACTGCCACCACAAATGCCTCGGGTATCGCTACTTTCACTTTGACGAACACCAATGATTCAGCACAGGCAGAACCACGACCAGTGGCTCCGAGCAGTATGGATTGGTGGGATGACTCAAGAAGTGTGAACCCTGAAGTTGGCATGCGTTTTAATGTGTCGATTTCAAGTGACATTGCAGCAGTGCAAAACACGGATGCAGTGCTGTCGCATGTTGTCGCTTTGGCAGTCACTCCGACTCCAACGCCTACTCCAACTCCAACACCAACATTGAAGAAGCCTGCAATCACATCCGCAGCTTCGATCTCAGGTGTTGCAAAAGTTGGCAAGTTGTTGCGGGCGAACAAAGGTACTTGGACGGGCTCTCCGGTTGTCACATACAAGTGGTATGCGTGTACCGTAAAAGCAACAAAAGCAACTGTGACAGTCCCGTCCAATTGCAAAGCGATTAGCGGTGCAAATAAGAGTTCGGTCTCGCTCAAGTCAGCACACATGCGCAAGTACATCCGTGTATTGGTGATGGCAACCAACTCGGCCGGCAAGGCGCAAAGCCTGAGCAAGAGCTCGGCTATGACGAAATAACTAAAAATAGGCCGTGGGGTCTTGGGCATTGCCCGAGGCCCCACTTTCATGCCGAAAACCTAATGAATGCCATATAAGTCGCCAGATTTAGCCCAAACCCTGAACAAGGCTTAAAGTCTGGGGGTTTACCTGCCATTCATGCTTGGTAACAATTCGGTATCGCAACTTTCCCTCAAGGCATGAAAGACCCTAAGTTTGCTTTCAAGCGACTCTATTTCGAGCCGTGGCGACTGATGTTATGCGGGGGAGATAAATGTTTTCATTTATCAAGATGCGGGTATCTAAGGTCTACTTCATTAGTTCATTTGAGAGGAAGCACATGTCTAACATGTCTCATTGGGTTCGCAAGGCCCTCGCACTATTAGCAACGATTGCGGTCACCGCATCGTTAGCTTTAACTGGAGCAACCGCATCACGCGCTGCCGACCAGTCCGGTCCATGGACAATCCGTCTTAACGGCGACGCTGCTGTAACACAGCCAGCTCAAGATTGGTTCCAGTACTACACCGCTGGTGTTGGATATAAAATTCAACATGCGCCAGTTGGTACTGATGTAACTTTGAGTTACACCGTTACTGATGGCGTGGGCGCACCTGCTGCAAACACTCCAGTGACATTTGTCGCAGGCAAGGGTTACTCAGGTTCAAACGCTCACGTAACTGTCAATGGTGTTTCAAGTTCTGCTGCTGGTAACTCCGGCGCGAACGATGACTTAGTTACAACTGGAACAACCGATGCCAATGGTGTCGTAAGTTTCCTAGTTGCTAACACAGACACCACTGCAACCCGCACACAGATTGATGTGTTCGTTGCTGGTGCAAATACCGACGTCGTTGACATCTTGGATCTTATGTACGACGCACCTGTCGTTGTAGAACCAACTCCAACCGCGACTCCAACCGCTTCATCAACTCCAACACCAACAGTTGCTCCTGCTACTGGTGTTCGAATCACGATGACTGATTCCACAAAGGTTGGCATGTTTAATGTTGACTGGTGGATGGAATTCGGTTGGGGTTCAACTCATGTGAAGTTCGTACCTGCTGGTAGCGACCTCGTGTTGTCATACAACGTAACTAAGAACGGCCTTCCATTAGCTAACACTGAAATCACTTTGGATAAGTCAAACGGTGGCGCTACTTACACTGGTGCAACAGTTGCTACAACTGATGCCAATGGTGATGTGACCTTCACATTGACTAACACCAACACGAATGCAAACTCAGAAACCTTCCGTGCAGATACTTCTTCATGGACTGGTTCAGCAAACGGTGAAAAGACAGCAAACTTCTTGCCGTACATCACTTCGGAAGGCATCGGAGCAGGTAACTGGCCAGCTGGTCTTGATTACCGCGATCGTTTGTGGACTCACGTAATGGCAACAAGTGTTCCTGTTGTTGCGCCTGCTGTTACGTCGGTTCGTTTGACTTCAGCTGGTGCTGTTGATCAAGGCAACCAGGGTTGGTTCCAGTACTACCCAGCCGGTGTTCGCTACAGCATCAAGCATGTTGACCAGGGTTCGACTTCGACTCTGACTTACCGTGTTGCTACTGATGGTGTTGCTGTTGCAGGCGCGACTGTGACTCTTGTGGTTAACAAGAATTACTCAGGTTCCAATGCGACATTCTCGGTCAACGGCGTTAATGCTGCTGGCATTGACTACACAACTACTGGTGTAACTGATGCAAATGGTGATGTAACTTTCACTCTTGTTAATAGTGATGCCACTGTTGGCGCTAAGACCTTCACTCAGGTTGGTGCCTTTGTTGATTCTGCTACAAGTGCCTACGACGTAACTGATGTGATTGTTGATGCCGTTGTGGCACCAACACCAACTGCATCTGCTACTCCAACTGCTACTGAAGCTCCAGCAACTCCGACTGGTCCTTGGACTATTCGTTCAACAACTGCTACTGCTCCACAAACCGGCCTTGCTGCCGAGTGGGTTGGTAATGGTTGGTACGCAGCAGGTCTTGGCTATGGCGAGACTCATGTTGCTGCTGGTTCATCAACTGTGATGTCCTACCACGTAACTGCTGGTAACGGTGTCCCTGCTGCTGGTGTAACTGTGAAGTTCATCATTGGTAAGCAGTGGTCAGGTTCCAACGCGAAGGTAAATGTTGGTTCAGTATCTTCAACTGGTGGAGAAGCAATTGCTACTGGTGTTACTGATGCCAATGGTGATGTTTCGTTCACTTTGGTTAACACTGATGCCACAATCGCTGGCAAGGTATTCACTCAGACTGCTGCATTCGTAACGAACGCAGGTGTTGATGTTGTAGACATCTTGGACGTCATCTTTGATGCTCCTGCTGCTACCGCAACTCCAACTCCAACTGCAACTGCTACTCCGACAGCATCTGCTACTGCAACTGCTCCTGCGGTTCCTTCTTCAGTGAAGATCCGTTTGACTAGCACTAACTCTGCTGGCCCTGCTGGCATCGTTGGTAACGGCTGGTGGGCTGGTAATGCTCCTTCCAACAACTACGTGAAGTATGTAGTTGCTGGTTCGACATTCACCACTACTTACACAGTTACTGATTCTTCAGATGTAGCTGTTGCTGGTGCGACTGTGAACCTATCTGTTGCTAAGGGTGGTGCTGGTGTTGCTAACTTCACTGGTTCACTTTCTGCAGTAACCGATGCTAATGGTGTTGCAACGTTCAACTTGGTTAACACAAACACGGATGCTGATTCTGAATCATTCCGTGC
>CAIVPQ010000094.1 GCA_903907835.1 uncultured Actinomycetes bacterium
AAATTCAAATCGTCGCGACCCTCTTGAATCAAAAGAGTGCGAACCTTTTCGGCAGCAACATCAGTAAGCACAACGCTCGAATTAATAGTCACTTCTTCAGTTACGTCACTTGATACTTCAGCGGTCATGATGCTCCTTTGAGTTACTGATCTTGCTGTCACTATCTACTATCTATTTAACAAAAATCCTTTTGTTTACATTCCCTAGTCTAAGGCACGTTGGTAGCAGACGCTGTTTCTGTCTAAAACGTGCCCCAGGTTCGCGCAACTCTTGTAGCTAGCGCACTAAGTGACTCCATTGGATTGGCTAATGATTCGGCCAAACCAACCAAATCCTTTATGGCATAGGCAGAATCAATCCCAGCGGCCGAACATTCACGTTTGCCAAGGCGCACTTCACCAGCGAGCGCGATACAGGGTTTACCGAAACTTGCGGCTTTGGCCGCTACACCGGCAACAACTTTGCCGGACAGGCTCTGGTCATCTAGGCACCCTTCACCAGTGATAACCAAATCACATTCTGCAATTCTCGAATCCATGTGGATTATTTCCATAACGGTTGAAATGCCGGCAATCCGATTGGCGCCTAGATGAATGAGCGCAAAGCCAATTCCGCCAGCAGCCCCTGCGCCAAGCGCAACTGCCGCATCTCGACCATCTATTCTTTTGCCGAGCACCCGCGCAAAGTTTTCCATTGCACCTTCAAGCAGCATGACCAACTCGTCATCTGCGCCCTTTTGAGGTGCATAGATCGCAGTCGCGCCACGAAGGCCAAGAAATGGATTGTCAACGTCACTGGCGGCAATCAAAGAGACACCTTCGAGTAATTCAATTACTGGGCGCACATCCACAGCAGTTAAATCACGTAGGGCAAGTCCACCATTGTCCAAGACTGCGCCTGACGAGGTCGCCCCTAAGGCGGCCAGCATTCCAGCGCCACCATCATTGCAAGCAGTCCCACCTAGGCCAATTGTGATGTTTTTTGCACCCTGCTCAACCGCTTGCTTAATTAATTCCCCAAGTCCATAACTTGTCGCAGTTTCAAGATTGATTTTTTTGCTACTGACAGGCGAAATTCCGCAAACTTGAGCGGATTCAATCCATGCACTGTGGCCCAAAACTGCAATCTGCGCAGGGACAGGTTCACCACTAACTCCCGTTACAACCGTTGGAACTTTCGTGGCACCTAGCGCGCAGGCTATGGCTTCTATGAATCCTGGCCCACCATCAGACATTGGCAAAAGCACAATTTCATCTTTTGGATTCGTTGCTAGCCAACCACTCTTAATAGCTTCAGCGGCATCGATGGCTCGCAAGGTTCCGGTGAAACCATCGGGACTAACAAGCACTCGCACGTTGGCAGACTAGCATTAGTGACTATGAGTTCAAATGAGATTAATCCAGACACGGCAGAAATTGCATCAAGCAAGGGGCGTCCGACTCCCAAACGCAAAGATGCACAAGCAACAAGGAAAGACCTACTCAAGGGCTCAACAGATTCAAAAGCCGACCGCAAAGCGCAACGCGTTCGCGCTCGTGAGTCACGGGCGCATGCACGCGCTGAATTAATTGCGGGCAATCCGAAATTTCTGCCAGCTCGAGACGCTGGACCTATCCGCGCCTATGTCCGTGAATTCATCGACAGTCGTCGCACTGTTGGCGAATACTTTGTGCCGATGGCATTCATCGTGTTACTTCTTGGCATGGTCCAAAATGCCACGTTGCAAAAGAATGTTTTAATTGCTTGGACATTGATGCTGGTACTTGTTGTTGTAGACACGATTCTGGTTTCAATCCAATTGCGCATGGCCATTCGGCGAACATTTCCAGAGGCAGCATCGACCCGCGGAGCAATCCCCTACGGCATTATGCGCGCCCTACAACTTCGACGTTTGCGGATACCGAAGCCAATCTTCAAAGCAGGCGGTAAACCAATAACTAAGTAGCACCTTTAACTAAATCCTCCGGTTGATGACACAAATCGGTAAAGTCAAGGTATGGAATTCAGGTATTTAGGTTCGAGTGGTTTAAAGGTCTCAGAAATTGCTTATGGCAATTGGATAACGCATGCGTCGCAAATTGCAGAGGACACTGCGCGAGCCTGTGTGAATGCTGCCTTGGATGCCGGGATAACAACCTTTGATACGGCTGATGTGTATGCCAATACTGGTGCAGAGGAAGTTCTAGGCAGAGCACTTGGCGGACAACGTCGCGAATCTCTAGAGATATTCACAAAGGTTTATTTCCCAACAGGTCCACGCGGACACAATGACAGTGGGCTTTCCCGGAAGCACATCATGGAATCGTGTAACGCTTCCTTGCGTCGATTAAACACTGACTATGTGGATCTGTACCAAGCTCACAGATTTGATTATGAAACCCCTCTAGAAGAGACACTTCGAGCTTTTGATGATTTAGTTCGTGCGGGCAAGGTTCTTTACATCGGGTTTTCAGAGTGGAAAGCCTCAGAGATCCAATCCGCTCTTAAAATTGCCAAAGACATGGGATTTGATCGGTTCATCTCAAGCCAGCCGCAATACTCAATGCTGTGGAGGGTAATTGAGGATGAGGTTAATCCAGTTTGTAATGAAAATGGGATCGGTCACATCGTTTGGTCGCCAATGGCTCAAGGCGTACTAACCGGCAAGTACTTGCCTGGCCAAACACTTCCTGAAGGAACAAGAGCCACATCCGGTGAAGGGGCCATGTTCATGGATCGCCTGCTTAAGGATGATTTGCTCAGCGCTGTTCAAAATTTGAAGCCGATCGCACAAGATCTCGGAATCACTATGGGTCAACTCGCCGTTGCTTGGGTCCTTCAGAATCACAATGTTTCGTCTGCCATCATCGGGGCTTCTCGTCCTGAACAGGTTACCGAGGCTGCATTGGCAAGTGGCATCCTTTTGGATCAAGAAATCATGAACAAAATTGATTCTGCACTTGATGGTTTTATTGAACGAAATCCGAAACTTACACAGTCTCCAGAAGGTAGGCCATAACAATGAGTTGGATTTGGGTTTACACGCAGGCCTCAGGTGAGCCTGCGACGTTTTTACCGCAAGAAGCGGTAACGGAATCATTTGACTCTCAAGAACAAGCCGAAGAGTATCTGGGGCAAACTTGGCAGAAACTTTATGAGTCTGGTGTCGCAGGCGTTTCACTCTTCGAGGGAACTGAAAAAGTTTATGGCCCAATGTCACTTGAACCACCTTCCTAGTTTTACCCTTCTAATGTGCTAGGGTCGGGTCACCGTGTTACCAGCGAAGTCCGGTGAAATTCCGGCGCTGTCCCGCAACTGTGAAGTGACCTTTGGTTACAAGTCAGGTCGCCTGGGAACACGGATCGAAACAACTCTCGAGGAAGAGTTCGTCGGTTCGCTTTTCTAGTGATTCGCCGTTTTTTTCTTCGGTCACACTAGGAGAACATATGTTCAAAAAATCTGTGGCCGTTGCCCTAGCTGTTGTTGCGCTCGGCGCATCAACTTCTGCAACGTCCAGCACAAATGCAGCAACAGCTAAGCCCTTTCCAGTAACAATTTCAAATTATGGGCAGAGTTTAACTTTCACTAAATCACCTACAAGAATAATTTCCCTATCCCCCACTGCCACTGAGATTCTTTTCTCAATCGGCTCGGGTTCAAAAGTAGTGGCTGTCGATAATCAGTCGAATTACCCATCAAGCGCACCAAGGACCTCATTGTCTGGCTACACGCCGAACATCGAAAGCATCCTCAACTACAATCCCGACCTGGTTGTGGTCAGTTACGATCCAGGCGACTTAGTAAGTTCATTGCGAAACGCTGGCGTAAAAGTTCTCATGCAAGATGCCGCATCAACTCTTAACGATAGCTACTCACAAATTGTGCAACTCGGTAAAATCACTGGACGTTTAACATCTGCAAATGCCGTTGTGTGGAACATGAAGAAGAAGATTACCCTTGCCTTAACAAGTGTTCCCAGTCGAGCAACTGGACTCACTTTCTATCATGAGCTTGATGATAATTACTATTCAGTTACCTCATCTACTTTCATCGGTCAGCTCTACACAATGACAGGCTTGGTAAACATTGCCGACACTGCTGACGGAGCTGAGTGGGGTTATCCTCAACTTTCTGGCGAGTACATAATCTCGAAAAATCCATCTTTCATTTTCCTAGCCGATTCCAAATGTTGCAGCCAGAGCCGCACAACATTAAAGGCTCGCCCTGGATTCAAGAACATTGCTGCAGTAAAGCGGAATCACACCTTTATTTTGGACGATGACATTGCCTCACGATGGGGTCCTAGAACAGCTTCGCTTCTACAAAGCATTGTTTATGACATCAAGTTCTTTTTGAAAACTAATTACTAAAGGCAAATGGAATGATCGCGACAGTTAAGAGGGTATCTTCGTTTTCGATTGCGGTATGTGCTGTCGCGATCATTCTTTCAATCTTGTTAGCCACGTGCATCGGCGCTGTGGGAATCGCGCCTTCAGATGTCTTCGCATCCATTGCTTGGCACTTGAGGATTCCATTTACTGACCAAAGCGTTGGCACTAGTGATGTCATTATTTGGCAACTTCGACTACCTAGAGTAATTCTTGCCTTCGTTGTTGGTTCTATGCTGGCAAGCGCTGGCGCCGCTTACCAAGGAACTTTTAGGAACCCACTTGCAGACCCATACTTGTTGGGAGTTTCTGCGGGTGCTGGGCTTGGGGCAACTTTGATTATCGTCACAGGATCAAATCCAAATCAGTATCTTGTTCCATTCGGTTCATTCCTAGGAGCGATTACGGCGGTAGCACTTACCTACACACTCGGACGCTCAGCAATAGCAGGTCGATCTTCAACCGCGCTGATTTTGGCTGGCGTGGCAGTCGCAAACCTCTTAACTGCGCTGCAAACCCTTATTCAACAACAACACAATGACAGAATTCGGGAAGTTTATTCTTGGGTATTAGGAACCCTAAACACAACGGGGTGGTCGGATGTGCGGCTAGTCACGCCTTACATCTGCATTTGTCTTGTGGTCCTTTATCGTTATCGTCGCGTCCTAGATGTTTTCGGAGTTGGCGACGAAGAAGCTCAAACCATGGGTCTGCCAGTCGAGCGAGTACGAGCCACGGTGATTATTGCTGCATCACTTGGCACAGCAGCTGCAGTGTCCGTTACCGGACTTATTGGATTTGTGGGAGTAATTGTGCCTCATGTTTTGCGACTTTTCGTTGGCAATAGTTTCAGGATTTTAGTTCCGCTTTCCATAGTCTTCGGTGGTATTTTCTTAGTTTTTGCAGACCTATTAGCAAGAACGGTTTTGGCGCCAGCTGAAATCCCAATCGGGATAGTGACCGCGCTAATCGGTGCGCCATTCTTCCTGTACGTCCTAGGCTCTCGTCGCGTTGGAGGCATTTCATGACAAAGCTGGCCGTAGCAAATCTTTGTGTGGATATTGGCAACAAGCGGATTGTTGATGACTTTTCGTTAACGATCACAACTGGCCAATGGTTGTGCATCATTGGCCCAAATGGAGCAGGAAAATCAACTGCTCTGAAAGCACTAGCCGGTGTTGTGCCTAGTTCGGGCGTGTTACTCATTGACGATAGAGACCTATCTGCCATGAAAGTGCGCGATCGCGCATGCTGGATTTCCTATGTTGCCCAAGACCCAATCATGCCTGTGGGGATGTCCGTTTTTGATTACGTACTCCTCGGTCGCACAGCGCACCTTAATTTATTGGCGACTGAATCAAATTATGACCTAGAAACAACCGAGAACATTCTCCAAGAGTTGGCTTTAGATTCATTCAAAAATCGAAGCCTTGATTCCCTTTCAGGAGGTGAACGCCAACGCGTGGCGATTGCCCGAGCCTTAACTCAACAAAGCCCAATTCTGTTGCTTGATGAACCTACAACTGCATTGGATATCGGCTACCAGCAAGATGTTCTTGACCTCATAAATCGACTGCGCAAAGATAAAAAGATTGCTGTAATAACGACAATGCATGACCTAACAGTTGCAGGTATTTACCCCGATGAATTGTTACTTCTCGCCAATGGACAGATAGTTGCTCAAGGTAGCGCTCTAGAAGTTTTAACGGTCGAACGTATTGCTCATTATTACGGCGCGCGAGTTCGAGTGATTATCGACGATGGCAAGCCTCTGGTTCTACCTGAACATATGGACAGGCAAGCATAAATCTCAAACAAGAATTAGCGGGACAATCACAACATAGACGGAATAACAGCGTCAGAAGTTTTTATCTCGGACTGGAATCGACAAACGGTGGTCGAACAACTTCAACTCGTAGCGCCCTACCTCGGACATCAACATTGAGAACATCGCCCTCGCCGAACGCTGGATTAAGTAGGGCCAAAGCAATTCCTCTCTGCAAAGTTGGGGAAAATGTCCCACTGGTTGTTTCGCCCACCACATCGCCTTCACCATTGGTCACCAGCATGTGTGACCGTGGGATTCCTCTATCTAGTGCCACGAGACCCCAAGCGAGATTTTTAGGACCAATTGCTTTTTGTGCCTCAAGCGCTGTTTTACCGATGAATTTTTGCTTATTCCAACCAACAGCCCATGAGGTCCTGGCTTGTAGTGCAGAAATGTCTTCTGAAATGTCCTGCCCATGCAGGACATAACCCATTTCTGTACGCAAGGTATCTCGAGCACCTAAACCACAGGCCAATAGATCTAGGCCCTCTCCATTTTTTAGCAACTCTTCCCAAAGTTGAATGATTGCCTCATTTTCAGCAACGAGTTCATATCCCAGTTCACCTGTATAACCAGTTCGGCATACTGAAACATTCTCGTCGCGCCAAATTACATCGTGAAAATGCATGTATTCCATACCGTGGGGCAGATTTAGTTGAGCGAGCAAAGTTTGTGAATTAGGTCCCTGCACTGCAATTATTCCCTGCACAAGATGCAGGTCTTCAATGGTGATTTCTATCGGCGCCTCTTCTTCGAGAACTGCAACTACGGCATCTGCGTTGGAGGCATTCGGGATTATCCGGACTTCATCATCACTAACTAAATAGACAATTAAATCATCAACTATTCCGCCAGATTCATTACACAACATTGAATATTGCGCTTGACCAGATGCAATCCGATTTAAGTCATTTGTGAAGATGGAATTTACAAATTCCTTTGCTCCTTTGCCCGAAACCTTGATTTTTCCCATATGCGAGACATCAAAAATGCCAACTTTGTTTCGCACCGCATTATGTTCCGCAATTGTTCCGGCGGCATACTCTATGGGCATCTGCCACCCACCGAATGGGCCGAACTTAGCGCTCAAAGAAACATGATGTTCGTGAAGAGGAACTTGTGCCATGGGGATACGGTACTAGTAGAACTAAGAATGTTAGTCACCCAGAGGAGTAACACCGATGTCTGAAAATTACACGCCGAAAGTTCCCGGTTTAACCGTGAAGTCAGGCAACCCCCTGACCACTGTCACTGATGTCATAATCATTGCGACTTCGAGCGACGCAAAGTTCTCAATCGTGAGTCCCGCCATGACGACGGCAGGGAAAGTTAAAGTTCGTCGTGCCTTACTTGCCGTTGGTGCAACTGGCAAAGCGGATGAAGTAGTTCGAATAGCAGGTCATGGACTTTCCTCTGCGGCAGTAATAGTTGCTGTTGGATTGGGTAGCGTCAAGGACGCACTTACCCCAGAACAGCTTCGTCGCGCAGCAGGTAATGCCACGCGAAGCCTGATGGGCTTCAAAAAAGTAGCAATCGATTTCCCCACCATGAGTAGTGATCAACTCTGCGCAGTACTTGAAGGAGCAGCCTTAGGCGCATATGCATTCTCAGATCACAAACATTCAACTTTACAAAAGTCCAGATCTGCCGTTAGCTCAATAACAGTTTTATCAAGCAACCCAAAAGATCCAGCGACGAAGACTGCGCTACATCGAGCACGTGCACTAACCCACGCAGTTGTCTTCGCTCGTGACGCAATCAACACCTCTCCTCTGCATCTACCGCCTGAGGTGCTGGCATCACGTGCAACTCAACTTCTTGCGGACACAAGTGTGACTATTAGTGTCCTCGACGAAAAGGAATTGTTAGCCGGTGGATACGGCGGCATTATGGCTGTGGGTCAAGGCTCGGCACGGCCACCACGATTGATTCGGATGTCGTATCAACCCGACGGAGCGACACAACACATCGCAATTGTGGGCAAGGGCATTACTTTCGACACTGGCGGAATATCTCTCAAACCACCTGCGAGCATGCACGAGATGAAGGCCGACATGTCGGGTGCTGCCGCAGTGATAGCGACTATGCGTGCCGTTGCTGACTTAAATCTGCCGATTGCCGTGACAGCGTATGCCGCTTGTGCGGAAAACATGCCAGGTGGCATGGCACAACGTCCAGGAGATGTGATTTCTGCTTATGGTGGTCGCACCATTGAGGTATTAAACACTGATGCTGAAGGACGCCTTGTGCTCGCTGATGCTCTTGTTCGGGCCGCACAGGACAACCCAGATGCAGTGATTGACATCGCGACCTTGACCGGAGCGGCTGTTGTCGCACTGGGTCATCGCACGGCTGGCGTTCTCGGTGACGACAGCATGCGAAACATCGTTGTAGCAGCTGCAGAAACCGCAGGTGAAGAATTCTGGCCGATGCCGATGCCGGTTGAATTACGCGCCCCGCTTGATTCTTTAGTAGCAGACATAGCAAACATCGGTATTCGTGAGGGTGGAATGCTTTCCGCTGCCTGGTTCCTCAAAGATTTTGTTGCCAAGGATTTGCCTTGGGCACATCTTGACATTGCTGGACCGGCCTACAATTCCCAAGCTCCACATGGCTACACACACAAGGGTGGAGTTGGCTTTGGCGTCCGAACTTTGGTGAACGTGCTCGAAGATTTCATCAGTGGTGTCGCCAAGATCTAGCAGTAAAAGAACTGGTGAAATTTACAACCCAATGATGCCAGGCGCGGAGTGAAGTGGGACAATAGTAAGGCGCGTCTGCGCAATTGCACTTGGCGGAGGATAAATGCACGACATCGTGATTTTGGGCGGCGGTAGCGGCGGATATGCATGTGCATTGCGCGCATCACAATTGGGCCTATCTGTTGTTCTAATTGAACAAGACAAACTTGGTGGCACCTGCCTACACCGAGGGTGCATTCCTACCAAGGCACTTCTTCACGCGGCAGAAGTTGCTGATACCGCGCGCGATGGCGAACATTTCGGGGTTCACAGTACTTTCAATGGCATCGATATGACCAAAGTCAACTCCTACAAGGACGGCGTCATCGGACGTCTTTACAAAGGCCTACAAGGCTTAGTGAAAAGTCGCGACATTACTTATGTTGAGGGCACCGGACATCTTGTTGCCCCTAATGTTATTGAAGTTAACGGCCAACGCTATGAGGGTAAAAACATAGTTCTAGCCACCGGCTCATACGCTCGCTCACTACCAGGACTTGAAATCAGCGGCCGAATCATGACCAGTGACCAAGCGTTAACAATGGATTACGTGCCACAAAGTGTCATCATTCTGGGTGGCGGAGTAATCGGTGTTGAGTTCGCTTCAGTCTGGAGCTCATTTGGCGTTGATGTGACAATCGTTGAAGGCTTACCAACGCTGGTGCCTGCCGAAGATTCTGCTGTTTCCAAAGCCATGGAACGCGCTTACCGCAAGCGCGGCATTAAATTCTCCACAGGCGTTCGCTTCCAAGGTGCGCAACAAGATGACAGCGGCGTGAATGTCACTCTTGAATCAGGTGAAACACTGCGTGCAGATTTGCTACTTGTAGCCGTGGGTCGCGGCGCTCGCACTGATGGCTTGGGCTTTGCCGAGCAAGGCGTTGCAATTGATCGAGGATTCGTTTTAACCAATGATCGATTAGCCACAAACGTACCTGGCATTTTTGCCGTTGGTGACATTGTTCCTGGCCTGCAACTGGCACATCGCGGTTTCCAGCAAGGAATTTTCGTGGCTGAAGAAATTGCTGGATTGAATCCACTCACAATTGATGAGACTGGGATTCCACGGGTTACCTACAGCGAACCAGAGATTGCCAGTATTGGCTACACCGAAATCCAAGCGAAAGAATTGTTTGGCGAAATCGAGTCGTACGAATACAACCTTGGCGGAAACGGCAAGAGTCAAATCCTAGGTTCCACTGGTTTCATTAAACTCGTGCGCAAAAAAGATGGACCTGTTGTTGGAGTTCATATGATTGGTAGCCGCGTAGGCGAACTAATTGGTGAGGCTCAATTGATTTATAACTGGGAAGCCGATGCCCAAGATGTTGCGCGACTAGTGCACGCTCATCCAACGATAAACGAAGCAATGGGCGAAGCCCACCTCGCCTTAGCGGGTAAGCCACTCCACGCGCACGCGTAACCGATAGCCTTATTCATAACGAACACCAACGAAGGAGAACTGGCCGAATGTCTACGACTGTGTCGATGCCACAACTGGGCGAAAGCGTAACTGAAGGAACGGTAACTCGTTGGTTGAAGGCTGTGGGTGACACTGTTGCTGCCGATGAGCCCTTACTAGAGGTTTCCACCGACAAGGTCGATACCGAGATCCCATCGCCTGTCAGTGGAGTTCTTACCGAGATAATTGCTGGCGAAGATGCTGTCGTGCTGGTTGGCGGAGCGTTAGGTGTTATTTCCGATGGTGGAGTATCAGCCGAACCAACCGCAACAACCGTTGAGCCAGTTCAGGAAACGCCAAGCCATATTGTTGAGGCACCGGCACCCATCGCCGCACCGCAGACTGTAACAGCCGTATCAAACGAAACAATTTCGATAACCCTTCCCCAGCTTGGCGAAAGTGTTACCGAGGGCACGGTGACTCGTTGGTTAAAAAACATTGGTGACACAGTGTCAGCAGATGAACCGCTCCTCGAAGTGTCTACTGACAAAGTCGACACCGAAATACCTGCACCTGCAAGCGGCGTCTTGTTGGAAATTACTGTTCCCGAAGATGGCATTGCTTTAGTTGGTGGACAACTTGGGGTACTTGGAATTTCTAGTGACGTCACACCGTCAGCAACTGCGCCTATTGCCAGTCCCGCTCCAGAAGTTGCCCAAAGCGCACCTGCAACTCCGAGTGCAAGCACTACGGTCGCACCTGCTGGAACTTCAACCCCTGTCAATAACTCATCTGCCTACGCCACTCCACTTGTTCGCAAATTAGCCGCAGAACGTGGAGTTGATCTTTCAACAATCACTGGAACAGGTATTGGTGGCCGAATCCGCAAGGAAGACATTGCCGGTGACGCTCAGCCTGCGCCTACTCCAGCGCCAGCACCTGCCAC
>CAIVPQ010000095.1 GCA_903907835.1 uncultured Actinomycetes bacterium
ACGGTTAGTGAAGTCAACTTATTGCCAGGTATCGCAGCATTGGTCCCACCAGCATGGAGTCCTTGGGCCCAACGCGTACAAGCAGGCGATTTAGGTGTTGGCGATCTTTTGCCGACTGAAGAAAATGATGAGCGCTTAACAGCAGGCTTCACTGGCCTTGATGAATTAGCAGAAGACGTGGCTCCACTGCACCCAGCACAATGGGAATTGGGATTAGGCCGGGAGCAAATTTTAAGCACACTAGGACTTGAGCGTGCAGTTGATCGTTGGTTTGGTGGAGACACTGGACCGCGCGCAGCAATGGCAAAGTCTGCGCCATCGAATTGTGGTTCTTGTGGATTCATGGTGGCAATCGGCGGCTCGATCGGCCAGGTCTTTGGTGTTTGTGCAAATGAATTTGGCGCAGCTGATGGTCAGGTAGTGGCCACCACATTTGGTTGCGGCGCGCATTCTTCAGTTCGCCCTAATCGCACAGCACCAATTCCAGTTGTGCCATTAGTGATTGATGATGACACCGATGAGAAATCAGATTCGGCAGACTTGCCAGATTATGTCGCAGATGTAATTCCTTCCGAAGTCCCTGAAAATGTTGAGGGTCAGGAAGCGGTTGAACAACTTGCAGATTCAGCAGAGCTTGAAGTCATCGCAGGTATTGAAAATTCTGAAGAAGCGGTTTCGCGCGAAGAATATGAGCCAGAGTTCAAAGCAACATCAGATGATGCAGTAGAAGTTTCAACAGATGAAGTTGATGAGACAAATGGTGAATCGGCCGAGGATCAAGACTAAAATTTAACTTTTAGTTTTTAGTGTGCCAAGTATCGGCCGCAACTCTTTTTGCTCGACGTCGCGTATAAAACTGTCCAAAGATTCCAAGCAAAGTTCCAGCAGCACAAATCCACAACCAATCGTCACGATTTGTTGTTTTAACCCAGTCGCGAGCTAAAAACAAACATGCTAAAGCGACCAACCACAAACCAGTTCCGATCGAAACAGCAACGATGCCATTCGTTTCCAGCGCTTTTAGTTGTTTATTGTCCTTGTTAACATCAAAAAACTTTTTTGTTTCCTGCGGGGAGTCTGCGTTAGTAGTCACATTTCAGACAATAGCGTTTTTACCATGACAACACACACACAAAAATCAACTGTCCCAGCTTGGGATCGTTGGTTCCATATGACAGAGCGTGGTTCCACGCTAGGCACCGAGATCCGTGGCGGTCTTGTTACTTTCGTAACAATGGCTTACATCGTGGTCCTCAACCCACTAATCATTGGCACAGCCAAAGATATCAACGGTAACTTCCCAGGTGGGGGCACCGATATAGGTCAGTCCATTTCCTTGGTTGCCGCAGCCACTGCGCTAGTTGCGGGCTTATTGACGATTTTCATGGGCATTTATGGTCGATTCCCCATCGCCATTGCCGCTGGACTTGGTCTTAATGGATTCCTAGCATTTAGCTTGGCACCATACATGACTTGGGCACAGGCCTTTGGTCTGGTAGTTCTTGAAGGCATAATCGTGCTGGTTCTGGTACTTACCGGATTCCGCAAGGCAGTCTTCCATGCCGTGCCAGATGCGCTTAAGTACTCAATTGGCGCAGGTATTGGTTTATTCATCGCACTGATCGGCCTTGTTGATGCTGGTGTCGTTCGTGGCGGCAAGCCACTAATCACTTTCGCAGTTAACGGCGAGTTGGCCGGCTGGCCAATCTTCACCTTTGTATTCGGTCTGATTCTGCTTTGTGTTCTTGTTGCTCTGCGCATTCGTGCTGCAATTTTGATTGGTCTTTTGGTCACTACAGTTCTTGCAGTAATCATTGAGTCCACTCAAAAGATTGGCCCGATGTTCTCTGACCAACCAATGAATCCAACTGGCTGGGGACTAAATGTTCCTTCAGTACCAGAAAAAATATTTGGTTTCGTTAATCCATCATCATTATTCTCGCTAGATGTTTTTGGGGCGTTCAATGCAATCGGTGCGGTTGCTGCAGGTCTTGCAGTTTTCTCACTACTACTAAGCGATTTCTTTGACACTTTGGGAACAGTAACTGGTCTTGCTGCTGAAGCAGATCTATTGGCTGAAGAGGGTGACGTTGAGCACCTAGATGCAATCTTGGTTGTTGACTCGGTTGCCGCTATCGCTGGTGGCCTAGCAGGCACTTCCTCCAACACTGCATACATCGAGTCTGCTTCTGGTGTTGGCGACGGTGCTCGCACTGGTATTGCTAGCCTCGTTACTGGTGGCTTGTTCTTGCTAGCGATGTTCGTTGCTCCATTAACCAAGATTGTTCCTTACGAAGCTGCTGCACCTGCACTAGTTATCGTGGGCTTCTTGATGATGACGCAGATTCGCAAGATTCCATTTGATGATTACTCAATCGCGATTCCATCGTTCTTGACCATCATCTTGATGCCATTCACATACTCAATCACAAACGGTATTGGTGCCGGTTTGGTGAGTTACGTGATTATCAAAATTGCACAACGCCAAGCAAAGAGCATTTCACCATTGTTGTGGATTATCTCGGCAGCTTTTGTTGTGTACTTTGCTATTCACCCAATCAAGGAACTATTCAACTAAAGGAACTATTCAACATCTTGTTCCAACCTTTTCTAACTGGATGGGACGTACTTGCAAAATGCAGGTGCGTCCCATCCCTTATTGTTAGACCATGAGCCCAAAGTTTCGCCGAATTGTAACCATTGCAGTTTTGATTGGCATGTTTGCTACGGTCTTAGTTTCCGCACTCAGCGCTGGCTCTTAGTTCTTAAAGGCTCACCAGAGCCGGCACACGTTTAAAGATTGAAATTGTGATTGCAATAACCAACAAGATAGGCACAATCACATAGGCATTGTGTACACCAACATGATCTGAAAGTGCGCCTAATGCAAATGGTGCTGCGCCGCTAGCGATGCCCGTACCTACTGACACTCGGGCAGTCGCACGATCAGGTCGCCCAGAGCTTGCTCGAACTGCGCGCGCGATTCCAAACGGCCAATGTAGCGACATTCCGCAACCGGTGAATACTAGAGCCAGAATCATTAGGGTTGGATTTTGGGCAAGCCAGAAAATCATGAAACCAACTAACGACCAGATCAGAACGCCACGATAAAGCGATTCTGGATCCATCTTGGTGGCTAACCTTGAACCGTAAAGTCGCCCAAGGAACATCCCACCAACAATGCATGCCAGCGCTATTGCTGAAGCGCCTTTAGTCAGTTGGCCTTGGACCCGCAATAATTCTGAACCGAATAACAACATTGAGAACTCAGTTCCAGCAGTGCAGATTAGAACTACTAACGCCCAATTAAAACTTCTTGGCAGTTTCCCAGAAAGGTCATGATGGTGACTTTGTTCAATGTCGCCAACCGGTGGACCATACCTATTGAGGTCTTTACCTCTAAAGAGTTCGACGCCGATAGCCATAATCCCAGCGATGAGAATTCCGGGCCGCCAACCAAAGCCAAGTGAGTAGCCCAACCCAATAAATACCGGTGCGAGTAGTCCAACACCAGCAGCCAAGGCATTTAGTTCGGTAATAGCTGCAGGAGCTGCCAGACCTTGATGGTTGTTTAGATATGCACCAGTTCCTTGAACTCCGGCGGCTCCACCAGCGGCAATGAATGCGACTCCAAGAAGTGTCACAGCCAGCGCTTGTCCGCCAGTGAAAAGGACTAACCCGATGACCAATGAGTATGAAGCTAGCCGTAAAAACTTTCCGCGCCCAATTTTTGGAATAACGCGCGAAGATGTGGAACCGACGAGGACTGCGCCCAGGGCCATGGCAACACTATGAAGAGAAGTTAGTGTCCCGGAAAGGAATAAGTCTTCGCGCAAAAATTGCAGACATGGTCCGAACCCGAAAATAAACCAACCATAGGACGTTACTTGAAAATAGGAAACCCATGTTGGCTTATCCCGCGTTGGGACACGGGTAGACATGTATTTTTCTTATTCAGCTAGGGCAGCGACAACAAAGTCGATGCTGGCAAGTAGCTGACTAACATCACTAGGGTCAACGGCAGGGAAGATCGAGATGCGCAACTGGTTACGACCTAATTTGCGGTACGGCTCAGTGTCAACGATTCCATTTGCGCGCAGAGCCTTAGCAATAAGGGTTGCATCAAGAGCGTCATCAAAATCAATAGTGGCGACCACACCAGAGCGCTTGGCAGGATCAACAACATATGGAGTTGCAAAACTGCTTGCCTGCGCCCAGTCGTAAATGAGTCCAGATGATTCGCTAGTGCGGGATACACACCAGGAAAGTCCACCATTTGCATTGAACCAGTCAAGCTGCTCGGCCATCATGAAGATTGTTGAAAGCGCGGGAGTGTTGTAAGTCTGATCTAGACGACTATTTTCAATTGCGGTCATTAGGTCCAAGAACGCAGGAATGTAACGGCCGCTCGCTTTGATCTCTTCAGCGCGAGCTATTGCCTTTGGCGACATTATCGCGATGAAGAGTCCGCCATCCGATCCGAAGCACTTTTGTGGCGAGAAGTAGTAAACATCAGTATCTGTGATGTCAAGGGCTAAGCCACCAGCAGCTGAAGTTGCATCAACGATGACGAGGGCATCTTCATCAATTCCAGCAGGACGGACTGGAGTTATGGCTACGCCGGTTGAAGTTTCGTTATGTGGCGTGCAGTATGCATCGATGCCAGCCTCAGGGGCGAAAGTTGGTGCGTCACCTGGCTCACTTTTGATTACGGACTGCTCGCCAAGAAATGGAGCTGCTTTGGCTGAGCCAGCAAACTTGGAACCGAACTCACCGAAGGTAAGGAACTGGGCCCGGTCACGGATAAGTCCGAAAGTCGCAACTTCCCAAAACGCAGTCGACCCACCGTTGCCAATAATTACTTCGTAACCTTCGGGCAGTGAAAATAATTCAGCCACACCCGCACGCATCCGAGCGACCTCATTCTTC
>CAIVPQ010000096.1 GCA_903907835.1 uncultured Actinomycetes bacterium
CCAAGATGTCCGATTATCGCCAGGAAATCCGAACTGTAGAGGGACTCTAAGCGCAAAAAACGCGCTAGGTATCCGATAGACTCATCAACGGTGCAAAGAAGCCCAAAAATAATCAAAAACTTACAAAGTTTGGAGTACACCTGTGTCTAGCATTGCCGACGTTCGTGCCCGCGAAATCCTTGATTCCCGCGGAAACCCAACCGTAGAGGTTGAGGTAATCCTCGATGATGAAAGCACAGGCCGCGCTGCTGTACCTTCTGGTGCATCCACCGGAGCCTTCGAAGCCGTTGAACTTCGCGATGGCGAAGAGCGTTACCTAGGTAAAGGCGTAATCAAGGCGATTGAAGCCGTTGAAGAAGAAATCATGGCTGAGATTCTTGGCTTTGATGCAACTGATCAGCGTCTAATCGATCAGACCATGATCGACCTTGATGGCACCCCAAATAAGAGCCGTCTAGGTGCAAACGCCATTCTTGGTGTTTCCCTAGCCGTAGCCAAGGCTGCAGCTACTTCTTCACATTTGCCGCTTTACCGTTACCTCGGTGGACCAAATGCACACATCCTGCCCGTGCCAATGATGAACATCATCAACGGTGGCGCACATGCTGATAGCGATGTTGACTTCCAAGAATTCATGATTGCACCAATTGGTGC
Source organism: uncultured Actinomycetes bacterium (assembly GCA_903907835.1). Taxonomy (GTDB): domain Bacteria; phylum Actinomycetota; class Actinomycetes; order S36-B12; family UBA5976; genus UBA5976. Next base: position 655 of record CAIVPQ010000096.1, read on the forward strand.
AACTACTTTTGGCGAGGCACTTCGCACTGGTGCTGAGGTTTACCACACACTCAAGGGCCTTCTAAAGTCCAAAGGACTGTCTACTGGTCTAGGTGACGAGGGTGGCTTTGCCCCGAACCTACCTAGCAACCGTGCTGGTCTAGAACTTATCTCGGAGGCAATCGAAAAGGCTGGCTTCAAGTTAGGCACTGAAGTTGCCCTTGCAATGGACGTTGCTGCAACTGAGTTCTACAAGGACGGTGCCTACCACGTAGAGGGCAAGGTTAAGTCCACTCAAGAAATGATTGATTTCTACACTTCGCTAGTTAACGATTTCCCAATCGTTTCCATTGAAGATCCCCTAGCCGAAGATGACTGGGATGCTTGGGTTGCGATCACTGAAGCACTAGGTAGTCGCATCCAGATTGTTGGCGATGACCACTATGTGACCAACACTGAGCGCATCTCACGCGGTATTGAATTGAAATCTGCTAACTCACTTCTAGTTAAGGTCAATCAGATTGGCTCACTAACTGAGACTGCTGATTCAGTCGACATGGCACATCGCGCGGGCTTCCGCACCATGATGAGCCACCGTTCGGGTGAAACTGAAGATACTACGATTGCTGACTTGGCTGTGGCATTCAACTGTGGACAGATCAAGAGTGGCGCCCCTGCGCGTTCTGATCGTGTTGCTAAGTACAACCAGTTGCTACGCATTGAGGAAGACCTTGACGATGCGGCACGTTACGCCGGTCGCAACGCATTCCCACGTTTCAAGGGCTAAACAAGGCAGACTGTAGTTCGTGGCTATTTCAGGCAAGATGACAGGGCGTGCCTTTATTCTCTTAGGCGTAACCGTGTTCATCATTGTCACATTGGCTCGACCAATGAGTGGATTTATTCGCGAACGCAGAGAAGTGCAACAAATTAGGCAATCCCTAGTTGACCAACAGAAAAAGATAGATGACCTATCTGCTCGCAAGGTGCGGCTTAAAGATCCTGCGTACCTGCAAGCACTAGCTCGCGCTCGACTCAACTATGTATTTCCAGGCGAAGTTGGATTTGTGGTTCTTGATAAAGAAACTTCAACTCAAATCGAAACTGTGTCAGGGGCGTTAGTGCCTAATGATGATTCACCTTGGTTCACCAAATTGTGGAACAGTACAAAACTGGCTGACAAGGCGCGCACTAAGAACAACCCGCTTGTTGTTGAAAACAACTGAAGTATAAGGACGAAATGGTTTCCCAAGAAGACCAAGAAGCTCTGGCTGGGCAATTAAATCGCGCCGCTCGTGGTGTTGTTGAAGTTGCCCATAGATGTGTTTGTGGTCAGCCTGATGTTGTTAAAACCGCACCTCGCTTAGATGATGGCACGCCTTTCCCCACGGTGTATTACTTAACGTGCCCTCGGGCCGCTGCGGCAATTGGCACCCTGGAAGCCGATGGCGTTATGCGTGATTTTGCGCAAGAGCTCGAAGAAGATCCGGTACTCGCTGCCGCATACGCCAAGGCCCATGAAGATTATTTGGCGGTCCGTGAAGAGATCGAACATGTCGAAGAAATTGCTGGCATCAGTGCGGGCGGCATGCCTAATCGTGTGAAGTGTCTGCATGTTTTAGTCGCTCATTCGCTGGCGGCAGGCCCGGGAGTCAACCCGCTTGGCGATAAGGCATTAGCAATGTTGCCCGAATGGGGAGCACGAGGAAAGTGTGGACAAGCATGCGAGTAGCAGCAATAGATTGTGGCACTAACTCGATTCGCTTGTTGATTGCCGATGTACAAGACGGTCAGCTAGTTGATGTTGTGCGAACTATGCAAGTTGTCCGACTCGGCGAGGGTGTCGATAAGACTGGAGAATTTTCCAAGGATGCTTTGGCTCGTACTTTCGCCGCAATCGACGGCTTCGCCACAATAATTGCTGAACATCAACCAGAACGCATTCGCTTCGTTGCAACTAGCGCAAGTAGAGATGTAAGTAATCGAGCACAGTTTGCGGATGGTATTCGCGAGCGCTTAAACATTGAACTGGATGTAATCAGCGGAGATGAAGAAGCCCGCCTTTCATTCCTTGGGGCAACTGCTGATTTAGTAAACATGCCAAACCCTCCTGCTTCGCCTTACCTGGTGGTAGACATTGGTGGAGGCTCAACGGAATTTGTGCTTGGGGTGAACGCCCCGATCTCAGCGATAAGCACCGATGTTGGATGTGTTCGGATGACTGAACGACATTTGGTTAGCGATCCACCAACATCAGATCAAATCGCTCAGGCAACCTCAGACATTGATACTGCGATTGCTCATGCGGCAACAGTTGTAGATCTAACTCAAGCACACAGCCTGATTGGTCTAGCAGGTTCGGTAACAACAGTTGCTGCGATTGCTTTGAAACTAGAGACTTACGATCCCCACAGAATTCATGGTGCTCGCATCTCGGCTACTCGAGTACATGAAGTTACTACGGAGCTTTTGAGTATGCCTCGGGCTCAACGAGCTGAAATAGGTAGCATGCACTCGGGACGAATTGATGTAATTGGCGGTGGGGCATTGGTACTCGATCGAATTTTGCAGAAAACTGGGTTGGCTGAAGTTTTTGTCTCGGAACGCGATATCCTTGATGGAATTGCTCGCGCGATGGTCTCCAGTTAGGCAGTTACACAATTTCCTGTCAGGATTAGACAATATGCAAGACGCACGCCCCTGTAGCCCAATCGGTTAGAGGCACACGACTTAAAATCGTGCCAGTGTGGGTTCAAGTCCCACCAGGGGTACCACGGCCCTAAAGGAAATTATGAGCCGAATGGTTAATAATTGGATATCTGGGTATGTTCTTAATCGTTTGGGATATCCAACGCAACCAAGGAGAGTAATGGCTAGTCGTAATCCAGTCCTAATCCGCGCAACTGGCGAACAAATTGGCGCCACAAATCAATTCTCATCTGATGGTCTTGGCAATCCGCGCGACCATGGCCTTGATGCTCGTATGACACTAGATGATGTCATCGTTAAAACAGGAATGCTTTTCGCAGTCCTCCTGGTTGGTGCCTACTTTGGTTGGACCTCAGTAGTTGGCAACCCAAGCATCATGATGATCGCGATGGTCATTGGATTGGTCCTGGCAATAACAAACTCATTTAAGCGTGAAGTCAGTCCAGCCCTAGTTCTTGCCTACGGCGCTGCCCAAGGTGTGTTCATTGGTGGACTTAGCCGCTTCTTCAACGATGCATTTGCCGAGAAAGCCCCTAACTTAGTAAGCCAAGCAGTCCTTGGAACTTTGGTTGCTTTCGGTGTGATGTTGTTCATGTACAAGACCGGCGTGATCAAGGTCAATGCAAAATTCGTAAAAGTTTTTATGATTTCGATGGTTTCCTACCTTGTAATTTCAGTAGCATCATTTATTTCAACAATGGTGAGTTCGGGCAGTAACTGGGGATTCTTTGGTGCAGGTTCTCTTGGAATGATTCTGTGCATGTTTGGCGTTGCCTTGGCTAGCTTCTCGTTGGTTATGGATTTTGAAATGATCCAACAGGGGATTCAAAGTGGACTTCCAGAAAAAGAATCTTGGCGCATGGCATTTGGGCTAACCGTAAGTTTGGTTTGGCTTTACACCGAGTTACTACGCCTACTTGCGATTTTCTCTGATCGTTAAAGATTTAAGCGAAGGTGCTGGAGTTGGCTTGCTGCCGATTCCAGCACCTTTTCATTTGCGCAAGTAATTAAGTCGTTGCCAATTACTTGGAGTTGGTCTGCTAGTGCAGAAGCATTCAGGTGAGGAACTGCAATTGCCTCAAGACCATTAGTAATTCGGCCAACATCGGCTAGAGACTGGATAACCTCGCGCGTACTATCAATCCGTTCATCGCGGTTGAGTTTATCCAAACTAATGGTTCGTAATCTGGTGACGGTCCAATCGAGCTGTGCGCGAAATTGCTCTTGTGGAGTCTGCGCAACTGGTTGACCAATCATTATTAAAGTATTGCAGATGCATGACTGCAAAATTCTTGAGATGCTTACTCTTATGAGCAAACATGCGGTTTTAGATACAAATCTTGAAGGCCCTTGGCCAGATAACACCGAGGTTATTTATTTCGGCATGGGATGTTTTTGGGGTGCGGAGAAGAAATTCTGGAGTTTACCTGGCGTTGTTTGTACCGCTGTCGGTTACATGGGTGGGTCTGCAATCGATCCGAGCTACCCACAAGTTTGCACCGGCGCCACTGGCCATGCCGAAGTGGTTCTAGTTGCCTACAACCCAGACCTAGTCTCTACTTATGATTTGCTCAAGGTCTTCTGGGAAAACCATGACCCAACCCAAGGCAATCGACAAGGCAACGATGTTGGTAGCCAGTACCGTAGTGTGGTCTATTGGAGCACGGACGCTCAACGCGATCTGCTTAAGCAAACATCACTTGCCTTCAACGAGGTTTTGTTAGCTCGTGGATTTGAGCCGATTACAACGGAATTTTCCTCGGTGCAGGGCCAAAAGTTTTGGCTCGCGGAGGATTATCACCAGCAGTATCTAATTAAAAATCCAAACGGTTATGACTGCCATGCGCACACTGGGATGCTGCTTCCACCTGTTTCGGTTAACTAGTTTTTAACCCGCTTCAGGTCCCTCAGACCTATTCACAACTTGTGATTTTGTCTCGGTCATGAATATCGCCATCACTGTTGCGCTAACTACGACGAATAAGCCAACTGCAAACGGCAAAATGAATCCAGAAGTTAAGTCTTTGAGATATCCGGCAAGTAATGGGCCAACGATCATGCCAAAGTCACTAGTCATTTGGTAGAGCGCCACAACCTGACCGCCACGGCGCGAACCAACTATGTCACCAATAACCGCTGAGGGTGCTGCGCCCAGGTAAGCGCCACCGACTCCCATCAGCAACATGGCAATGTAATAACTTGAAAGCGACTCAATACTCATCAACATGACCATGGCTGCCACAAGCGCTAGTGATCCGATGACTATTGGGGGTTTTCGTCCGCGGACATCTGTCATGCGCCCAGCAGGCAAAAGTAAGGCAGCCTGAGCCACACTGGAAACTAACCAGCCGATGCTTGAGACGGAAGCACTTTTACCTAAAGCCTCAATAACAAACAGAGGCAAGAGTGAGGAACGCAAGCCAAAAGCTACTAGACCTACTGCGAGGTTAATTGAAAGTGCAGTCCAATACGCATGTACCTTAAGCGCCTCGCGCACGGGCATCTCAGGGACTTCATTTGCTGATGCTTTGATGTTTTCCTTTTTGGATACTTGCGTCACTCTTGGAAGCCCAAAGTAAGCAGTCAGCGCTGCCAAAGTTAACGTGCCAGCGTAAACAAAGAAGGGTGCACGGATGCTGATCGCCACGACTGAGGCACCTAGAGCAGGTCCGGCCAGCCCACCAAATAGAAAACCACTTTGATAGGTACTTGTTGCTCGTCCGAGATGCTCTGGATCGACTGTGCGCAAGATCAGGGACATTGCAGAAACGGTGAACATCACCGAACCCGTGCCACCTAGTCCACGCAGGACTAGTAACTGCACGAAGGACTCAGATAGCCCTGCAAGAGCACTTGAGATTGCCACAATGCTCAACCCAGTCCAAAGGACTGTGCGTTCCCCTACGCGATTGATCGCCCAACCAGCCGGTGCGGCACTGATGAGTCTCATTAGGGCAAAGACGCTAATTACAGCACTTGCCCAAAAGGCGGAAACCCCAAAAGATGTAGCAAAAACAGGGACAACTGGTGCCACTATGCCAAAGCCAAGGGCAACACAGAAAGCGACTAACGTGACAGCTGCAACTTCATTGGGCAGATCTTTGAAATAACGATCGAGGTGATATCGAGGACTTAGTTGCATTCTTTGCCCCAAGCCAGTCTTTTAATCACCTCCCTATGTTGTCACGCGAAAAACAAAAGGCAACTCAGTGGCTACTTGTATGAGAACTGTCACGATTGAAAAGTAGTCCTAGTACTCTGGAGGGAGAGAATTTTTTAGCAGGAATGTGATGGCATGACTAAGGCAATCAGCGCACAAGGGCTAGTGAAGAGTTTTGGCGATGTCCAAGCTCTTAATGGGATAGATCTAGAAGTAGAGCAGGGATCGGTAGTTGGCTTATTAGGACCTAATGGATCTGGCAAGACGACCATTGTTCGAATCCTGACTACTTTGCTCAATGCAGATTCTGGGACCGCCTCCGTCAGTGGCTTTGATGTCCAGTCTCAACCTGATGATGTGCGCAGTGTCATTGGTCTGACCGGACAATATGCTGCCGTAGATCAATACCTAACTGGTCGAGAAAATCTTGAACTCTTTGGGCGCTTATTCCATCTGTCCAAGCGCGATGCCGCTACTCGAGCCGATGAACTGCTTGATCGCTTTGCGCTTAGTGACGCCGCTGATCGTGGCATCAAAGGCTACTCAGGCGGAATGCGCCGCCGCCTGGATTTAGCAGCCAGCCTAATTGGCCGACCAAGTGTCTTATTTCTTGATGAACCAACAACAGGTCTAGATCCGCGCAGTCGACAAGGAATGTGGGATGTGATTCAAAGTTTGGTCGCTGAGGGAACCACCGTTCTTCTGACTACTCAGTACCTCGAAGAGGCTGATCAGTTGGCATCTTCGATAGTTGTCCTTGACCACGGCAATGTCATTGCCAAGGGGACTTCTGATGAATTAAAGAATCAAGTTGGCGGTGATCGCATAGAACTTGTTGTTTCCAATGCGGCAGATAGTCTGCGCGCGGCAACTGTGCTGGCGCCATTTGGTTCAGCTCAAGCAACAGTGGATGAAGATGCAAAGCGCGTTCTGGTTCCAGTCGCTGGTGGATCCAATGCGATTGTGGATGCAATTCGCGCATTGGATGAGGCGAGCATAGCCATCACAGACATTGCTTTGCGTCGCCCAACACTTGATGATGTCTTTTTAAGTCTGACTGGACGCATTACTGAAGAAGACCAAGCGCCGAAGGCACCCAAATCGGGTCGTCGTTCGCGTAGAGGAGGTAATTAATTATGAGTACCGAAACTAGACCGTTATTGGGATGGTTCGTTGCCGACACTCTCGCTGTTGCCAGAAGGCACATTCTGAAAATTACCCGTGTTCCAGAGACACTTTTCTTTGCTCTGATTCAGCCCGTTATGTTCGTATTACTTTTTGCATTTGTTTTCGGTGGAGCAATCAAAGGCTTCCCAGGTGGAGCACAAGATTATCGCGCATATCTAATTTCTGGAATCTTCGCGCAAACAGTGATGTTCGCCGTAGCAGGTATCACCGTTGGAATCACTGAAGATGCCAGTAAAGGAATTATGGATCGCTTCCGCTCGCTACCAATGCGACAAAGCGCAGTGTTAGCAGGTCACACCCTTGCTTCGTTAGCGCAAAACGCATTGGTCATCATTGCTTTGTCCATCACCGGACTTGCTGTGGGTTGGCGTATTCGTGGTTCAGCCACGGATGCAATTTTGGCCTATGTGTTGTTAGCAACATTTGCGTATGCAGTTACCTGGCTAGGTGCTTGGATCGGCTTACACATGCCAAATCCAGAAGTTGCTGGAACTGCAGGTTTAGCATGGATTTTCCCGCTTACCTTCGCCAGTAATGTGTTTACACCTGTTGCCACAATGCCTGGGTGGTTACAGCCAATTGCACTGTGGAATCCGGTTTCATGTTTGGCATTGGCATGTCGCCAACTATTTGGAAACCCCAATCCATTTGTTGGAGATAGTTTCCCCGAGCGTCACGCCATGGCACTTTCATTTGGCTGGGCAGCCGTACTCTTGGCAATCTTTGTGCCACTGGCGGTTCGCTCGTTCAAATCCCGCAACGCGGGCGGCCAGGCTTAACCTCGGTAAATCTCCGCAGCGAGAATTTCAATGCGGATTGTTTTTCCTGAGGGAGTTTCATAATTGGTTTCTGTGCCAATTTCTTTACCCAAAACGGCAGCACCAAGTGGGCTAGTGGGTGAGTAAACATCGATAGAGATGTGGGCATCTTCCTCACGCGAACCAAGTAGGAAAGTCTCGGTGTCATCTAAGTCTGGGAAGCTGACTGTGACAACCATGCCTTGTGACACAAAGCCCTCTTCAACTTCGGGTACACCAATTACTGCCGTCTCAATCATCTTGGCAAGTTGACGAACACGTGCCTCATTCTTTCCCTGCTCTTCGCGAGCTGCGTGATAGCCACCATTTTCTTTAAGGTCGCCCTCTTCACGTGCTGCTGCGATGCGATTTTTAATTTCTTCACGAATGTGCCCCATTCGATCTTCAAGTTCGCCCTTCAGGCGATCGAATGCTTCTTGGGTTAACCATGTTTCGTTCATTATCGAAGATTACAAGTTAATTGGGCTTTGGTGCGACACCTGGTGGAAGTTGCTCAGGAATTTTTACGCCAGGTGGAAAATTTGGGGGTGGTACCCGCATCACTTGGCTGTTGCTGCAATTGAGCACTTCAGCCAGTACGGCCCTACTTTCGGTTTGCAAAGCATAAGTTGTTTTGAAATATGAAGGACCAGCGGCAAAGGTTAGGGTGGCATACCCAACGTCTGCCCGATTTTCATCTTGAGCCCGAACAACGCAATAAGTTTTCTGATTTGTACCTCGCGAAACTTCAAAATTCACAGATACCTGGGTGTTTGATTCAACTTTGAATGCCAATAGTCGCGAACTCACAATTGGATTCTTCGTCAACTGGCCTTTCAAATAAAAAGCCCCAGCAACGCTACAGATGATGAGAATTCCAATAACTATTGGCACGAAACGAGATTTTCGCACACCGTAGCGCAACTGCATTTCTGGATTGATCTGGTTTTGGTTACTCATGTCACTTACAGAATAGAGCGTAGGGGAGAATAGAGCCATGCCTCAGGTACCAGTTCAACTGCCAACAACCAACGAGCCGCTTCGCTTGCTTGCTGTCCATGCTCACCCGGATGACGAATCAAGTAAAGGTGCAGCCAGCACAGCGAAATACGTCTCGCAAGGTGTTGAAGTTCTGGTCGTCAGTTGCACTGGTGGCGAGCGTGGAGATATTTTGAATGCCAATTTTGAACTTGGTGATCGCGACATTGCGGATGTGCGTCGCGAAGAGATGGCAAATGCCGCACAGATTCTCGGTGTTTCTCACATCTGGCTTGGGTTTGAAGATTCTGGTTACCCTGATGGTGACCCAAAACCGCCACTTCCCGAAGGTAGCTTTGCTTCCTTGCCACTTGAGATAGTTAGCGCTCCGCTTATAGAAATTGTGCGCTCTTTTCGACCACACGTAATAACTACGTATGACGAAAATGGTGGCTACCCTCATCCAGATCACATCCGAACCCATGAGGTTGCGGTTGCGGCGTGGCATCAGGCTGCCGATGACCAGGTTCAATCAGCGGGCGAACCTTGGGCCGCTGCCAAACTCTACTACCACCACAGTTTTAGTCACCAACGAGTTACTGCTTTACATGAAGCGTGCGTAGAAAGTGGAATTGAATCGCCATACGCCGAATGGTTAAGTGGTTGGGATCCTTCAACGATTGTAGTTGATCGTGTTACCGCCAAGGTTGATTGTGTCGAATGGTTCTCAGCACGTGACCAGGCCCTACTTGCTCACGTAACTCAGATTGATCCAGACGGTAATTGGTTTGCAATTCCAAGTAGTCTGGAAATAGCCGTCTGGCCAACGGAGGACTACGAACTCGCAATTTCGCGAATCGGTGACATTGAATCTGAAGATGATCTGTTCATCGGGTTAAGGGGATAAGAATGTTTAACGCCGTGTCGGTCAAACTGGATACCTCTCCTTCACCTTTTCCCAGCGAATTCGATACCTCGTTAGTGACACCAGGCGTTGGTGGGGCAGTGCTATTCACGGTTTTAGTTGTGTCATTGGTTGTTTTGGTTTTCAGCATGAATCGCCACATCAAGAAAGTTAACTTCACTCAGGATGATTCGAAACTTTAAATGCGTCGTTACCTTGAGCCACGATTGCTTGGCTTGCACTTGGGCGCACTAATTGCAATTGTCACGTGTGTCGCACTGGCAAATTGGCAGTGGGAACGCGCGCATGGACAAAATGTGCCTTCGGTATCCAACGCATCATTCGCAGAACTTTCTCCACTTCGTGATTTCCTACCTCGCTCATCGATTGGGGTTAAAACAACGGTTACCGGGACATGGTTACCCAAGGCACAGATCATTGCCCAGGAACGTCCACAAGATGGTCGCAAACTAATCATCGCAAATCCAGGAGAACCAAGACACGGAATAGATTATGAACTGGGTAGATGGTTTGTGGATGTTCTAAAGCTTGATGACGGATCAGTTATTGGAGTCGTTCGTGGTTGGCGCGCAGGCGGTCAACTTGCGAAACCATCAACCGGTCGCGCCACAGTCACCGGCTACTTGCAACCGTCTGAAGATTCTCCGGACGTCAACATATTCATTAAATCAACAGGCGGTGATGTGCCATTGGCTTTGACCACAACTCAGATTGTCGAGCGAGCGGGATTAACAGCCCATGATGGTTATTTGGTGCAAGCAACGGCTAGCCCTGGACTAAAACCGGTAACCCCTATTTATTCATCGGCAATAAAGATAAATCTGCAGTGGCAAAATGTTTTGTATACATTCAACTGGATTGTTTTCGCGGTCATCGTTGGCTTCATGTGGATCCGCGTGGTGCAGGACGAGACTGAAAATAAAGTTCTAGGCGCAGATGTAGCACAATAGATACATGAACAATTCAGCACAAGACATTCAGGGTACTTGGACATTTTTCAAGTACATGGCGCTCATAGTTGGCACAGTCCTTCTGGCTCTTACTGGATTGTTGATTTATGTTCGTGGATTTGGAAATGAGAAACCAGAACTTTATGAAGCGGCATGGACCGCGCATGGTTGGCTATTTCCGATTTATGTTGTAGCGACTTTTGCCCTAGCTCAAAAACTTAAATGGTCATTACCCAAAACAGTCTTGGTAATGATTGCTGGAACAGTTCCATTGATGTCTTTCATTGCAGAACGCAATGTTGCTAAAGAGATAAATGTTGCTAAAGAAATAGCGGACATTTCCTAGATCCAGCGGTGTGAACCTTCGGGCTGATCCGCCCAACTGCGTTCGTCTTCAATCGGCTCAACGTGGGTATTGATAGTTGAGTTCGGTAGAACGGCGCCGATCGCTTTTTCAATATCTTCAGACAAATCGTGTCCGCGTTGGATATCCCAAGCACCTGGCACCAAGATGTGCATCGAAACAAAACGATGCTGGCCAGCCTCACGGGTTTGCAGTGCGTGGAATTTAATAGTTTCGGTTTCAAACTTTTGCAAGACACCAACTATGGCTAAATGATCCTCGTCAGAAAGCGCCTTATCCATCAGTCCGCTAGTGCTTTCGCGCAGTAAGTTCACCCCAGTAACGATGATGTTTAGTCCGACTGCCAGAGCAACAAGAGCATCAAGTCGTAGCCATCCGGTTAATTGGACTGCTGCCACACCAATGACGACTCCCACGGAAGTCCAAACATCGGTCATTAAATGTTTGCCATCTGCCACCAAAACCGGTGAACGATTGGCGCGGCCTGCTCGAAGTAGCGTCATGGCTACAACACCATTAAGCAGTGAGGCAATGGTCGAGATAGCCAAACCCCAGCCGAGCTGCTCCAATGGTTGTGGATTCATTAAACGCTCAATTGCAGTGCCGATAATTATCACAGCAGCGAGAAGAATCATGAATCCTTCAACTTGAGCCGAGAAATACTCCGCTTTACCTCTGCCAAAGTGATGTCGCTCGTCAGCAGGTTTCATCGAAGCGCGAAGCGCTACCAAGGCAACTATTGCTGCGACGATATTTACTATTGATTCCAAAGCATCAGATAGCAGGCCTACAGAACCAGTGAAAAAGTAAGCACCAAGCTTCATACCAAACACAGCAAAACCAGTTGCAATTGAAAGCCAAGCAAACTTTGTTAAGTCCACGCCCTTATTGCTCGTATGGTTTACCGACATGTTGATATCCTCACTTACTTTATGGATTTTTAATACTAAGACTTAGTAAGACTAGCTATTGTGTTAAAGCCTATCTGAGACTATCGAACAACAATTTCAAGTGGTGATGTTGCGAAGGTTCCCAAAACCGGATCCACGGCTTGGGCCTTAAATCGTACGATGCCAACCCGAGGACCAACTCCGCATTTGATACTCCAAGTACCACTTTTGGTGGATTTGGTCGTGCGCACAAGTTTCCATGCACCATTTCCAATGCGACGTGACACTTGTACAACCACCGAAGCAGTGGTCGGAATCAAATTCCCGCGTACAGCCACGGCACGATTTACTCGGGCATTCGCGGGGCCAGCAATGGTGATTTGAGGTGCAGCAATGCTTACGTGCTCGGCTGATTCAATCTTTCCGGAGTTGTTAGTAGCCGCCACTTTCAAAGTGTGGCTCCCAAGTTGCACATCGTCCCAACCTAAAACCCAAGATCCATCAAGCCCTGATTTTGTTGTGGCAATAGTGCTCCAAGTTTCACCAATCTTTTCATTTAAGGTCACAGTCACATTTTTTTGTATCGGGTCAAGTCCACCTGTGATGCTGTACGACCCAGTAGAAATTTTTGTTTTTGGCCAGACCAATTTTGTAATTGTCCGTAGGGGCGTAGTTGTTGGTGTTGGCGTAACTGACTTAGTTGGTGTTGGCGTAACCGACTTTGAAGGCGAGACACTCGGTGTTGGAGTTGGCACTGGAATCAGGGAAGTGCTGGATTTGATTGAGCGAATATAAGTTGATTTGACTCCTAAAACCCACCGTAATGAATCTGGAGAGATCTTTGCATTTGGCCCCACAGTTACGGCCGTTACTTTTCCGTTTGCATCGGTCAGGGATAACTTACTGACGCCACCACTTGCATAAAGTGTGCTCACTTTGAATGACTTAACATTCTTAATAGGCACGCCCACATTGTTCAAATTTCTTACCAATTCACCTTGCTTAATTGTGTGCGCCCACTTAATGTTCGGATTTCCGGTCGCTGGATCAAGGGCCCAATGGTCATCAACAACACTTGACCATGGGTAAGTAGTTGCTCCCCAAACTTCTTTGATGGGCTGGCTCGCGCCACCGGTTGAGGAGGAAAAGAATGCCTTGATTACGTTGCCCTTGTAGAGGATGACTTTGCCTTTACCAGAGCCAGCCTTGGGAATACTTGCCTTGACGGCGCTAACCCACCGGGTGCCTAAAGTTGAATATTCCTTGTTGAACCCGACGTAGTTTTGATCTGCGATGGTCGAATACATGTGACACAAGCAGGCGGCGCGCACCTTTGTGTTATCGAATGAGACTGCCGATCCTGAACTCAAGGTCGCAAGATATGTAGCATAAGCATAGGAACGTGCTGCGATTACTTGCGCACCTAAGGCATCTGCTTCCCACGAAGACGGAACTTCGCCAACGCCATACAGATATTCATCACCAAGTCGCAATTTGTTAACAACGTTTAAGTCGCGAGAGGTATCGCCAAATTTCCCACCAGCAATTTCAATTATTCCGTAGCGATAACGGTGTGGGCATGAGTCAAAACCTGAAGGTTTTGCACCGGCAAAATAATCTTTGCAAGTAGCTCCTAATGCAGTCTTAGCAGCTCCAGATGAATACCCATTTGCCACATTAATCACAGTTGAGGCATCACCATTCCCGGCAACACCGTTCCAACTAATAGTTGCAGTTGTGCCGCTTATTGCCGAGCCATCGGCGAAGGTTGCTCGCGTATTTGAACTGGAAATGGAGAAAACGACTGGGGTATTCGCTGGGATAGTTCTCGTGTTAGCTCCCATGCTGATTGTCATTTTTCCACCAGCGCCGCCAAGAGCTTCACTGCGAATAGCGACATATGACTGATCTTGGGCCAAACCGACTCGCAGGTCTTGCGTACTTGATTGAGTGGCAATCGTAGTTCCCACGTAATAGTGGGCAACAATCTGTTCGGCCTTGTACCCGGCAAGGGCCATTCCCCGTGATCCGTATTGACTCAAGCCCACACCGTGACCAAATCCGGAGCCATTGATGATAAAACTGGCAGGTATTTTGGCTGATGTTGCAGCGCCACTTGGGATTTGTGGCGCAATAGCACCAAGGATTATGGTCGCTGACAGCGAAATCCTTGATATTTTCTTGACCAGTTTCATAATTTCGCCAAAACAGTGGTTGGGGGAAGTCTGCTTATTGTTCGAACGTAACATAAATGCCGAATAACTCTAGGTATCAAACCTAGGTCTGTTGTCAGAAATATTGCCTATTGCCATGTTTGGTGGTGATTGTGATGCGCTGGTTGATGTGACTTACGATGTAAGAGCACAAGATTCATAAACCGCTTGAGCATCCCACAACTAGGCAAGGAAAACCTGTGATCCTTCTCGACAAAATCCTTCGTGCTGGCGAAGGCAAGATTCTTCGCACTCTGGTTTCACTAAAGAATCAGGTTAATGATTTAGAAGAGCATTTTGTCACAATGAGCGATGACGAGCTTCGCGGGATGACTGGACTGTTTCGCGAGCGTTTGCAAGCAGGAGAGACCCTTGATGATCTTCTTCCCGAAGCATTCGCTGTCGTTCGTGAAGCAAGTAAGCGAACACTAGGTCAGCGTCACTACGACGTACAGATCATGGGTGGTGCGGCGCTACACCTAGGCAATATCGCCGAAATGAGAACTGGTGAAGGAAAGACACTTGTGTCGACCTTGCCGGCTTACTTAAACGCTCTGGCCGGTGAAGGTGTCCACATCATTACCGTCAATGACTACCTTGCTGCTCGCGATGCGCAATGGATGGGTCGCGTTCATAGGTTCTTAGGTTTAAGTGTTGGCACGATTGTTTCCGATATGAAGCCCGAAGCCCGCCAGAAGGCTTACCAGGCAGACATCACCTACGGCACAAACAATGAATTTGGTTTTGATTACCTGCGTGACAACATGGCTTGGTCACCGGAAGATCGCGTCCAACGAGGCTATGCCTTTGCCATCGTCGATGAAGTTGACTCGATCCTTATCGATGAGGCGCGTACGCCTTTGATTATCAGTGGACCAACTGACCAGCAAACTAAATGGTATTCGGAATTTGCGCGCCTCGTTCCTCGCCTTGAGCGCGATGTTGACTACGAAGTTGATGAGAAGAAGCGCACGATTGGCGTTCTTGAACCAGGAGTTGCAAAAGTAGAAAACTGGTTAGGAATCGACAATCTTTACGAATCCGTCAACACCCCGCTTGTTGGCTTTATGAACAATGCCCTTAAAGCGCTGGCGCTATTCAAGCGCGATAAAGACTACGTCGTGATGGATGGCGAAGTGCTAATCGTTGACGAACACACTGGTCGTATCTTGGCTGGTCGTCGTTACAACGAGGGTATGCATCAAGCAATCGAAGCTAAAGAAAATGTGAAGATTCAAAACGAAAATCAAACTTTAGCGACCATTACACTGCAAAACTTCTTCCGCATGTACGAAAAGATTTCCGGCATGACTGGTACGGCCATGACTGAAGCTTCTGAGTTTGATCAGATTTACAAGCTTGGTGTTGTGCCAATTCCAACAAATCGTTCTGCTCAGCGCATCGATTCCACGGACTTGGTTTATCGCACTGAAGATGCAAAATTCAAGGCAGTTATCGAAGACATCATTGAGCGCAACAACAATGGTCAGCCAATTCTTGTTGGTACGGCAAGTGTTGAAAAAAGTGAATTGATGTCGGCTTACTTGAAGAAGGCTGGAATCCGACATGAGGTTTTGAATGCAAAACAGCATGAGCGTGAGGCATCGATTATTGCTGATGCTGGTCGCAAGGGTTCTGTAACAGTTGCAACAAATATGGCCGGACGTGGAACCGACATCATGCTTGGTGGAAACCCAGAATTCCGCGCCACCGCAGAGCTAGAACGTCGTGGACTTGATCCGGTTGAGCATGCCGCTGAGTACGAAGCAGCATGGCCGGTCGTTCTTGAGCAGGCAAAACAAGATGTAAGTGATGAGCATGAAGAAGTTGTGAATGTTGGTGGCCTTTATGTCCTAGGCACTGAGCGTCACGAATCCCGTCGTATCGATAACCAGTTGCGTGGTCGTTCCGGTCGTCAAGGCGATCCCGGCGAGACTCGTTTCTACTTATCTCTTGAAGATGATTTGATGCGTCTGTTCAAGGGCGAAATGGTCAACAGCTTCCTGCAACGCTTCAATGTGCCAGATGATGTGCCAATCGAAGCCAAGATGGTCACGAATGCCATCCGTTCTGCCCAGACTCAGGTTGAGGCGCAGAACTTTGAAATTCGTAAAAACGTTTTGAAGTATGACGAGGTAATGAATCGTCAGCGTCAAGTGGTTTATGCAGAGCGCGCACGCGTTCTAGATGGCGCTGATGTTAAAGAACAGATTCTAGAATTCATCGACACCACCATCACTGGTTACGTTTCTTCGGCTACAGCCGAGGGTTATCCAGAAGATTGGGATATGGATGCGCTCTGGACTGCGCTGAATACCTTGTATCCGGTTTCTTATTCTGTCGCCGAGGTTGTGACACTCGCGGGTGGCTCGCGTGAAGATTTGTCGGCTGAATTCCTCACCCAAACTTTGATTGATGACATCACTGCGAGTTACCAAGCTCGTGAAGATGAACTTGGCGATACCGTAATGCGTGATCTTGAGCGCCGCATCATCTTGACGGTCCTCGACCGTAAATGGCGCGAGCACTTGTACGAGATGGATTACCTCCAAGAGGGAATCGGTCTGCGTGCGATGGCACAGCGTGATCCGCTAGTTGAGTACCAGCGTGAAGGCTATGACTTATTCGTAGCCATGATGGAAGGCATTAAAGAAGAGACTGTCGGTTTCTTATTTAATGTTGAAGTCACTGTGACTGAAGAAGATGGAGCAGGAGTGGCGGATCAACCGATGATTTCGGCTAAGGGACTTGAAGCTCCGAAGACTCCAACCCAACTTCAGTACACCGCGCCAGGTGAGATGGGCGAGGCTGTCAGTCAGGCCAAGAGAACTGTTAGCGACGAGTACGCAAATGTTGGCCGCAATGATGATTGCCCATGTGGTTCAGGCAAGAAGTTCAAGAAATGCCACGGATCACCTAGCGCGTAACTAAAGCCCCATCCCCCAAATCAGGGTAGTTGCTCGCCATCGTCCATCAAGACCCTCAAGTCGAAGCGCCAATGCGAATGATCTATTTGGCGTACCAAAAACTGCACTGACTTCAGCGACGCCATCATCGGTTTCATGAACATGGATACTGCGAACTGCCAGACGTGGCATTGCGAAATTAATCACATGCCCTTGCACTTGCTTCATTACATCCGGAGCCAGCCAACGAGTCAGTTGCGTCGCTGGACGTATTCCGTTGATGACTTCAACTAATCCATGAACAAGGCGCATTGACCATTGTTTGGCAGAAGGAAGGTCTAGGCGAGAAGTTGGTTGAGGATCAAAGTTTTCGGGCGGCAATGGTGCCACCCGCGGTGCTATGTGACGCTGGGCATTCGCGTTGGAGGCGTTGGGCCATTCGAATGGGATAACTTCTTGCAATCCGTACTTCGTTCGCACTGGTAGTTGCGTGATAGTCGCTTGGGTATCCCGATTACTAAGTGGTGTTGGCCAAGCGTAAATGATTGCAGTCATGTCTCCCCCTTTAATGTCACGGTTGCGCCGTGATCTTTAGCTTCGCGTTGTTGCGAGTGCTTGCAGTTAGGTGCAGGCAGGTGTCATACCCCGCTTTTAACTGTTACTAACGTTTGTAAGTTGCTAATTTGTGCAAGTCAATAGCAAGCGATTTAGGTGCCAAATTCTGTGGATAACTGGTTTTGGACTCAGTGGTTCTGAGCATGATGTCGGCAGAGGTGATTGCAATGACAAGTTCTGGCGCACATGAACAGCCAGCTTTTGAACTACTGAATGCTCTGGAAAATGTAATCTCACGAGCACACGATGACCTTGCCAGCGAGGCAAGAATGGACTTGGCACAAGAAGTCGCCGAGACTGTCCGCCACGAGCACCTGAATGTTTATTGGCGCGACCGCGTAGGGGATACTCGCCAAGAATTAATCTTGCACATTCGCCATGAGGCAGTCCCAAAGATTTCTGGTTCCGTTTCCTGGATTGCGCAGGATTATTTGGAGTTGTACGCAACAAGCGGAATATATCTGATTTCAATTGATGCAGTTTGGGCTATCTCCGGGTTAACCAAGAGCGCCACCATTGCCAATCCCACTGGGTTAGAGGCGGCGTTTGCAAACGCTTGGTTACACGACTTGTGTGACCAGCACATTGAGGCGACTTGGTTTATTGACGATGGGAATGTGATCGTCGGCAAGTGTCTCAGAGTTGGTCCGGATGCAATCGACATTCAACACCAGGGTCATGTCTTGAGTCTTTTGCGTAAGCATCTGCGGGCTGTGCGGATATAGTCCGCGAGGTATTAGATCAGTAGCTGCTTTAATCCAGTGACTACAGACTTGGAGTTCTTGGATGGGTTTGAACGAAAACTTCGGTCGTGCGATACATGTCAGCGATGAATTTTTCGACCACTTGGGCCTCCACCCGCCATTGTCCTCGGGCTCCAATTTTGATTGCCGGTAATTCACCACTTCTAACCAATGTGTAAACCTGCGCAGGGGCAACATTCAAAATGTTGGCCACATCGCTTAAGGTCAAAAATCTGGAAGTCACACTTTCATAGTGCCAACAAATACCACCTGAGCTCAACCAGTTTTCCACAGTCAAATTTCTTTCCGTGAGTGACGAGGTTGTTCTGTGTTTTGATAACAACAGACTTAGGGGGAGTAGATGGCAATTCCGTTTCGTGAACCGCGCACTGTTGCACATTTGAAGCCAATACAGTTGCAACGCAAATCAACATATAAGGATCCGAAACTTTGGGCGGGAGTTTTATTGTTTTTCACTTCTGCGTATCTCGGTCAACAAACTTTGAGTGCCGCTGGAGCTCGAACCCAAGTCGCTGTTTTGGTAAACGATCTAACTACAGGTTCCAGCATTGGCCCAGATGACGTACAACTAGTTGATGTCGCTGTTCCTGATTCCGCCAACCTAGTAACGGATCTTCAGGCTGCTGTTGGGATGACAGTGCGCACTGATGTATTTGCAGGTGACTTGTTGAATGTGCGAGCCATCGGTCTGGGCGAGTTTAAGTCCATTAGAAACATCAGCGTCCCTCTGAGAGCTGGGCATATTCCGGCACTGACTATCGGCAACCGAGTTGATGTTTGGGTAACTCCATCAACAACTGGCATGGCGATGCCCGGACCATCTCGAGTTATCATTTCGTCAGCCGTTGTCGCGGGTATCCCAGATGTATTGGACTCAAATAGTGATTCATCGGTCACATTGGCAATTCCGACAAAGCAGGTGAAGGGTTTGGTGCAAGCCATGCGTGATGGGGTAATTGATCTAGTCGTGATACCAATTCAAAATGATGTTGCTGGTGTGCGATGAAAAATGCAGTTGTTGCACTTGGCAGAGTTGAATGGGAATCCGAACTCCTAAGCGCCCTTGCTCATCCGATGATCGGTTTGAAAATTCAGCGTCGATGTGTTGACGGCGTTGATGTTTACTCCGCCGTCCAAGTCGTTGATGTTGATGTCGTGATTCTTTCAGATCAAACACTTCGTGTAGATGCCAACCTGATTAGTCACTTACGCGATCAAGGCATTGAGCTTTTAGTGATTACAGCCAAACCTGAAAACTGGCAGGAGCTTGGCGTTGAAAATCTTGTGATGTTAAACCCAGCTCGTCCGATGGAAGCACTATCCGCGATTACGAGTTTTCTGCGCAAAGGAAACGTTCCACAAGTCGTGGACGTTATCCCGCAGGGTGACTTAATCGCGGTAGTTGGTTTTGGTGGTGCAACTGGTCGCACATCTTGTTTGCGAGAAGTGGGATGGCAGAGCGCCTCGAAAGGGATTAAGACCCTGTTAGTCGATGGTGACACCTATGGTGCTTCGCTTCATCAAGAACTTGGACTAGACGCCACTTCGAGTGGCTTGCTGGAGTTATGCCGAGCGCACGAGACTAGGAAACTTAATACTGAAAGTGTCGCTGAGTTCATTTTGCCAATTGCGGATAATTTGGATTTTGCCTCCGGGATTTTCAAGAGTTCGAGATGGACTGATTTGCGCGTTCCTGCACTTCGCGGAGTTTGGCAACAAGTCAGAAGTTCATATCAAAGAGTCCTGGTAGATCTTGGTCCAGTTCTGGAAATTGATCAGAGTCTCATACATGAGTCAGCACTTCCGAGACGTCACGCTGTTGCACTCACCGCATTGGAACACGCAACCAAAATAATTCTGTGCGCCCGAGCAGATGAGATAGGTGTCTCGAGGTTAGTTCGAGGCTTTTTGGAATTCAGCGAACTCTTCACCGACTCTCAAGTGAACGTAGTTTTGTGGGGTACAAACGACAAGGATAAAAGTTATGCGCAGGCGGTCGCGAGACACACAGGGTTGACCAGCATTACCCAAATCCCGTACGACCGAGTGCTGGCTCGTAAGGCAAGTTCTCTTGGTCAGGCTGTTTGCTTTTTGGATCCCAAGAGCAAAATCGCTCTTGGTTACGCAGAACTAAATGAATCACTGAATCGTGATGACACAGGCGAAAAGGCGCAATCGCGATTAGCTCGCATCGTGACTAGAAATCAGCGAGCTGCTTGATTACTTAAGCAAAGACTGAATGCGCTTGATGCCTTCGGTTAAGTCGGCATCGCCTAGCGCGTAGGAAAGACGAATGTAGCCAGGAGTTCCAAATGCTTCACCCGGCACAACAGCGACTTCAACTTCATCCAGAATCAAGGCAGACAACTCAGCAGAAGTTGTTGGTGTCTTGCCGTTGATCTCGCGACCAAGAACGCCCTTAACCGACGGGTACACATAAAAAGCACCCTCAGGAGTTGGGCAAGTGATTCCATCAATCTCATTAAGCATGCTGGTAATCAAAAGACGGCGACGATCGAAAGCAACCTTCATTTCATCAACGGCGCTGAGGTCACCAGAGACTGCGGCAAGCGCGGCAATCTGAGAAACATTCGCGACATTTGAAGTGGCATGTGATTGCAAGTTAGTTGCGGCCTTGATGATGTCGTTCGGACCGATCATCCAGCCGGCACGCCAACCAGTCATCGCGTAAGTCTTAGCAACTCCATTAACCACAATGCACTTGTCGGCTAATTCAGGAACCAAAGTTGGCATCGAAGAAAATACGGCATCACCATAAACAAGGTGTTCGTAAATTTCATCGGTGACAACCCAGAGACCCTTTTCCACTGCCCATTGACCAATGGCTTCAACTTCAGCAGGGGAGTAAACCGCACCAGTTGGATTGCTTGGCGAAACAAATACTAAAACTTTTGTTTTTGGAGTCAGCGATTGTTCTAGTTGCGCGATAGATGTGCGGTAGCCAGTTGATTCATCAGTCATGACAACAACCGGCACGCCACCAGCAAGTGAAATGGATTCTGGGTATGTGGTCCAGTAAGGAGCAGGCAGGAGTACTTCGTCGCCTGGATCCAGCAAAGTTGCGAATGCGTTGTAAAGAGCTTGCTTGCCACCATTAGTGATTAGTACTTGGCTTGGATCAATTTCGTAACCGGAGTCCCGCAGAGTCTTGGCTGCAATCGCTGACTTCAATTCGGGCAGGCCACCTGCTGGTGTATAGCGGTGCCACTTTGGATCGCGGCAAGCAGCAACGGCAGCCTCAACGATGTAATCGGGGGTCGGGAAGTCTGGTTCGCCAGCTCCAAAGCCAATAACTGGGCGCCCAGCTGCTTTAAGTGCTTTGGCTTTCGCATCAACAGCGAGAGTGGCGGATTCGGCAATGGCCCCGATTCGGGCAGAAATTCTTGGTTTATTCACTCGTAAAGTATCGCCTATAGGTGAATTAGTCGCGCGAGCAGGGTAAAAAACCGCGGTTTTCATCTCAAGGATTTGTGGACTAGTATTGACAAACCGACATGATTCTTAGTCTGCGCTAGCGTGCCTAGAAATAGGTAAGTAAGCGATTGAGAGTTTTGCCAAAGGGTCGTGGCTCAATTGGTAGAGCACCGGTCTCCAAAACCGGCGGTTGGGGGTTCAAGTCCCTCCGGCCCTGCAAGAGTTACGAACTTAGGTTTGCAACTTGCAGTAAGACAGAACGAGTGTTGAGCATGAAAGTGCCTGACAAAAATCAAGATCAAGTGAATACTTAAAATGTAAGCCTACGAAGGGGAGTTAAGAACATGAGTGAAACAATCACAGCTCGATTAGGTTTTTTCGGTCGCATTTCGCTTTTCTTCCGTCAGGTAATTGCTGAACTGCGCAAGGTCGTATGGCCAACTCGCGAACAGCTTGCCACCTACACCCTTGTCGTGATGGTTTTCGTAATAATCATGGCTTTGCTGGTTTCAGTATTTGATCTTGGATTCACCAAAATCGTTCTACAGATTTTCGGCTAGACCAACAGTAAGTAGTAGAAGGACACATATAGTGACTGATTCCCCGTTTCTAGAAGCAGCTACGCCTGCTGATGACAGCGTTATCCCTGCTGACATCGAAGCAACAGACGTGCCCTCTGACAATGAGAGCGCCCAAAACCAAGTTGATTCTGACTGGAATGGCTCTGTTGATGTGGATGTTGATGGCCAGGTTGATTCTGATGATTCAGATGATGCCAAGGTTGGCGAATTTGATTTAGCTGAAGTTATCGAAGCAGAACTTGTTGGCGATCAGGCTGATGTTGAAGAAACTGAACTTGAAGATGCCGCAGAAGAAATCGATGATCCGATTGCTGCATTCCGTGCGCGCCTAGAGTCACAAATTGGCGACTGGTACGTATTGCACTCATACGCAGGTTTTGAAAACCGCGTAAAGCAGAATCTAGAAACCCGCGCAGTCTCGCTAAACATGGAGGACTACATCTTTGAAGTGGCCGTACCACAAGAAGATGTAACTGAAATTAAAAATGGTGTGCGCAAGCAAATCAAGCGCAACAAATTCCCAGGATATGTTTTGGTCCGGATGGATCTAACCGATGAAACTAGTGAGGCATGGGGCGTAGTTCGTCACACCCCAGGTGTTACTGGTTTCGTAGGTCAGGGTCACAACCCAGCGCCACTTTCAATTGACGAAGCATTCGACATGCTTCGCCCAGCAGTAGAAAAGCCAATCGCAACTGTGGCTAACTCTGGTGGTAAAGCAGGAAAGGGTGACGGTGCACTTGGTGCGGCCGCACCTAAGTTGGACATCGATCTATCCGTTGGTGACTCTGTCACTGTCGTTGATGGTCCGTTCGCTTCACTGCACGCAACGATTTCCGAGATCAACTTGGATGGTCAAAAGGTTGTGGGTCTCGTAGAGATCTTCGGCCGAGAGACTCCTGTGGAACTGGGCTTCAACCAGATTCACAAGAACTAAGACACAACAAAGAAAAAGGACGCGAGAGACATGGCCCCAAAGAAAAAGGTCACCGGTCTGATCAAGCTACAGATCAAGGCTGGTGAAGCTAACCCTGCACCACCCGTTGGTCCGGCACTAGGTCAACACGGTGTAAGCATCATGGACTTCTGCAAGGCGTACAACGCCGAGACAGAAAGTCAGCGCGGACAGGTGGTTCCTGTTGAGATTACGGTCTACGAAGATCGTTCTTTCAGCTTTATCACCAAGACGCCTCCTGCAGCACGTTTGATCCTCAAGGCCGCTGGCGTTGAAAAAGGTTCAGGCGTTCCGCACACTAACAAGGTAGCCAACATCACTAAAGATCAGGTTCGCGAAATTGCGACAACCAAGATGGTTGACCTGAACGCCAATGATGTTGATGCCGCGATGAAAATCATCGAAGGTACTGCTCGTTCCATGGGCATCACTGTTAGTTAATTATCAACTAGTGGGAGAACCAACTTCAGGTTCCTACCACGAACTCCACAGACTAGAAGGAGCAAGAAATGAAGCACGGTAAGGCTTATAACAAAGCAGCAGCAACGATTGATAAAGATGCACTTTACAGTCCACTAGCTGCAACCCGTCTGGCTAAAGCTGGCGCTACAAGCACCAAGTTTGACCAGACCGTAGAGGTGGCAATGCTTCTTGGCGTTGACCCTCGTAAGGCTGATCAGATGGTGCGAAGCACTGTTAACCTTCCACACGGCACTGGCAAAACCGCCCGCGTCCTGGTTTTTGCTACTGGCGAGAAGGCTGACGAAGCACGCGCAGCAGGCGCCGACTATGTCGGTGTTGACGAACTAATCGAGAAGATCGCTGGCGGATGGACTGATTTTGATGCAGTCGTTTCCACCCCTGACCTAATGGGTAAGGTCGGTCGTCTAGGTAAGGTTCTTGGTCCACGTAACCTAATGCCAAATCCAAAGACCGGCACAGTCACAGTTGATGTGGCTAAGGCAGTCGATGACATCAAGGGCGGAAAGATCGAATTCCGCGTTGATAAGCATTCGAACTTGCACTTCATCATTGGTAAGGCATCATTCACTGAGCAGCAGCTAGTCGAGAACTATGCAGCCGCTTTGGATGAGGTTCTTCGTGTGAAGCCATCTTCATCAAAGGGTCGCTACATCAAGAAGGCTGTTATCTCAACGACTATGGGTCCTGGCATCCAGTTGGATACCAACAAGACTCGTAACCTTCTTGTTGAAGACGACGACAATAACTAGTAATTCTTTAAAGTTGGCCCTCGCGATTACGCGGGGGCCAATTTTTATTGTCTATTTATCGGGTAGGTCTTGACATTAAACTAGTCTAAGACTAGTCTGAACTTATGACTATTGCATTTGAGAGCCCCACGATGGGTGTTTATGAAGCAAAGACCCATTTTGCTTCAGTTATTGAAAGAGTGTTGGCGGGAGAAATCATCACAATTACCAAGCACGGGCATCCTGTTGCAGTGATTGAATCCTTTGCGAAGAAAGCACCTGATGTGCAGTCGCTTATTGAGCGTACGGAGCAAGCGCGAAAGCTACTTGCTATCGACACCTCAGATATCCGTAAATTGATTGGCCGGGATGACCATTGATTTCCTTTGTTTTAGATGCGTCAGTGGCTGGAAGTTGGCTGGGAGATGAGCCGCTCTCCGAGTCAAACGAGGAACTGCGATATCGGGCTCTAAACCAGGAAGCCATTGTGCCAGCGCTATTTCGCTTTGAGATGGCTAATTTGGCGCTATCAAAACTGCGCTCGCTGAAGATTGCAGATCAGGACTATATTTTTGAAATTTTAAACGCCTGGCCCTTGCAAGTCGAGCCACAAGAACCCTCCTATGAGTCGATACTTCGCATTGCTACTGAGTGCGCAATTTCTGCCTACGATGCCGCATACCTTGAGATTGCTAAACGCAGAGGCCTGCCACTTGCCACGTTTGATAAGGCCCTGCGCAAGGCGGCTAAGCATTTAGGCGTAAAACTGCTCAAGTAAGGTCAAGCGCACTCGTTTTGACTTGCCAGCCCTGCAACCAATAAAGTAATAACAACAAACCGAAGACCGCCGGTCATCACTCGGACAACGAGTGAGGCTAAGGCTCCTGAACAGGAGCACCAGCGCAGGTGAGAACCGAAGTGCCAACGTTTTGCGTTGCGCGCCCCGCCTCATCTGAGCGGGGCTTTTTTCATGAGCATCAACTTAAAGGAGCACCATGGCACGCGCTGACAAGGCTGCTGCAGTTGCAGAGATTACGGAAGAATTCCGCACATCACCTGCTGCAGTATTGACCGAGTACCGCGGTTTGACTGTGGGTCAACTCAAGGAACTTCGCCGTTCACTTGGACCTGACACCACTTACGCCGTTGTAAAGAACACCCTGTCGAAAATCGCCGCTAAGGATGCAGGCGTTGTTGGATTTGACGATTTACTCGTTGGTCCAACTGCAATCGCATTCATCAAGGGCGATGCTGTTGCGGCCGCAAAGGGCCTCGACACTTTCGCAAAAGAGAATCCACTTCTAGTCATCAAGGGCGGAATCCTGGATGGAAAGATCCTTTCCGTCGATGACATCAAGAAGCTGGCCAAGCTCGAGTCTCGTGAGGTTCTGTTGTCCATGGTTGCTGGTGTTGCTAATGCTGCACTTGCCAAGG
>CAIVPQ010000097.1 GCA_903907835.1 uncultured Actinomycetes bacterium
CGGTCTGCCTGGCTGATCGCGCGACGAGCACCGTTAACTGCCGATTTTGTTTGAAGTAAGTCCTGGGTAGTTTCAATCAGGAGCGCATCTGCGCCTCCGTCGATTAACCCCCGGCTTGCTTCTTCATAGGCATCTCGCAAAAAAGCATAGGTTGTGTGTAAAAGGGTTGGTAGTTTTGTACCTGGTCCGAGTGAACCAAGAACCCATCGAGGCTTATCTGCGGTCGACCACCTATCAGCGCTTCTTCGGGCGATGGCAGCACCGGCAACTGAAAGTTCGTAAATGCGATCTTCAATGTCGTATTCAGCAAAATTTGCCCAGTTGCAACCGAAAGTATTTGTCTCCACTGCATCCGCGCCAGCGGCAAAGTATTCATCATGAATGCCTTCGACTACTTCTGGTCGAGTGACATTGATGATTTCGTTGCAACCTTCAAGTCCCTCAAAGTCAATGAGTGGGAGATCGGCTGCCTGCAACATGGTGCCCATAGCGCCATCAGCGACCACAACGCGCGTGGACAACGCGAGTCTTAAGGTGCTCGGTGCATGACGAGGGTTTGGCACGAGAATTACCCTCCGTAATGTCTGATGGGACCTAAGAACTCAACTCAACTTGGGTCTATTCTACTTGGGAAACGAGTTCGCTTGAGTTTTGACCGTTTGTTGCCGCACGACCAGTTCCATAGCGACCAAGGAATTCAGTTTTGTGTTCGTAAAACGAACCGTCCAGGATGGATGTTCGAATGTCGGCAACAAGATTCACGATGAAATATTCATTATGAATAGTGAGCAAGGTGGCCGCTAGAAGTTCTTTGGCATGCACAAGGTGATGCAAGTAGGCCTGAGTGTAGTTTCTGCAGGTGTAGCAAGGACAGCCATCCATTAATGGTTTAAAGGATCGACGGTACTTTGCATTAGAAATATTGAATCTGCCTGTGGGGGAGTAGACGGCAGCATTGCGGGCAACTCGAGATGCAGAGACACAGTCGAAAGTGTCAGCTCCATTTTCAATGCCGACGAACATGTCTTCTGGCTCGCCGATGCCTAAAAGATGTCGTGGCTTATTAGCTGGCAGTTCTTCATTAACCCAACGCACTATCGTGCCAAGTGAGTTCTTATCGAGTGCTCCGCCGATACCAAAACCATCAAACTCCATGGCCCCAAGATCGCGACTGGCTTGACGGCGCAGGTCTTCATACTGTGCCCCTTGAATCACGCCAAATAGTGCTTGGTAGGGCTTTGTAGAACGTTCGAGTGTTAATTTCTGATGTTCAGAAACACATCTCTGGGCCCAAAGTCGAGTGCGCTCAAGGGATTTAACTTGGTACTCATAGGTATTCAATAGTGTTGTGCATTCATCGAATGCGAACATAATGTCAGCACCAAGTTGGTGTTGCACTTGCATAGAAAACTCAGGAGTGAATCGATGCATGCTTCCATCAAGATGTGACTTAAAGGTGACACCGTCATCATCAACATGCGCAAGCCGCTCTTTGTGATCAGCAATAACATCGTCTCGCTGTACCGTGTCAGATTCCATTGCAAGTACTTTCTTGAATCCAACACCTAGGCTGAGCACTTGAAAACCGCCACTATCTGTGACAGTAGGTCCATCCCAGTTCATGAATGCACCAACTCCGCCGGCGGAGTCCACAATATCTGCCCCTGGCTGCAAGTAAAGGTGATACGCGTTAGCCAATAGTGCATTTGCCCCGAGTTCCTTCATCGCTTCGGGTAGCACTGACTTTACTGTCGCCTTTGTTCCGACAGGAATGAAAGCTGGTGTCTGGATGTCGCCATGAGGGGTAGAAATCGTGCCCACTCTGCCTACGGGCATTAGTGACTTATCACTAGGATCAAGGACTTTTTCAACACGAAATTCAAATTCAGGCACGGTCTAATCTAACGCAGTTTGGACTAGTCGCTTTTCAGTGATTTTAGATGTGCGGCCACCTTAGCCATTGATTTGCCCAATTGATCAAATTCCGCTGGAGTGAGGACATCAAGCATATGTTTTCGCACATTTGTTACATGGTCGGGAGCGGCTGCTACCAGTTTTACCCATCCTGCTTCGGTCATGGTTGCGAGTTGACCTCTTTTGTCGCCAGGACAAGACACACGAGTAACAAAACCAGATATTTCCATTCGGTCTATTTGATGAGTCAGACGACTTCGTGAAAGAAGAACTCGATCAGCAAGTTCACTCATTCGCATGGAACGCTCAGGGGATTCGGAAAGGTGAACCAAGATTTCGTAATCGGAAATAGTTAGTCCATGTTTGGTCTGTAAATCTTTGCCCAGTTGAAATGGCAGCAGAGTTGAGGCGGCAATCCACGAGCGCCAAACCGCCTGTTGGTCTTTGCTGAGCCATTTCGTCATGCCAACATCCTATGGTGCGCTTGCCTAGGGAAAATCTAAAGTTCTCTATCCCAAATAGCAATGCCGCCTAGGATTCCTGCCGTATTTGAAACAAGCGTGACATTTTCACCCAGTTCTGCCTGGTCCAGGAGTCGGGCATTGCCACCGCCTACATAGATATGGTCGAAGAATAGGAATTCATCGAAGGCAGCAATGGCCTTAATTACCCGTCGAGTCCAACGTTCTTTTCCTATTTCACGACGCGCTGCATTGCCAATTTGTTCCTCAAAGGTATTGCCCTTGCGAAACGGAGCATGCCCAAGTTCTAAGTGAGGTAAAAGCCGGCCGTCAAAAAATAGTGCGCTACCACAGCCTGTTCCGAGGGTAATGACAAACTCGAATCCCTTGCCGCTGATGACAGCAGAGCCTTGGACATCAGCATCGTTTGCAACACGAACAGGGACTTTGAATGCATCATCTAGCGCTGCGCCCAAGTCAAAGCCGTCCCACAGTTCAACTAATTCAGGATCGACTTCACCCTCGAGCTCTTTTTTAGTAAGCGAGGGGATATTAAAAACACGACCATCGCGCACTAGCCCAGGAAAGCCAACAGAAACACGATGGTACCCAGGCAGTTCTGCGCTCAATTCCATTATTGTTTCAACCAGCCGTGTTGGCGGACATGGGTAAGGAGTTTCGATTCGCACTCTTTCGCTGGTCATCACGCCAGCTGAATCCAGAAGGGCGGCTTTAAGCCCACTGCCACCTATGTCAATGGAAAGGGTGACTACGTTCTTTGGGAATTTTAGTTGCGTCATCAATTACACCTTCGTCAAGATTTCTGCGCCATCTTCGGTTACAAGCAATGTATGTTCGAATTGCGCTGAACGCATTCGATCTTTCGTTACTATCGTCCAATTATCGTCCCACATGTCCCAATTGTGTGTACCGAGGGTCAACATCGGTTCAATCGTGAAAGTCATTCCTGTTTGGATGATTGTGTCGAATTCATCAGTGTCGTAATGGGGGACAATCAACCCAGAATGAAATGTAGTACTTATTCCGTGACCAGTGAAGTCTCGAATTACCCCATAGTTGAACCTTTTGGCGTATGACTCGATAACCCGACCTATTACATTGATTGGGCGACCAGGTTTTACTGCAGCGATAGCTCGGTTCAGCGATTCTTTTGTTCTTTCGACTAAAAGTCGCGACTCGTCGTCTACGTCACCTGCAAAAAATGTCGCATTAGTGTCTCCATGGACCCCATCGATGAAAGCCGTTATGTCAATGTTGCAGATATCGCCATCTTTAATGACAGTTGAATCCGGGATTCCGTGACAGATTACTTCGTTAAGGCTGGCGCAGAGGGATTTCGGAAAATTACGATATCCCAAAGTTGAGGGATAAGCGTTGTGGTCAAGTAAAAATTCGTGACCAATTCGGTCCAACTCATCTGTTGTAACTCCAGGAACAACGTTGTTGCCAACTTCGATCAAAGCAAGAGCTGCAATTCGGCCGGCAATGCGCATTTTTGCAATTGTTTCTGAAGTTTGCACATCTGAGCCAACATGTTTGGCGGGTGAATTCTTACCAACGTATTCTGGTCTGGCAATTCTTAGTGGTACTTGGCGCGTGGGAGAAACCATTCCCGGCCTAACAACGTTGGTGTTTAATCCCACTCCTGCATTCTAGTCTTACTTTTTTGCGACAAAATAAAAGTAGCCCCCAGCTATTCGCTAGGAGCTACTTCTATTTAAGAGCGGGAAGTTACTTCTTTTTGGCAGCAGCCTTACGCGCTGGAGCCTTCTTGACTACCTTCTTGGCAGCAGTCTTACGTGCTGGAGCCTTCTTGGCTACGGCCTTCTTGACTACTTTCTTGGCAGCAGCCTTTTTGGCTGGAGCCTTCTTGGCTACGGCCTTCTTGACTACCTTCTTGGCAGCAGCCTTCTTAGCTGGAGCTTTTTTAGCAACAGCCTTCTTTACTACCTTCTTGGCAGCAGTCTTACGTGCTGGAGCCTTCTTGGCAACAGCCTTCTTAGCAACCTTCTTAGCGGCTACTTTTTTTGCTGGGGCTTTTTTTACAGCCACAGTTCCTCCTCGAGGTAAGACATTCGGACTTCCCGAAAGTTCTTAGTAATAGCGTGACAGATAAAAAACCATTTGTGAACTCTTTTGCAATCTTTTTCCCAGCGTGTCGCAATATTTTTCTCGATGTTTTTAGGAATCTTCATGTATTTTTTTCGCATCATAATTTCTAAGTGTTGGAAGTGCAGAGGCGCAGACATTTACTGCAACTATGCATAAGACTCCACCCGATA
>CAIVPQ010000098.1 GCA_903907835.1 uncultured Actinomycetes bacterium
AGCAACAGTCGTGGTTTCAACAAAAGTACCACTGCGGATATTAGGAATCATCGGAGTTGGAGAGCGCACGATTCGGGTGAATCGAACTGTGGATGTGGTGGATGGCTGATGAATTGCATCCGACGAGCAACAACTTTTTTTGGACTTGTAGCAATTCCAATGTGGTCGCTCTGGCAACTCATTTCACTGGTTTATCAAGGCCGAATCAATGTCGCCTTGCTCGACACAATGGTCGATTCATCTGAGTTGCTTTTTCTGTTGCATGTGCTAGTACTTGCTACATCACTTGTGATGTTGCATCTACTAGTTCTTGGCCGATCTCGTTCAGCGCTTCAAAGTGTTCTACGAGTAATCAATCGCCCGATGACCTGGCTCGGCGCAGCACTGGTGTTTGCCCCATCTACACATAATTCTTCAGTGCGAGTGACTCATGAAACTGAAGGTGTTCCAGCGACTGGAGTTATGTCACCGACTATTGCAGCCGGAGCATTAGCTCAAATCCTGCGACGGCGCAGAGAACAGATGCAACAAATGACATCGCCAGACCGCCTGACGGAAGGCGAGCTACAAACCATGGAACAGATTCAACGATGCTCTCAAGATGTAAAAGTTGAATGTGTCGGAACGGTTGACCTAATGAGCAACACAGATGTGGTTCAAATCTTGAGAGCGGTAGACAGAGAATTGCCCAAACAAGTAACTCATGATTTGGCGGCAACTGAATGGGTGTTGGTGGTCAAACTGTTTGGATACCCAGTAGTTGAAAACGAAGTTGGAGATGTCGCACTGTTTCGGAAACGCCGTGCGTTAGAGCTGTTGACATGGCTTGCATTAAATCGTGATAGATCACGCCGCTCAGCTGCTCGCACTGCAATGTGGGATCTTGATATCGCTGATTCCACCTTCTCAACGATTGTGTCGGATATGAGAAGGGGTCTTGCAGAAATAGATCAACAATCGTCGCGGTCTGACTGGGTGCCGACTACGTACTCCGATGAGATACCACTAAATCCACGTGTCGTTACTGATGATGTTTTGATGACGTATGCCCTGGAGAGCTTCCGAAAGGATTCAAGAAACTCCGCTGAGATTGTCAGAGCACTTTCACATGTGCGTGATGTGCCATTTGCTGGTACTTCATATTCATGGGCTGACCTTGATGGCACCACAACACGGTTGGTTATTTTGGCGATCACGGCTGCACTGGAAGTTGCATCGTGGGCTTTGATTGCCGGAAATACGGCCGCATTTGAAGTTGCTATGACTGCCGGGCTTCGGGTGTTCCCAGGGCACGAGGAATTGCTTGCCCTTCAAGATGAAGCGGTACGGTCGTGTTTCAAGGCTGGGCTGCATTCGTAGTGTGCATGGCGCATGTTTGATTCTTGCTCCATCTACTCGTGAAGTAAGTCTGAATTTTTCTAAATCGTAAAGTTCACAGGGATGCCATAGAATTTTGCCGAGAAAGACAACTTAAACGGGCTGAGTTGGATACCGATGCCAGATGAGAAATTGGCAATTCTTGTCCAACTACCCCAGTAGTTGGGTCTGCAGCAAGGGTAATGGCGTTCGCGAACATCAACTTTGAGAGACGCATCTGCATTCAAACTTGCATACGGTGCCGTGTCCGATATCAGCGCGTTAACGGTGTAGTCAAAACAACCTTCAAATTCAATTCCTAATTTCGCAATGTTGCCTGTGTTGTAACAGCCTTCGTTACTCATAGAAGTTTGGACCGTGAAATGGCCAGAGCCATCAATTGACAAGCTGTCCAAATTAAAGGTGAACCCTCCCAGCTGGACAGTGCCACTA
>CAIVPQ010000099.1 GCA_903907835.1 uncultured Actinomycetes bacterium
CTGTGGCAATTTCTGGATCGGTAAAAACGTTACTCGAAGCAGTGTCCAAATTAAGCGGAGCTACCGAATCGCCAAGTGCATGCCACATTGCGATTCGTCCCTGCATTGCTGCTACTGAGGCCAGCATCAAAACACCGGTGCAGTCGCCGGCTGCATAAACGCCACGGATATTTGTTCGACTTACTTTGTCCACTGTGATGAAACCAGTTTCAGAAGTTTCCACTCCCACTGCCTGCAAACCAAGATCTTGAGTATTAGGCAATGAACCAACTGCCATTAAGCAATGCGAACCTTGCACCAAATCACCCGTAGCAAGTTCAACTTCCACACCGATAGCCGTGCGACGCACTGCAACCGCTCGTGACTTTTCTAGCAAGGTCATTCCACGATCGTTGAAAACTTTTTCAATGACATCCGCAGCATCAACATCTTCACCTGGCAAAACTTTGTCTCTTGATGAGATAAGAACAACATCACTACCCAAAGCCAGATAGGCGCTAGCAAACTCAGCGCCAGTCACACCGGAACCAACAACGATTAACTTCTTCGGAAGTGTTTCCAAGTCGTACAACTGCTCCCAACTCAAAATGCGTTCACCGTCAGGAAGTGCAGATGGCAACTCTCGTGGTCGAGCACCAGTGGCTAACAAGATTGCATCAGCAGTGAGGGTTTCAGTTGACCCATCGCCCGTTGTCACTTCAACGCTTGAGGAACTTGTTAGGCGGCCAGTGCCAGCAATTATGCGAACACCAACGCCTTCAAGTCGCGCTGAGATATCAGAACTTTGAGTAGCAGCCCATTTCTTTAAGCGAGAATTCACTTCGCTCAAGTCCACAGTGACCTCTGTTGTGTGCACTCCTAAGACCGCTGCTCCACGAATATCTGTGGCTGCTTCGGCTACCGCGACAAGTGCCTTACTCGGAACCACATCCGTAAGAACCGCTGAACCACCGATTCCATGGGCTTCGATGATTGTTACCTCGGCGCCAAGTTGCTTGGCAACTAGTGCC
Organism: uncultured Actinomycetes bacterium; assembly: GCA_903907835.1. Taxonomy (GTDB): domain Bacteria; phylum Actinomycetota; class Actinomycetes; order S36-B12; family UBA5976; genus UBA5976. The sequence goes on from CAIVPQ010000099.1 coordinate 1,011, forward strand.
GCTTCATATCCACCAGGACCGCCACCAACAATAACTACATGTGCCACTTGTTCATCTTGGCCTATCGAGCAACACAACAGCAAAAAAGTTCAGATATTTCTGGGAAAATTAACCCCTCGGAAACATAGGCAAGGCCTGTGCAATCAAAAACGCGCAGTTCGCAGTTTGCTTGGGTGTGAGTTTGCTGACAATGCAATGAAAATCCGCTCTCGCCGTGGCTGAATTGCCTAATCGCCACTACGCTTGAGGTAACAAATCCTTAAGAGTACGTCGAAAGGCACTGGCATGGCATCAAGAGGGACCCTCTATCGGGGTCGCGAAGGCATGTGGTCGTGGGTTGCCCACCGCATTACTGGCGTTGCCGTATTTTTCTTCCTTTTTGTCCACGTTCTTGATACCGCCCTAGTTCGCGTATCTGCTGACTCGTACAACCTGGTCATCGAAACCTATAAGACTCCCATAGTGAACTTCATGGAAGTTGGCTTAGTTGCTGCTGTTTTGTACCACGCACTAAATGGAATCCGTTTGATTTTGGTGGATTTTTGGAGCAAGGGGCCGAAATACCAGCGTCACATGCTCTGGACAATTCTTGTCATCTGGCTAATCGTGATGGTCCC
>CAIVPQ010000100.1 GCA_903907835.1 uncultured Actinomycetes bacterium
GGCTCAGGATCATCGCGAGATTGGGCGGCAAAGGGCACAGCGTTGCTTGGAGTCAAGGTTGTAATTGCGGAATCTTATGAGCGTATTCATAGATCAAATCTCATCGGCATGGGTGTCTTGCCACTTCAGTATCCTGCTGGTGTGACAGCGACAACGCTGGGATTTGATGGAACAGAAACCTTCGATGTAACCGGCATCACTGCACTCAACGATGGTGCAATTCCAGAGACAGTCAGTGTTAAGGCAACGAGTCAAGATGGGCGGGAAAGCGTTTTTGATGCGTTAGTGCGCATCGATACTCCCGGAGAAGCTGACTATTTCCGTCATGGCGGAATCTTGCAGTATGTCCTGCGTTCAATGCTCGGCTCCTAAAACACCGCCGAATTGGGGCATTCAGCAAGAACAATTCCTATTTAACCTACGTACAATTGGATATCGCATCTATCTGAAGGGGGAGTCGTGCCAATTCTTGACCAAATAAACTCTCCTGAAGATTTACGTTCGCTAAGTGCAGACGAATTGGCAACGCTAAGTATTGAGATCAGAAATTTTCTTGTGGAAAAAGTCAGCAAAACAGGGGGACATCTAGGGCCGAACCTGGGTGTTGTAGAGCTGACATTAGCAATTCACCGGGTTTTTGATTCACCAAAGGATCCAGTACTTTGGGACACTGGACATCAAACTTATGTCCACAAAATTGTTACTGGGCGGGCTTCTTCCTTCGAAACTTTACGTCAAGACGGTGGATTGTCCGGTTATCCAAGCCGACAAGAGAGTGTTCATGACGTTATAGAAAACAGTCATGCCTCCACCGCGCTTTCTTACGCTGACGGTATTGCCAAAGCATTTGAACTAAATGGGGAAGCGGATCGACATGTCGTAGCTGTTGTTGGCGATGGCGCCTTAACCGGGGGAATGACTTGGGAGGCAATCAATAACATCGCCGATTCAAACAACCGTTCTTTGGTAATCATCGTTAACGACAACGAGCGCTCGTACTCGCCAACTATAGGTGGCTTAGCTAATCAGTTAGCAACACTTCGGACAACTGGAGCATATGAGGAATTCCTAGGCTGGGGTAAATCAGTCCTCGCCAAAACTCCGCTAATCGGTCCAACTATGTACGACGCTTTGCATGGTATGAAAAAGGGCTTCAAGGATATGATTGCCCCACAGGGTCTCTTTGAAGATTTGGGGCTGAAATATATCGGGCCAGTTGATGGACATAACATTGCGGATTTGGAATTTGCACTAATTCGGGCCAGAGATTTTGGCGGTCCAGTAATCGTTCACGCGATAACACAAAAGGGCCGAGGCTATGGTCCTGCTGAAACAGACGAGGCAGATCGTTTTCATGCGGTCGGGATAGTAGATCCAGATACTGGTAAACCACTAACTGTTGCGGGCAAATCTTGGACCTCAGTTTTCTCAGAGGCATTGGTTGGGTTATCTGATCGACGTGAGGACATTGTGGCGATCACCGCAGCCATGCAGGGACCAACGGGTCTGGATGACTTCAAGTGTAGATTCCCTTCGCGAACTTTTGACGTTGGTATTGCGGAACAGCATGCAATCACCAGTGCGGTAGGGATGGCGCACGCCGGTCTGCATCCGGTCGTGGCGATTTACTCAACATTCTTAAACAGGGCAATCGATCAATTGATCATGGACGCTGCTTTGCACAAGGCTGGCATCACGGTTGTTTTGGATCGTGCCGGTGTGACTGGCGATGATGGCGCAAGCCATAACGGCATGTGGGACTTGGCACTCCTGCAAATTGTTCCTGGAATTGAAGTTTTCGCGCCAAGAGATGCCAAAGCACTCCAAGATGCCCTTGCATATTCAGTATCGATCAACGATCACCCAACGGTTATCAGGTTCCCGAAGGGCGCTGTTGCCACTGAGATACCAGTACTCCAATCAATAGGAAATGCAGACATCGTTTTTGACTCCGATGCGGATCGGGTCGTTATTGTTTCGGTTGGTGCTATGGCAAGCAGTGCCATTGAGGCCGCTGATATACTGGCCAAACAAGGTATCAAAGCGCAAGTAATAGATCTGGTGAAAGTATCTTCATTTGACCAAGAGTTAATTGATCATCTGGCATCATTCGATTTAGTGGTCAGTGTTGAAGATGGAATTGTTGACGGAGGAGTGGGCCAACACCTAGCTCATCAAGTTTTTGCCCAGAACAACTCGGTTCACTTTGTTGCGCTTGGAGTAATCAAAGAGTTTCTGCGTCACGCTGCGCGTAAAACCCTTTTATCTGAAATGGGTCTTGATGCTGTTGGCATTTCCAACGCTGTTGTTAAGGCTCTTCGCTCAAGCACTATTTAGCAGAAGGCCAAATTGCTTCATGCAAAATGGGTCCAATTTTTTCGCGTTGCCATGGGCGCACTTGCATTTCTAGCATTTGTGCTTCTAGCTCTGCTGGACTCGCTGGCGGCTCCCATAAGATTCTGCGAACTGCATCGGGAGTAATCAAATTTTCCTGAGGCACATTTATCTCCTCAGCCAGTGCGCAAATCACTGCGCGAGCGAATTCAAGGCGCTTCCAGGCACCAGGGTTGCGCATCTGCCAATTACGTGGCGCAGGGGGACCATCCTGCGAGATTTTTGGCGCGGGGTATTGCGAGGTGGGTAGGTCAAGTGCCATTTTGGCCGCACCAATCCAACGATCACTATATTTTTTGACCTGTCTAGTTCTAAGCGCCGGCAATTCTTCAAGTTTTTCAGCATACTCATGGGCATCGGTTGCGATAGAAATGATTGCTGTGTCGGGTAACAAGCGCCCTGGCGCAAGATCAATCTCGCAAGCCAGTTCATCGCGGGCCAGCCAGAGTTGCCGCACAATGGCCAACTCTGCAGACTTTTTCAAAGCATGCATTCCAGAGGTGCGTCGCCATGGGTCAATGCGTTCAATTGGCTTGGTCGTCCGACGCACGTGTTCGAACTCTTGGAGCGCCCACTCGTATTTACCGGCTTCTTCAAGGGCTAAGCGCATGGCGTCCCAGAGCTCAATTAAAAACTCGACATCAAGCGCGGCATAAACCAACCAGGATTCTGGTAAAGGTCTAGTAGACCAGTCTGCCGCGCTGTGTTCCTTTGCCAATAGGAAACCGAGTTCGGATTCGATTAGTGTTCCTAGCGAAACTTTAGGAAATCCCAGAATCCGCCCAGCTAATTCAGTGTCATATAAATTGGCTGTTGGTACCAACCCAGCTTGGGCCAAACAGACTAAGTCCTGAGACGCAGCATGCAAAATCCAGTCGACTCCCTCAAGGGCATCCTGTAGATCTGACATTCTGGTGATGCCTATTGGATCAATTAGGTGAGTGCCAGAGCCCTCTCGTCGAAGTTGTATCAGATAGGCGCGTTGACTGTACCTAAACCCACTGGCACGTTCGGTATCTAGTGCCACAGGACCGGTGCCAGAAGCTAAGAGATTTATGGCAGCAGCCAGAGCCTCATCCGTCTCAATAACCTTGCCTAAACCATCACGTGGGTGCGTAATAGGTGTGCTTAACTGCTCCTCTGTACTCTCGTGTGTTTCTGGATCCATGTCTATCGGACACGACCGATAGCAGTTATTCCTTGCGGTAGAGGTACCAACCCTGCGCATACTTCAAGCAGCGCTAACCAGGCTTTTAGATGCGGAGCTAGGTTGGAATCTTGCGGAGTCCATGAGGCGCGAAGTTCCAATTCTGTTTGTCTTGGACGATCCTCCAATCCTGCGAATGAACGCGAAACAGTGCGTGTGACGGTGCCAGAAATGTTGTGGTGTGTTGCCTCGCAGTTAGTTAGCGTTTCAGTTAACCAAGACCAAGCGACTTCATCGAAGATCTCATCATTGACTACGTCAGCCTCGATCGAGGCCTTCACAAAGGTAACAATGCGAAATTCGCCATCCCAAGTTTCCTGACCATCTGGATCATGCAAGACAACAAATCTTCCGTTTGCCAAGTCTTCATCGTTTGGTCCTACTGCATCTGCGGCAAGTGCGGCGCTATGTGGTGCTAAGCGTGCTGGTGCCGGTACTTCTTCAATTTCGATATCAGGTCGGATTCCTGAAATCTTCAAACTTGCGACTGCTTGACCCCAAACCGAATCAGTTGTGTTTGAGTCGCTGGGGAACATGCCTCCACTCTATTTTCAATTCCAAAAAACTTAGGACTTGGCGCGCCGTACAGTAACCTGTGAGGATGTCCGCATTACTCGCTTTGCTCTCTAGCGTCGTTTGGGGAACATCTGATTTTTTTGGCGGAACACTCGCGCGAAGTCGACCACCGATTGCAGTTATTGGTGGCTCACAACCTTTTGGTCTCGCGCTTGTTGTTCTTATTGCCGTGGTCTTCGGTCACTGGCAATTGCAAACCGAGGTTCTTCTTTATGGTGCAATCTCTGGAGCTATTGGGCTTATAGGTCTGATGAGTTTTTATGCTGCTTTAGCATCAGGGCGAATGGGCATAGTTTCACCCATTGCATCAATGGGCGTGATCATCCCCTTGTTGATTGGCCTGGCTAGGGGAGAGAATCCCACCGGCTTGGAGATGTTCGGTATTGTCGTTGCCGTTATTGGCATGGTTTTAGCTAGTGGTCCAGAAATTAGCGGAGGCGCTCCTGCTAAGCCGGTAATCCTTGCCCTAGTAGCGGCTTTAACATTTGGTGTCGCGATTTATTTCATGGCCTTAGGCGGTTCAATAAATCCAACAATGACGATTATCGTGATGCGAGTTGTACAAGTGAGCATCGTGCTCGTGATTGCAATTTCTGTCCGCAACATCGGTGGGCTAGATCGCAAAGACATCCCCACACTAATTCTGATTGGGACAACTGATGCCGCGGCTAACCTGCTATTTGCCACTGCAGCGGCAATCGGGCTGCTTTCCATTACATCTGTTTTAGGATCTTTGTTTCCTGTTGTGACAGTGATCTTGGCTTGGTGGATTCACAAGGAAAGGCTTCTGCCAATTCAATATGTCGGCATTATTGCGACAATGTTTGGTGTTTTATCAATCACTTTTGGTCGCTAGTGGCATCTAGCACTAAGCACACGGAATTGATACAGAATCTTTGATCTGTAGGGGTTTGATATCCCTCGCCGGCAAAGACATGTCCAAGATGAGAGTCGCAGGATGCGCACCGGACTTCTGTGCGTTTCATGCCATGCGATGTGTCAACTATCAGAACAACAGCATCTTCTTCCCTTGGCTCGTAAAACGATGGCCAGCCACAACCAGAGTGAAATTTTGTTGCTGAGGTAAAGAGTGCGGTTCCACATGCCTTGCAGCTATAGGTGCCTTCAATTTCTGTGTCGGTGTACTCACCTGAAAAAGCTGGCTCAGTTCCATTTTGTCGAAGCACGGAATATTCCAAAGGTGTCAGAACAGTGCGCCAGTGATCATCAGTGTGTGAAATTTCGCCCATAAAAAGACACTATTCGATGATTAGGTTTTTTGTTCCCTTATGAAGCGCGTGAAGATATGGTCCTGCTCGCGAAGTAGCGACGCACAACGCCAGTCTGAAGGGACGTTGCCTAGAGCTGGGAGCGCCGGGGTGTGTCCACTTATGACCGGCGCAAAGGTTAGATCCAATTCATCGATCAGTGAATCCTTTTGAAGGAGTGCCAACAACGACGGCCCTCCTTCGCAAGTGATGTTTCGTAGTGAAAGACCATGCAAAGTGCTTATTAATGTTGAGCCAGTTATGGGTTCTGGCAGAACTATCAATTCAGCAGTCGTTGACAGGCGATGAAGGTTCTCATTCCACTCAGGATTGTGCCTTTGGCTGGTTAGCAAGATTGGTTTACGATCCTTATCCTGAAACATGCGCAAATCATCATCTAGGTTCAGATTGGCCGAAACAACACATAGTCGAGGTGACACATCAGAGATTGCTAAAAAATCAGTTTTTCGAGTTGGAATGGCATAGTTTTCTTGTTTAGCGGTTGAAGCGCCAACCAGGACGACATCAGACATTGCGCGCAGGGTCAACATAAGCGACAGGTCTGATTCACAGGACAGACCGCGCGATGAGCCAAGAGTGTCAACGTAATTTCCATCGAGTGTCAGAATCATGTTTGCTCGAAGCCATACATCACTTGCGCCACGATAGATGTCACATAACTGTGCTGTAGATTTGTTCGTTATGTCACTAACCATGATGATATCTTGCCATGTGACCTAGTCTTATACCTGTGCCATCACTGTCAATGCGTTTCCCAGTTGTTTCTGCTGCAGAAATTGTCGAACAATTTTTACCACCGCCGCGCTTCGCACACGCTCGTCTATCCAATTACATCCCGGATGAAAATGAGATGTCGCAGGCAAAAGCGCGGGAAATGGTCTGGCAATTCGCAAAGCCAGTTCAGGCTAAACGTAGATGGCAATTTAGCAAGAATCCGTCAATGGCTAAATCAGGTATCTATCTCGATGGGGGCTACGGAGTTGGTAAGACCCACCTACTTGCTGGATTGTTTTTTGAACAGGCGGGCAGGGCTACATTTGCGAGCTTTGTGGAATACACAAATTTGGTTGGTGCATTGGGGTTTGCGCGAACGGTTGAGGTGTTAAGTAGCTACGACCTGGTATGCATTGATGAATTTGAATTAGACGATCCCGGTGACACTGTCTTGATTAGTTCCTTGCTTCATCGGCTAGTAGAAAAAGGTGTTCGTGTCGCTGCTACCAGCAACACTTTGCCAGATCGACTTGGTCAAGGTCGCTTTGCGGCTGATGATTTCTTGCGTGAGATTCAAGGCTTGAAGAATCATTTCCGAATCATTCGAATTGATGGTCCGGATTACCGTCACAGGGAAAATCTTGATGCAAGTGATCCGTTAGCTCCTGAAAGTCTCATAGCCATGCATGAGGAAACTGCATTGAGCACTTTTGACGATGCTCAGGAATTGCAGCATCACCTGAGCAAGATTCATCCGAGTAGTTATGGCTCTTTAGTCGCAGGTGTGTCCAGAGTGTTTATTCAAAACCTCGTACCCATTACGCACCAGGCAGACGCTCTGAGATGGGTTGTGCTGATCGACAGGCTCTATGACAGAAATGTTCCAGTGAGTTTCTCTGGATGCCGACTTGATGAATTGTTGTCAGCAGAGATGATTATGGGTGGTTATCGCAAAAAATATTTGAGAGCGATCTCAAGATTGTCGGCTCTTAGCAGAGAGACTTAATCAAGTATTTCTGTTCGGTGGTCGATACAGGACTCGAACCTGTGACCTCTTCCATGTCAAGGAAGCGCGCTAACCAACTGCGCCAATCGACCGATGCCATCTAGGACTTGAGGTGGAGACGGGATTTGAACCCGTGTACAGGGATTTGCAATCCCTTGCCTCGCCTCTCGGCCACTCCACCGGGGTGACTCCTTGCGAGCCCTTCCGAGCGGATGACGGGATTCGAACCCGCGACCCTCACCTTGGCAAGGTGATGCTCTACCACTGAGCCACATCCGCGAACAAGTCTTTCAACCTGACTCCGATACCTTAGCCGATTTTGGTGCGCATTTCCAAGTCAGATTCCAAATCACTTCAGTACCTGCACATGAGTGACAGATTATTCGTAGTGTTGTCCTATGACTAGCGACGCTGCAACGGTGATTTTCGGCAATCAGATTGCAACCGATCTAGTTGAGGTGTCAAGCGATCCTGCCTGCCTAGACACAACGGGCTGGTGGGCTGTAGTTAAAACCTTCGAAGGTGATTTTCAGGCATTTCGATTCGCCAATGTGCAAGCTATTGATTCTTCCCAATTGGATTTTGGCACTCATCAAGCAATTGCGCAGGATTCTTGGGTGCCATCGCTGACATCTGAGCAATACCAATCTGCGGTGCAAATTGTGCGTGAAAGTATTGCTGAGGGCTGGGTTTATCAAACAAATCTTTGTTTAACCATGAGCTCTGTACTAAAACAAGAGTTTAATCCGCTGGCCCTTTGGAGATTGCTTTCTGCAAATCATGCCGCACCATATCTGAGTGCTTTTAGCATTTCCGCTAAAGAATCAGGTCTTGGCGCAGATGTGAAAATTGCAAGCGCATCCCCAGAGCTATTTTTAAGAAGACAAGGTTCAAATTTGATGACTAGTCCCATAAAGGGAACGGCGACGAATGCGGGATCTCTTTTGGATAAGGATTCAACTGAGAATGTGATGATTGTGGACTTGATGCGCAATGACTTTTCTAGAATTTGCGAACCTGGAAGTGTAGGCGTGCCTGAAATTTTGCGACTAGAGAAACATCCTGGCCTTGTTCACTTGGTTTCAGATGTTCAGGGCAATCTACGAGACGGGATCACTTGGCCTGAGATTTTGATTAATACAACGCCGGCAGGCTCTGTTAGCGGTGCACCTAAATCAAGTGCCATCGAGGTCATTCAAAGGCTAGAAGATGAAGGACGTGAGGTTTACTGCGGCGTCTTGGGCTGGGTGAATGCTGATGAACAGTCAGCAGAACTGGCGGTTGGGATCAGAACTTTCTGGCAGAGCAGATTGAATGGCGAAGACTGTCTGAAATTTGGCACCGGGGCTGGCATAACTTGGGGGAGCGATCCGCTCGGAGAGTGGCAGGAAACACAGTTGAAGGCTGCCAGGCTAATAAGCGTTGCAGCGATGTCAACGCTCTAAGGTTGTCTTATGCGCTTCTATCTAAACGGCCAGATTCTTGAATCCAGTGAAGCCAAAGTAAGTGTTTTGGATCATGGTTTCACTGTGGGCGATGGGGTTTTTGAGACCTTAAAAATCACAGATGGAAAATGTTTTGCTCTCGAGCGTCATCTTGTGCGGCTTAAGAATTCTGCTGCGGGAATGGGCCTAAGTTGTCCAGATGCTGAACACATTCGAGCGGCTGTGTCACAAACGCTCGCTGCCAATGATGTCTTGCCCCTCGGACGCCTGCGCATAACACTTACAAGTGGCAATGGCCCACTTGGCTCAGATCGAGTAGATGGCCAGCCCACTTTGGCTGTGACCTTGTCTTCGCAGAATGAGTGGCCCCCATTTACCTCAGCAGTGTTGGTCCCTTGGGTTAAGAACGAGCGGTCAAGTTTGACTGGCCTAAAAACAACTTCATACGGAGAAAATGTTGTTGCTTTGGAACTTGCCCATAAACTCAATTTCTCCGAGGCCCTGCAATGCGATACGCAAGGAAGATTGAGCGAGGGAACTGGATCAAATATTTTTCTAGTCAATGATGGGGAACTTTATACTCCGGCGTTATCTGCAGGTCTGCTAGCGGGCATTACCCGCGATCTAGTTCTGGACATCGCTGCCGAACTGGGGATTGTAGTAAATGTTCAAGACCTGGATGCGGATTTCTTGTTCAATGCACAAGAGGCTTTTTTGACGTCTTCAACCCGTGATGTTCATCCAATATCCCGTTTAGGTAAAACTGACGCAAAAGGGAACTTGGAGATTGACATTTCGTTGTCAGTGCATGATGTGACCAATAATATCGCCACTTGTTTCAAAAAATTAGATCTCCAAGAACAGAAAGTTTGAGCGCTGGATGTTAGAGCGAATCAAAGCGTTTTTCTTGCGCTCATCTGGACACTACGACAAGTATCGGGGCAAGGCGCGAAACCACACTTCTTTAGACATGGTATGGAAAGTTTCTATCCTCGTAATCGGATTGACCGTTGTGCTCGTGGGTGTTTTATTCTTAGTGATTCCTGGACCAGGATGGCCCGTGATAATCATTGGATTACTTGTGCTCGCTACAGAATTTCGATGGGCCCAGAGAATGCTAGAGCCTGTCCAACGAGTGTCATCAAGATTTAATGAGTCTTATAAGGCCCGTACCTCACAACGCACTCGAGCGATTGTGTTATTGGTCGTCATCGCTATTTCAGCACTGAGTCTGTTCATTGCGGTGGCAACCTTTCGCTAATTTCACATCGGCAACCGTGGATGTGAGTTTTTGCTGAGATAGACTAAGTAAGTGCAATTGCGCATCCATACGCGCGAATCTTTCAAAGGAAACGTCTAATGCCGATAGTCCTTGTGGGAACATCGAAAATTCCCACCGAAATTGAGATTGGCGCTAATGCCTACGATGTGGTCGGGGATAAGGCACGCCAAGTGGTTGTTGCACGAGTCAATGGTGAGATCGTTGACTTGAGTCATGTGTTAATTGACCAGGACCATGTCGAACCGGTTTTAATATCTGAGCCAGAAGGCTTAAGTGTTCTTCGGCACAGCGTCGCACATGTGGTCGCACAGGCAACTCAAATGCTCTTTGCGCAAGCAAAACTTGGAATCGGTCCACCTATCAAGGATGGCTTCTTCTATGATTTCGGCACTGACACTCCATTCACTCCTGAGGATCTAAGTGCCATTGAGAAAAAGACCATTGAGATTATTCAATCAGGGCAGAAATTTTCTCGTCGCGTCGTTACTCGCGATCAAGCTCAAGAAGAGTTGAGCGGTGAGACATACAAACTGGCGCTGTTGGGGGCTAATGCAGGTGCCGAAGTTATCTCTCAGGATGTCATGGAGGTTGGCGGCGGAGAGTTAACCATTTATGACAACATCGATTTGCGAAGCGGTGAGCATCGCTGGTGCGACTTGTGTCGAGGTCCGCATGTGCCCGACACCAGATACATCGATGCCAAAGCTATCAAGTTAATGAAAACGTCTTCTGCCTATTGGCTTGGCAACCAGCAAAATGACTCGATGCAACGAATTTATGGCACTGCTTGGCCCACAAAAGATGGTCTCAAGAGTTACCTACACATGCTTGAAGAGGCTGAAAAGCGCGATCATCGACGTTTAGGAATAGATCTAGATTTGTTCTCCTTCCCGGATGAAATTGGATCTGGTCTTGCCATTTTCCACCCCAAGGGAGGGGTAGTTAGGCGGGCTATGGAGGACTATTCCAGAGTGCGTCATGAGAGTGCTGGTTACGAGTTTGTGTATACGCCGCACATTACCAAGGGCTCACTCTTCGAGACTTCGGGTCACCTTGACTGGTACAAGGATGGAATGTTCCCGGCAATGCACCTAGATGAAGAATTGCATGAAGACGGTACCGTGAAGCGCCAGGGTCAAGATTACTACCTCAAGCCAATGAACTGCCCATTCCATAATCTGATTTTCAAGTCCCGCGGACGATCATATAGAGAACTACCTATTCGATTGTTTGAATTTGGTTCTGTCTACAGGTACGAACGTTCCGGTGTAGTTCATGGACTAACCAGAGTGCGTGGAATGACTCAGGATGATGCTCACATTTATTGCACCCCCGAGCAGATGCCCACTGAGTTGGGAAAATTACTGGGCTTCGTTTTAGATCTGCTTCGAGACTATGGGTTAGAGGATTTCTATTTGGAGCTTTCTACCAGGAATCCAGATAAATCGATAGGAACAGATGCCGAATGGGAGCAAGCCACGGCCGCACTTGCGGAGGCTGCTGCTGTTTCCGGTCTTGATCTTGTTCCTGATCCGGGTGGTGCGGCTTTCTACGGACCAAAGATTTCCGTTCAAGCTCGTGATGCCATCGGTCGCACTTGGCAGATGTCCACAATACAAGTGGACTTCCAATTGCCGCAGCGATTCGAACTTGAGTATCAGGCTGCCGATGGTAATCGCGCTCGACCAATCATGATTCATCGCGCACTTTTTGGTTCTATCGAAAGATTCTTCGGTGTCTTGTTAGAGCATTATGCTGGCGCGTTCCCTCCGTGGCTTGCACCAGTGCAGGTCATCGGAATCCCTGTTGCCAGTGCTCATAATGAATATCTTGAAGACCTTGCTACTCGTCTGCGAGCCAGCGGTATACGCGTGGAAGTTGATACGAGTGACGAGCGGATGCAGAAAAAGATTAGAACTGCACAAACGCAAAAGGTACCTTTCATGCTCATCGCTGGAGATGATGATATCGCAGCTGATGCGGTGTCATTCAGATTCAGAGATGGAACCCAAGAAAACGGTGTTGCAGTCGATGACGCGCTCGCAAAAATTATTGACATCGTAAACACCAAGGTTCAGATTTAATTATGAATCAGCCTGATTCTCTTGATCCCTCAAATGTTGAGCGCCTCTGGGCACCACATAGAGCTGAATATCTTGACAATCAAGCGGGCACATATGACGCCGAGAATTGTCCGTTCTGTTTGGAGTCATCCGGTCAGTCAGACGAGCAACTTATCATTCACCGGGGCGATAGCGCATTCGCTGTTCTGAATAAGTTTCCATACAGCACTGGGCACCTTTTGATATGCACCAATAGACATGTGGCTCTTTACGATGAGCTGACTGTCCAGGAATCTGATGAAATTTCTTTGCTAACCAAACAGGCCATGATTAGTCTTCGCAAAGTTACGGGCGCCCAAGGGTTCAACATTGGCATGAATCAGGGTGCGGTATCTGGTGCTGGTATCGCAGGGCATCTTCATCAACACGTGGTGCCAAGATGGCCGGCCGACAGCAATTTCATGCCTATCATCGCCCACACCAAAGTTATGCCCGAGTTATTAACCGATACAAGATCGAAACTTCTAGAAATTTGGGGCAAGTAAAGCGAGGTTTGAACCCACTGGCAAAACAACATCGCCGGTATGAGTGCCTGGCGCGATAGCTAAACCGATTGTTTCGAAGTCTGCTACAAAAGTTTCTGTCCCAAATTTAGTTTTGAGCACTCGAGCCTCATCCTTAGGTTCACCCCACATACGAATCAGACCATCAGTTACACAAAGGCCTACCCGAACATTCGCTTCATTTGCAAACGTAGTTTGTTCACCTTCTGTAACACTTGGAAGCCAACGTGGCGCAATAGCCTTTAACCAAGAGCGCAACACATCATTGCCAACGCCATCGTCAATCGGAATTACCGCAATTATATCGGTAGATGTCCAAATTCTCTCGAGAGTCGTTATGTTCAGCGGCATCCCAAGCTCGTGCGCTTTCAGACTTTCATCATCCAAGCCGTGATGAGCAAGTTCTTCGAATAAGGCCTCACGCTTATCCGCAGTTAAGCTCATGTGTTCTGGATCCCCATGACGAATCTCCAAAACACCTGTCGAGTAGTCATGAATGTCGCCAGTTAAGACATCATAAATGCCCGCGAATTGAGTCTCGTCATCATTTTCAATCGGCAAATAACGCACCATGGCATCCGGCTCTAAAACTCGCTCAACAATCGCTACAACTTCATCGAAATCCGCGCGCGAAGATTGAACATTAAAGGCCAGCACATTTCGCGGAATCGTGTTGTCTGCAGCGTGATTCCAAGCAGCCATCTCATTAGGGGAGAGGCCGATGCCACCGTCAATTACGAGTAGCAGCCCGTCACTAGCCGTAATCAATTCAGGTGTTGCATCTCTGGCTTTCACAAAGAGCAAGTTAGAAAACTGCTGTGGGTCAGTCCTAGGTATTTCAATGATTGGCGAAATACGCGTTGCAAAATCTGGGAAAATGACATCTTTGACACTGGAAATCTCGAGCATGTCTGACACACATACTGTGATTAAAGACACGTCATCCACCTGCGCAGGGATCGAACTCGGTAACATCGTCATAACTAAACAAATCGTAGCCTGAATCACGAGCAACAAAGGACAAGTAGTGCTAGATAACGACCAAGCGCGTAAAACAGTGTCTAAGGCAATAATGCCAATCATCAATGTGCTTGAACGTTTTAAAGTTTCACCCGATGCAATCACTTGGATTGGCGGATTAGGTACCCTCGCATCTGCTGTGGTCTTCGTGAGCCAGGGCAAATTTTTCATCGGTGCACTTCTCATTGGTCTTTTCTCGATGTCCGATTTGCTTGATGGCGCATTGGCGAGACGGCTTGGAATAAGCGGTCCATGGGGTGCTTTCTTGGACTCCACGTTCGACCGTGTTTCAGATGCAGCAGTCATTGGCTCATTGGCCTACTACTATTTGGCAGATTCCTTAAACCCAAAGAGTGCACTCGGTATTGCTTGTCTCGTCGCGCTAGTCATGGGTCAATTAACTTCCTATGCTCGGGCAAGAGCCGAAGGTATTGGCGTTGATTGCAAGGTAGGTATTGCTGAGCGCGCAGAGCGATCGCTCATACTATGGCTTGGCATGCTTGCCACTGGTTTGGGTCTCGACATCTTGCCTTATGCAATTTACCTACTTGCATTTCTTTCAACAATTACTGTCGGCCAGAGAATTGTGCACGTCTATCAACAAACACACTTATGAAGATAAGAGACAGATTGGTTGACCTGGGCTACTGGTTGGGCTGGAACACGCTTTGGACACTGCCATCAAAGTTCACCAGGTTTCTTTTTGACCTAATTGCGAAAGTTTCCTGGAAAAGACATGGTCGCGGAATAAAGCAACTCGAATTGAATCTAGGACGGGTACTTGGTGTTAGTCCAGAAAGCGAACAGATTCGCATATTGAGTTTGCGAGTTATGCGCTCATACATGCGTTATTACTGGGAAACCTTTCAACTGTCTCGACTTACAAAGCAAGAAGTCGTTCAGGGCGTAACAGCAATAAATGCCTCCGGCTTAAGTCGTTCCTTGGAAAATGGGGGGGCGATCCTAACCTTGCCCCATTCAGGCAATTGGGACTTAGCTGGCGCTTGGGCGGCCTCGTACTTTGGTTCATTATGCACAGTGGCCGAGCGCTTGCGCCCCGAAGGAGTGTTCCAAAAGTTCCTGAAAATGCGTACTGATTTGGGGATTCAGTTAATGCCATTGACAGGTGACGGTGGTACTTATGAGTACCTGCGCAGTCACGTAACTGACGGAAGACTGGTTGCGTTGCTAGGGGATCGAGATGTAGCCAAGAGCGGCATGAGCAATGAGTTCTTCGGACATCGGGCATCGTTACCAATTGGCGCCGCCCTACTTGCTATAGATACCGGACGTCCGCTCTTTACCTGCGCGACCCATTATGACGGTTCTCAATTAGTAATAACTTTTGACGATGAAATTGTTTTCCCAAGACAACCGGTGGTCGGACGAGATCGATTGAGATTAGCCCAAGAGGTAACTGCCCTGATTGCGCGTAATTTTGAAACGCACATTGCCGCGCACCCAGAAAATTGGCATCAGCTGCAGCCCGTGTGGAATGACCTGAGCCAAGATTCGAAAGATAAATCATGAGGGTTGGAATAGTTTGCCCATATGCATGGGACATTCCGGGTGGAGTTTCAGCGCATGTGCACGACCTGGCTTTGGCACTAATTAAAAAGGGTCATGTCGTGAGTGTCTTGGCACCTGCAGAATCAGATGAAAATCTGCCCGATTTTGTGCAATCGACCGGTCGACCTAGGGCAGTCAAATACAACGGTTCTGTCGCACGTCTGAGTTTTGGTCCGGTAACCGCGGCCAGAGTTTCCAAATGGATTGAAGAGGGAAACTTTGACGTGCTACACGTTCATGAACCTCTTGCTCCGAGTTTGTCAGTCTTAGCTTGCTGGAGTGCTAATGGTCCAATCGTGGCGACCTGGCACTCGAATATGGATCGTTCAAGAGTCCTTCAGTCGCTAATCAAATTGGCTAGAACTGCTATGGAAAAAATTACAGCCCGGATTGCCGTAAGTGAATCTGCTCGAATGACTTTGCGACATTATGTGGGTGGCGATGCAGTTGTAATTCCCAATGGCGTTAATGTTTCATCTTTTGCTGATGCTCAACCCATGAGCGGCTGGCCAGGAGCCGGGGAATCTATCGTCTTCCTGGGCAGGTTGGATGAACCGCGCAAAGGGCTATCAGTGTTGATAGACGCTTATCCCGCAATCCGCCAGGCTCATCCCAATTTGAGACTGCTGATTGCAGGTCCTGGGGACGCTTCGCCCATTTTAGATTCCCTCAATGCCGCTGACCGAGCATCGGTTACTTGTCTTGGCAAAATTGACGAGACAGATAAGGCGTCCGTGCTTGCTTCAGGATCTATCTACGTCGCGCCAAATACGGGAGGCGAATCGTTCGGCATTGTTTTACTCGAAGCGATGGCTGCTGGTACGCCAGTGCTTGCCAGCAATCTCAAGGCGTTTGAGAGAGTTTTGGCAGGTGGCCAAAGTGGAGTTCTATTTAATAATGAAGATTCAAACTCACTCGCTGGTGCAGCCATTACCCTCTTGTCGAATCCTGCCCACCGTAAACAATTGAGACAAGCTGGATTGTCACGTGTTGCTCAGTTTGATTGGGACATCGTGGCATCTCAGATTGTTGATGTCTACGAATCGGTCACACTAAACGGCAACAAGGTGCGACCTGATTTGACGGGCCAGATGCTTGGACGCCTCGGGAAACTTCGCATTACGCCCGAGAAGGGAGAATTGTAGTTATGCCAGAAACTTGGGTAGTCGTAGTGCTCGTTTCGCTCATAGTTTGGTACTTGTCGCAGCAAGCGGGTCGTCTAGACCGTCTTCATCACAGAATCGACATGTCCCGAGCGACGCTGGATACCAACCTGGCAAAGCGTTCTGGCATTGTTCTTGAATTAGCCAGTAGCGAGTTATTTGATCCAGTCACCAGTGCCGTTTTGGCGCAAGGTGCCCACGATGCCTTAGATGATGACGATCTCACATCGCAATCACGTTTGGACACAGAGAACAATCTCAGTGAAATGCTTAGAGATGCCATCGATTCCATGCATCCGATTACGGCCCGTGATCAGAGGCTCGATGAAATGAAACTACTTGCAGATTTGGAAAATGTTTCAAATCGAGTGGTGTTGACATACCGATTCATGGGTGAGGCTGTTGATGATTGCCTAGCTATCCGAACTCAACATCTTGTCCGCCTTTTGCACTTAGCAGGACAAGCGCCCATTCCAAAAAAGATTGAACTAGACGTAGAACCACCACACTTTGCTCCAATTCGCTGAAATACTGTGCCGCGATAGACTTAGTTGGAAATTAGACAACATCACTAGAGGACGACATGACTTCACAAAATGATTTGAATGCACAAGTTGCTACTACTCGCGTAAAAAGAGGCATGGCTGACATGCTCAAGGGTGGCGTGATCATGGATGTAGTGAACGCTGAGCAGGCTCGAATCGCAGAAGATGCTGGCGCGGTAGCAGTGATGGCGCTCGAGCGAGTACCGGCTGATATTCGCGCACAGGGTGGCGTTGCACGTATGAGCGATCCTGACATGATTGACGAAATTATTTCTGCTGTGTCAATTCCAGTAATGGCGAAAGCACGTATTGGTCACTTTGTTGAGGCTCAAGTAATTGAAAGTCTTGGTGTCGATTTTATTGATGAGTCCGAGGTTTTGACCCCAGCTGATTTCACGCACCACATTGATAAATGGAATTTCAAGACGCCCTTCGTTTGTGGCGCGACAAACCTTGGCGAAGCGCTACGACGCATCAACGAAGGTGCAGCCATGATTCGCTCTAAGGGCGAAGCGGGCACTGGTGATGTTTCCAATGCGACAACACACATTCGTACAATCACGTCAGAGATTCGCAAATTATCGTCAATGCGCCCTGATGAGTTGTATGTTGCCGCCAAAGAATTACAGGCACCTTACGATTTGGTAGTGGAAGTTGCTCGTACCGGTTCACTGCCGGTAGTCCTATTCACTGCAGGTGGAATAGCAACACCAGCCGATGCGGCCATGATGATGCAACTTGGTGCTGACGGGGTCTTTGTGGGTTCCGGGATTTTCAAGTCAGGCGACCCGAAATCACGTGCTGAAGCAATTGTGCAGGCAACTATGAACTTTGATAACCCAGATGAGGTCGCGAAAGCATCTCGTGGACTGGGTGAAGCAATGGTTGGCATCAACGTAGCCGACATTCCAGTACCGCATCGCTTAGCTGAGCGCGGCTGGTAATGAGTTCTTCCCCAACCATTGGGGTGCTCGCAATTCAAGGGGATGTGCGTGAGCACTCCAAGCGGCTCGCTGAAAGTGGCGCTGTTGTTCGTGCTGTGAAGCTCCATTCAGACCTTGCTGGAATTTCGGGGCTTGTGATTCCCGGCGGTGAATCCACGACGATGAGTATCTTGGCAGAGAGAAATCATCTGCTTGAACCTCTCCGTGAGTTGTCAAAAGAGATTCCAATGTACGGCTCTTGCGCCGGCTTAATCATGCTTGCGGATGTTGTTACTGATGGTCGAGTCGATCAGCCCACTATTGGTGGGCTGCACATAACTGCCCAGCGGAATGCATTCGGTCGACAAAGAGATTCATTTGAAATTGACCTTGACATCGCAGCATTGGGTTCCCCGGCATTCCACGCTATCTTCATCCGCGCACCATTGGTAACCCGAGTCAGCCCAGCTGTTCAAGTTCTGGCAACGATTAGAGAGCCTGTTGCCTTTGGCGACACCCACAGCCATGATGAGCGCGTAGTTGCTGTTCGACAAGGTAATCTACTTGCGACATCATTTCATCCTGAGTTGACGTCAGATTTACGTTTCCATCAATACTTCGTAGAAATGGTGAGATCTGCATGAGTGGACATTCCAAATGGGCAACGACCAAACACAAGAAAGCCGTGATAGATGCCCGTCGAGGTAAGTTATTCGCCAAACTGATCAAGAACATTGAAGTAGCTGTTCGCGCTGGCGGCGACGATACAAGTGCTAACCCAACCCTATTTGACGCGATTCAAAAGGCGCGGAAAAACTCTGTTCCATTGGACAACATTGAACGTGCTGTTAAGCGAGGCTCTGGTGCTGAAACTGGGGGAGCGGACTATCAGACAATCATGTACGAAGGTTACGGACCAAATGGCGTAGCAATGCTTATCGAGTGCCTGAGCGACAATCGCAACCGAGCTGCCTCAGATGTTCGGGTCGGCATGACGCGTAATGGTGGGACAATGGCGGACCCAGGCTCAGTGTCATACCTGTTCAATCGAAAAGGCGTTGTACTAGTGCCAGAGGGAGCCTCAACTGAAGATGCTGTATTTGAAGCGGTGTTAGATGCAGGTGCACAAGAGGTCAATGATTTGGGCGGTCCGCTCGAGGTTATCTCCGAGGCTACGGATGTAGTTAAGGTGCGTACAGCGCTGCAAGCCGCAGGTATTGACTATGAATCGGCCGAAGCCACATTTGTGCCATCGATGACTGTTCCAGTTGATGCGGACACCGCCCGCAAGGTTTTCAAATTGATTGAAGCACTTGAAGACTGTGATGATGTGCAGAATGTGTATGCCAATTTTGACCTTTCTGATGAAGTTATCGCCGAACTAGACAAAGACTCCTAAACACGGCCAGCAATAACACGCATTTTGGCCTGAGATGCAATAGTATTCGAACAGATGTTCGGAGGATTTATGCGTGTTCTGGGAGTGGATCCTGGTCTAACTCGTTGTGGAGTTGGAATTATTGATGTTAATGAGCGCCGACAAAGCATTTTTGTTTATGTCGATGTGATCACAACGCCATTAGATGCAGCGCTTTGCACGCGCCTTCTCCAACTTGAAGAAAGAATGCAGAGAATAGTCTCAACATTTAGCCCTGACGCGGTGGCTGTAGAGCGAGTATTTAGCCAACACAATGTCCGTTCGGCGATGAGCACCGCGCAGGCAAGTGCTATTGCATTATTGGTCGCAGCCAAACATGACATTGAGGTAGCAATGTACACACCGACCGAGGTGAAGGCTGCTGTTACCGGAAGCGGTCGGGCCGATAAGGCACAGGTAACGGCAATGGTTACTAAAATACTTAAATTGCAAACCGCGCCAAAGCCAGCAGATGCAGCTGATGCTTTGGCTCTTGCCCTATGCCACTCTTGGCGCGGAATCGGGCAATCTCGCATTGCTGCGGCGATGAACCAACTTAAGGTTGTGTCCTCATGATCTCCACCCTGACCGGTACCGTATTGGAAACCCGCATTGACGGTTTAGTGATAAACATTGGTGGCCTTGGATTGTTTGCGATTTGTGCACCAGAGACCATAGCGGCAGCGCAGGTCGGGGAATTGTTCACTGTTCAAACCACTTTGGTTGTACGAGAAGACTCGCTGACCCTTTTTGGATTCGCAGATGCACATGATCGTGAACTCTTTGAGATAGTGCAAGCCGTATCCGGATTTGGCCCAAAGTTAGCATTCAC
>CAIVPQ010000101.1 GCA_903907835.1 uncultured Actinomycetes bacterium
CATCCCACCACTTACGAACCTTGTCGTGCATCCGTAGTGCCGTGGCTTTATCAATACTCACCACCATAGCCTTACCTTGGAATCCACGACCAAGGAAGTGGCGAACGACGTCTTTGGCGACCGTATCTAAGCGGTCATCACGAGTGAGAATGTGATACTGCCTTCCAAGCTCACGCTCTAACTTTGCTTCCTGAGCTTCATCCAATTCCGCCGCATCAATCACGTCATAAATATCTTCATTGAGATCAGGATTTATCAACTGCAACTCAGGTGTACGGTTCTCGTAGAACAACGGTACAGTGGCACCGTCCTCTACGCTCTGCTGAAACTCATATACCGAAACATAATCACCAAATACCTCCTTGGTGCGTGCTTCACCTGCAATCAATGGGGTGCCGGTAAATGCGAGGAATAAAGCCTTGGGCAGTGCTGACCTCATATTCACAGCTAGTGTGTCATACTGACTACGATGCGCCTCATCCGTCAGAACAATCACATCGCTTTGATCACACAATACTTCGGGTGTCTGAAATTTATGGATGAGTGTGAAGACGTAGCGATGATTACCCCTGAGCAAATCCCTCAGATGAGCACCACTGCCAGCGTGACAATTTTGCGCATCGGTCACAGCACCACAAGTGCCGAAGGTCTTGGCTATCTGGTCATCCAATTCCAGCCGGTCTGTTACAACGACAAATTTCCAATCACCCACGAGCTTGCGCAGGACTTTTTGGGCAAAGAACACCATTGAGAAGCTTTTGCCACTGCCTTGAGTTTGCCAAAACACTCCACCACGACCATGTCCCATTTTCCGAGCTTCGAGCATCGAAGCGATGGCGTTGTTAACGCCAAGAAACTGATGATTCTGGCCGATTACTTTTACCAAGCCTGACTTATGCTCGCTAAACAAAGTGAAGTTTTCCACCAAATCTAACAGGCGATTTTTATCACACGTACCACGCAATATAACTTCTAGTGAAACACGCCGTGGTTCGTTTTCTTTTTCAATGCGCTTCCATTCAAAGAACCGATCCCAGTCTGCCGTGAGTGAGCCAACACGACTGTCTGTTCCGTTGCTGGCTATCAGCAGCGCATTATAAACAAATAGTTGCGGGATATCGCTCTTGTAGCATGTCAGGTTATCATCAAAGGCGGTTCGAGCCGGAACACCCGGCTTCTTGAATTCAATGACGACCAACGGCAGGCCGTTGACGAAAGCAACTAGGTCAGGGCGACGAGTGTAAAGTGCACCGGTGATACTTAGTTGGCTGACGAGCAGGAAATCATTGTTGGCGGGTTGCTCCCAATCAATCACCCGGAGTCGTTCAATCTTTTGCCCACCATTTATTTTATCCGGCACCGAAACTTTTATGCCTTCCTTGAGCACAAAATAGACCTCTCGGTTGGCGGACGCCGGACTCATTGCCGCACGATCACGAATCAAATCATCAACGGCAGCATCAATAGCATCACTTGGTAGCGAAGGATTTAACTTCACCAAGGCCGCACGAAGGCGATTTACCAGCACCGCCTCACCACTAGAGTCACGTCCCAACGAGCCAGATGCACCAAAGATTTCTTCCGATGCCACTATTGTTTGCCAGCCAAGTTCAGCAAACAACTTGATGGCTGGTTGTTCAACGAGTTGATCTTCAGTAAAGGCGTGAGACATGGCTCAATTTACTTTGATTTGTCCCGACAGTAAGCGTGGCAATAGTAAGTCACGGGTTTTACGTAGATTTTCCACTTTGTTTTCAAGTACATCTATCTGTTCAAGAATCGGCTCAACGAAGCTGGCAAATTTCACCATTAGTTCAGAGGTC
>CAIVPQ010000102.1 GCA_903907835.1 uncultured Actinomycetes bacterium
CATCGACTAAGTCACCGACTGCTGAATGCACACTTTCAAGAAAGGTGTCAGCGTCATGGCTAGCTTGTGCGCTAGGTCGAGCCATAAGTTTGACGACTAAGTCTGAATCAAACATTGATTCGACATGCATGCGTGGCACTTCGACTTGCGTTTCCCAACGAGGACGATATGTTGGATCGATAACGAATGCATCTTCATGACGAGCAAGTTCAACAGCAAATGAGATGTTCGGGTCTACTTGCAAAAGTCGTCGAGCAACTTCTAGACCAATCTCGCCGTCAATTAAATCAACATCAACGATTTCGTGTGAATCTAAATCAAGAGTCAGTGCGCCATTAGCGCAAATCGCCAGACCGGAACTACCTGTCATTTGTGCGATCTCATACATCCACCGTGGTGGACGCCCAGTTACGAAAAGAACATCAAGTCCCTGCGCACGAGCGCGCGCAATAGCTTGGAAGTTTTCCTGCGAGACGGTTCCCCCACTTTGCAACAAGGTGCCGTCAAGATCACTAGCTAAGAGTCGGGTCATCCTGCGTTACTTAACTTGAAAATATTCTGCGCCGCCAAGAAATGGTCGCAAAGCAGCAGGTACTTTGATTGAGCCATCTGCTTGTTGGTGATTTTCAAAGAGCGCGACAATCGTGCGCGTCACAGCACAGAGCGTTCCGTTCAAAGTGGCAATTGGGCTTATGCCAGATTCTTCGCGCCCTCGAATACGCAGACGACGGGACTGGAAAGTTGTGCAGTTTGAAGTTGATGTGACTTCGCGATATCGATCTTGTGACGGAATCCAAGCTTCGCAATCGAATTTACGCGATGCGCTAGAACCAAGATCGCCTGTTGCCACATCAATGACACGATAAGGGATTTCGAGTGCTTGCAAGAACGCTTCTTCGTAACTCAAAAGGCGCAAGTGCTCTGCTTCGGCTTCCTCAACTGGGCAGAAAGAAAACATCTCGACTTTGTCGAACCAATGAACTCGGAAGATTCCGCGGGTATCTTTGCCATGACTTCCCGCTTCACGGCGGAAGCACGGTGAAAATGCAACGTACCGTTTTGGCATTGACGCTAGATCCAAAATTTCATCCATGTGATACGCGGCAAGTGGAACTTCGGCAGTTCCGACAAGATACAAATCATCGGCTTCTAGTCGGTAGACATTTTCCGCAGCTTGACCCAAGAAACCAGTGCCTTCCATTGCGGCAGGTTTTACCAAGGCTGGCGGAATCATTGGTTGGAAGCCGTTTGCTTGTGCGGTAGTCATAGCCAGTTGGACAAGTGCCAATTCCAACATCGCACCCGGACCGGTGAGGTAATAAAAACGACTCCCACTGACTTTTGCGCCTCGCTCAATATCGATAGCGCCTATCAATTCGCCTAGTTCAACATGGTCGCGAACTGTAAACCCTTCAGCTGAGAAATCGCGTCGCTCGCCTACTTCGCGCAGGACAACAAAGTCATCTTCTCCGCCAACTGGCACGCCGAGTGCGACAATATTTGATAGTCCCAGAACGAGATTCTCAAGAGCGGCATCTAAGTCGCGTAATTGTGATTCAGCGAGCTTTACCTGTTCGGACAATGTTTTGGTCTGGGCCAAGATTGCTTGTTTTTCATCCCCTTGTGCCTTAGCCACCAGAGCGCCGAGAGACTTCTGCTCGGTGCGCAGTGCCTCAAAGACTCCGACAGCAGCACGGCGAGCAACATCCGCGGCTAGGACCTCGTCGACCAACTCAACGGATTCTCCGCGTACTTGTTGCGAACGTCGAACAGCATCTGGGTCAAGGCGTAAAGCAGCGAGATCGATCATGGTTCAAGCCTAAAGGCTTTTGATAGGGGGTAATGACCTTGAAACTTGAGATTTGTTGCAGGTAATTATTCGTCTTTTAGACACTTTCAACGAGTAACATCTTCGAGAACACAAAAGTAACTATCCTTTTGAAAAATGATTGAGGGGTTCTTTAATTGGTGATGCAGTGGCTAACGCCAAAAGCACAGGCGCAAATTTCTGGCGAAAAAGGCATGGGAAGTTTTGTGCTCGCTCCAATTAGTCAGGGCGAGGAAGTAGCTGGCTTTGGTGGTTCAGTGGTGACTCGGGGAGTTTTGGACACACTAAATAAAGATCAACAACATCGCTCAATCCAGATTTCTAAGAATCTCTTCATTGCGCCAGGGCTTGAGCCTGAGCCAGGCGACATGATCAACCATTCCTGTGAGCCAAACTGTGTGCTCTTGGGATCAATTGTTGTCGTGGCACAGCGTGGGATTGAAATTGGCGAAGAACTCACTTTTGATTATGCAACCTGTGATGATTCCGACTATGACGAATTTGATTGCCAATGCGGTTCCCAAAATTGTCGCGGTGTAGTGACTGGTCAAGACTGGAAAATCAAAGAATTGCAAGAAAAATATGCTGGACATTTTTCACCTTACATTGCAGAACAGATCACTAAACTTCAATCCGCTAGCGATTAGCCCGGACGGGCTGAAGTCACAAGCCCATTGTTGATTACTAGCGTTATTCGATTTTCGTCTGGTTCACCGGCTGGGCTCCCTGGTACGCCATCACGTAATGCAATTCGATAATTCAATCCCGCCTCCAGAATTGCTTCAATCGCTTCTGACTCTGAAGTACCCAGAAGTACTGATGAATGGAATCTTCCCGATCGCGAAATAGGAGATGGCCTTGACGGGTGAAATTCTTCTGCTTGCGGCAATCCAAGCTCACTTGCTGCTTGTGGTTCTTGCGTGCTTGGGATCTCATTTAATTGCGCTTGCTTTTCCTTGGCTAACGGATCTACATCTTCATCACGAGAATCTAAGTGCTCGTGATACCGCGCATCTGCATGAGCCAAGTCTGAGTCATGAATCGTTAACGCGATTGCCAGAATTGGAACAATCGTGAATGTCGTCATGATGTGCAATGTGCTTAAGGCAACATGAACAGAAACTGAAACATTGGGAAGGGTGATTGCGCCGTAGGTCGAAGTCAATCCGAAGCCGAAACCAAGAATCAGACACCAGGTACGAGGACCAATGACTAGTTTGGCTAGAGCTGATGCGCCAATCGTTGCAAATAAGCCAGCCAAAATCGTCACAATGACGACTCGGGTTGTGGTGACAAGAGTGAGATCTGAGTTCCAAAGACCCTTTGGCACAAGCAATTCAATCTCGAAAAGATTTTCGAATAACCAGAGAAGTCCGTAGTTGACCAATATTGAAAGGAGCGTAGCGAGGACGCCGTAGATCCACACTCGCCTGATTGGCGGCGTGACTTGTCGAACGGGTGAAATTAGCATTTGAGCTCCATCAGACACTTGTCTTTTAGAGCATACGGTAACCCCAGTTTCACAGCGGGGTATTTCTGGCGTAATCTTTTACGTGGTCACCTAGGTGATCGTGGCGAGGTGGCAGAGCGGCCTAATGCGGGCGCCTTGAAAGCGTCTGAGGTGTTAAAGCCTCCGGGGGTTCAAATCCCTCCCTCGCCGCAGAAAAAAACGATAGCCCCGTGCGGGCTATCGTTTTTTTATTGCGATAAGCGCAGAGGGATTTGGGAGGAGCTTGCGTCAGCAAGCGACGGTTCCCTCCCTCGCCGCGTAAATGGAAACCCCCACTTGTGTGGGGGTTTTTCATTTACTGCGATGTGAGGTGGGATTTGGGAGCCGAGGTCCGCAATCGCAGGCGATTGCTGGACTCGGAATATGTGACAGCTTGGTCCAAATGGTGCGAATAGCGTGAACGACGAACCATGCGCAATCCAGCCTCCCTTTTCCGATGCGGCTACGGTTCAACACCCGGCCATTCGCGCATCGGCTCCCTCTGCCAGGCTTGCACTAACTATTTAACACCCCAAACTATTTTCAAGATTTCCCAATAATGGAGATATTCCGATAATCTCAATGTGCACAGGAGACGTCGCATAGTCCGGTCGAGTGCGCCTCACTGCTAATGAGGTAAGGAGTCAAATC
>CAIVPQ010000103.1 GCA_903907835.1 uncultured Actinomycetes bacterium
AATAAATCAGGTTAAAAGCACCCTAGAAGAGTTTCGACTCAAGCCAGTTGCTGTTTTGGTCACACACGGACACCTAGACCACATGTGGTCAGTATTTCCCATTGCGAATGGTTATGACATTCCGGCCTTAATTCATGGGGAAGATCGTTTTCTACTTAGTGACCCGCTCGCGGGCGTGTCCGAGCAAACAAGAAATGCAATGCCCATGTTGCTGGATTCCGAGGATGTTTTCGCTGAACCCAGTCAAGTAATCGAAGTTACCAACTCATCCGAAATTGAAATTGCAGGATTGAATTTTGTTGTCCGTCATGCGCCAGGCCACACTGCTGGCTCTGTACTCTTTGACTTTTCCGGTTCAGTTCGCAACATTTTCACTGGCGATGTTCTATTTGCTGGTGCAATCGGCAGAACTGACCTACCTGGCGGATCGCCAGAGGCCATGAATTTGTCGCTTGAGAACATCATCTTGCCCTTGCCTGATGATGCACAGATATTTCCAGGTCATGGACCTTCGAGCACAATGACAATTGAGCGCGCCACAAACCCATATTTGCGAAGAATTGCGCAAGGATTGAAGGCGACATGAGCGATTTATTTAGAGCACCTAAAGGTACCTACGATGTGGTCCCGCCATTCTCAGAGCTATGGCTGACTGTTAAAGACGCACTAAGCACGCCGCCACGGATGGCGGGGTATGGGTACATAGAAACGCCTTTATTTGAGGACACGGCTTTATTTGTCCGTGGCGTTGGGGAATCCACCGATGTTGTTTCCAAAGAGATGTACACATTCAACGACAAGGGCGAACGAAGTCTGACCCTACGTCCAGAAGGCACTGCAGGAGTTTTGCGCGCCATTTTAGAAAACCGACTAGACCGTGGCGGTCTTCCGGTAAAAGTCTGGTACTCCGGGGCGAATTTTCGTTATGAGCAACCACAGTCAGGTCGGTACCGGCAACATACCCAGGTCGGAGTTGAAGCTATTGGCTCGAGTGATCCTGCCCTTGATGCGGAAATAATTTGGATGGCGACTTATGCGCAACGCACAATCTTGGGTTTGCAGAACATCCGATTACTAGTGAATTCCTTGGGTTGCCACCAGTGCCGCCCTGCGTACCGAAACCTCTTGACTGCATTCCTTCGCACTCTGGAACTTGATGAAGCAACACAACAGAGGATTGAGATAAATCCACTTCGGGTGTTGGATGACAAGCGTGCGCACATTCAAGAATTGCTAGTAGATGCCCCATTGATAGCCGATCATCTGTGCGACGACTGCCGCGCGCACCACAGGTTGGTTTTGCATTATTTGGACTTGCTTGGAGTTTCGTACGAATTAGCGCCGAGACTTGTTCGCGGGCTTGATTATTATGTGCGCACCACATTTGAACTGGTCCACACAGGTTTAGGAGCCCAGTCAGCCATCGGAGGTGGCGGCAGATACGACGGCCTTATCGAAACACTTGGCGGTCCTGCCTTAGCGGGAGTGGGGTTTGGTCTGGGGGTTGATCGTACTTGTCTGGCAATACAAGCCGAAGGACTGTCGGTCGGTGAATCTAACGCTCCGGTTGTATTTGTGATCGCTATGGGTGAAGCTGCCTTGGATATCTGCATACCGCTTGTCGGTAATCTGCGCGCTAGCGCAATCAGTGCTGACATGGCATTTGACTCTCGGAGTTTAAAGGCTGCGATGAAAAGCGCTGACAGATCAGGTGCGAAATTTGCATTGATCATCGGTGATGAGGAGTCGAAAAGCCAAACCGCTGTGATTAAGAATTTGCTGTCTGGAGAGCAAAGCACTGTGCCTTTAGACTTGGTGCAAGAAACATTAACCAAATAGAGAACCACTTTCGCTAGATTTAAGGATTTTTGATGCTTCGCACTCACGATGCTGGAACACTGCGCAACACCGACAACGGCACTCTAGTTGTGCTTTCGGGCTGGGTTGGTAAGCGCCGTGATCACGGCGGGATAGCTTTCTTTGATCTGCGGGACTCGACAGGTTCTGTGCAGGTTGTAGTTAACGACGAAGAAATCGCACATGGTCTGCGCGCCGAATTCTGCTTGCAGATCACTGGCACGGTACGAATCCGCCCAGAGGGCAATGACAATCCGGAAATTCCAACTGGTGACATTGAAGTTGTTGCAGACGAAGTGAAAGTTTTAAGTAAGAGTGCACCGTTACCTTTCCCCATAGATGATGCCATCACAGTGGGGGAGGAGACACGGTTGAAGTATCGCTACCTTGATTTACGCCGCCCAGCATCTGGCAACATTCTGAGGATGCGCAGCGATGTGAATCGTTACGCGCGTGATGTTTTGCATGCTCGTAATTTTGTCGAGATTGAAACGCCAACATTGACCCGTTCAACACCTGAAGGGGCACGAGATTTTCTTGTCCCAGTGCGATTGCAGCCTGGTCACTGGTATGCGTTGCCACAGAGTCCACAACTTTTCAAGCAGTTACTTATGGTCGCAGGGATGGAGCGTTACTATCAAATAGCGCGTTGCTATCGTGATGAGGATTTCCGCGCTGATCGTCAGCCAGAGTTCACTCAGCTTGATATTGAAATGAGCTTCGTAGAGCAGGCTGACGTTATTGAAGTTGGCGAAGCGGTAATCCGCAGTATTTGGCAAGGAACTCTCGGTTACGACATTGGCGAGATACCGCACATGACCTACCACGATGCGATGACGCGCTTTGGTTCCGATAAGCCTGATTTACGTTTCGAATTGGAATTGGTCGAATGTGCTGATTATTTCGCGAACACCGAATTTAGAGTCTTCCAATCCGAATATGTTGGCGCGGTCCTCATGCCAGGTGGTGCAAATCAACCCCGAAGAACTTTTGATGCGTGGCAAGACTGGGCTAAGCAGCGCGGTGCCAAAGGTTTGGCGTACGTCACTTTCGAAGAAGATGGCAGCCTAGGTGGGCCAGTCGCAAAAAATCTAACTGACGATGAAAGAGCCGGTTTGGCTGGACATGTTGGCGCCCAACCTGGAGACTGTGTGTTCTTCGCGGCCGGCACTAAAAAGGATTCACAAGCGTTGCTGGGCTCAGTGCGTCTTGAAGTGGGTAAGCGATGCGGTCTTATCGATGAAGATGCTTGGTCTTTCGTTTGGATTGTTGACGCCCCAATGTTCGAAATGACTGACGATGGTTCGTGGACCGCTGTTCACCACCCATTTACCTCTCCAAATAATGATTGGCTTGATCGTTTCGAAGAGTCACCTGCAGAGGCGCTGGCTTGGGCCTATGACATCGTTTGCAACGGAAATGAAATTGGTGGGGGATCAATCCGTATACATCAGGGAGATGTTCAGGAAAGAGTTTTTGCAGTCCTGGGCATGAGTGAAGAAGAGTCTCGCGAGAAGTTCGGTTTCTTGCTAGAAGCTTTCGCGTTTGGACCACCGCCTCACGGTGGAGTTGCATTCGGCTGGGATCGAATTTGCATGCTCCTGACTGGCGCCACAAGTTTGCGCGATGTTATTGCGTTCCCTAAAACTGGTGCAGGTTTCGATCCGCTAACTAGTGCCCCAACGCCAATTACCGACCAGCAACGATTAGAGGCGGGAATTGATTTTGACCCAACAGCGGAATTGAACGACAAATAGCTGATGGTTTCATCGCTCTTTGATACTGGGGAATCAAGTGCGCCGCTGGCTGCACGTATGAGGCCAACAAGTATTGAAGAGTTCTTGGGTCAGGCACATATACTCACTCAAGGAAGCCCTTTACGGTTATTACTTGATACCCAATGGTCAACTCAACCAAATTCATTAATTCTCTGGGGGCCTCCTGGTTCCGGGAAAACAACTCTGGCGCAACTGATTGCAAAGGCAGGCGCGGCAAAGTTTGTTGAGTTATCAGCAATCACCTCAGGCGTTAAAGATGTGCGAGAAATCATTGATGCATCAAGAGTCAGCAAGGAATCCTTTGGGATAAACACTGTGCTATTCGTTGATGAGGTTCATCGATTTAGTAAAACTCAGCAAGATGCTCTTTTACCAGGCGTCGAGAACGGGTGGGTCACTCTAGTAGCAGCCACTACTGAGAATCCCTCATTCTCTGTGATCAGCGCGCTTCTTTCTCGGACACTGCTTGTAACTTTACAATCATTAACCAGTGATGCAATTGCAGGAATCCTTAAGAATGCTTTGACCATGCCAAAGGGTCTCGATAACAGGGTCACTTTGCCAGACGATGTCATGGATTTGATTGTTAAATTATCCGCAGGCGATGCGCGCAGAGCATTAACTCTCCTTGAGGCAAGTGCTAACACCGCGATGACGAGTGCAGAGACCGTTATTTCTGACCAGCATGTTGCCCTTGCCAGTGAAAACGCTCTTTTTCGGTATGACAGATCTGGCGATCAACATTATGACGTGATTAGTGCTTTCATAAAGAGTGTTCGCGGTTCAGATGTTGATGCCTCGTTACATTACCTAGCGCGAATGATTGAAGGCGGCGAGGACCCCAGGTTCATAGCAAGACGTCTTGTCGTGTTGGCCAGTGAAGACATCGGCCTAGCTGATAACGCACTCTTGCCACTCGCTATCGCCGCTGCAGAAACTGTTGCTTTGATCGGTATGCCTGAAGCCCGAATCGCCCTTGCGCAGGCAACTATCTCTTTGGCGCTGGCCCCCAAATCAAATAGTGCCTACCTCGCTATCGCATCGGCCATTGCGGATGTGCAAGCAGGAGACATTGGAGAAGTTCCTGCTCATTTGAGAGATGGCCACTACGCGAGATCGGGCGACCTTGGACATGGGGTTGGTTATCTCTACCCGCATGAGGCGCCAAATGGTGTCGCCCAACAGATCTACCTTCCGGAGGATTTGAACAACAGGCGGTATTACGAGCCAGGGCAATATGGCAATGAGTCTCAAACACGAATTATCTTGAAAAAAATTCGTGAACTACTAGGGCGGGAATAGGTTAGAACCCCACCCTTTGACTACTGTTTATCTATAGGTCGAATGCTCGATTAAAAACTTTCTCAGATTTGTAACCCAAATGAAAGGCCTCTACAAAAGTGGATTCCGCTGAAATTCGTTCCCGTTTTTTAACATATTTTGCCAACAATGGGCACACAGTAGTTCCAAGCGCCAGTTTGCTTTTGGATGACCCAACGCTACTTTTTGTTAACGCGGGCATGGTTCCCTTTAAGCCATATTTTGTTGGTGAGGCTGTTCCCGATTACACGCGCGCTACCAGCGTTCAAAAAGTTGTTCGCACGTTAGACATCGAAGAAGTCGGTAAGACGACTAGGCATGCTTCGTTTTTTCAAATGTGTGGAAATTTTTCCTTTGGTGATTACTTCAAACGCGAAGCCATCCCATTTGCATGGGAATTATTGACATCATCAACCGCAGATGGTGGCTACGGCTTTCCCGAGGAGAAACTCTGGGTAACCGTCTATCTAGATGACGATGAAAGTGTTGATATCTGGCACAACCAAGTTGGCGTACCGATGGAACGCATTCAACGACGTGACATGGCTGACAACTTTTGGTCTATGGGTGTACCCGGACCTTGCGGTCCATGTTCTGAGATTTATTACGATCGAGGTCCTGAGCATGGTCGTGAAGGCGGACCTATTGCTGATGAGGATAGGTACCTTGAAGTTTGGAACCTTGTTTTCATGCAATTCGCTCGTGGTGATGGACCAGGTAAAGAGGGCTACCCAATTCTTGGCGAGCTTCCAGCAAAAAACATTGACACTGGTATGGGTCTTGAGCGTATGGCGGCGTTGTTGCAAGGCGTTGATAACATTTACGAGATTGATACGACCAAAATCATTCTCGATCGCGCCAGTGAGTTAACCGGTCAAAAGTACGGGATTAATCCTCGTAATGACGTTGCACTAAGAGTTATTGCTGATCACGCGCGCACATGCGCATTTCTGATTGCAGATGGTGTTTTACCCGGTAACGAAGGCAGAGGTTACGTACTTCGTCGCATTATGCGCAGAGCTATTCGAAACATGAGATTGCTTGGAGCCCATGAGCCGACTGTACGTGAATTGATGCAGTCCAGTATTCAATCAATGTCAGCGCAGTATCCAGAATTGATCACCGATTCAGGTCGCATTCTTTCAATAGCCAGCGCAGAGGAAGAATCATTCCTTTCGACTTTGGAACGTGGAACCACCATGTTTGATTTGGCAGTTAAAGACCTGAAAAAGACCTCAGATCAGCAGCTTGGCGGCAAGGCCGCATTTGCCTTACACGACACATATGGGTTTCCAATTGAGTTGACACTTGAAATGGCAGCCGAGCAAGGGGTTAGCGTCGATGAGGCTGGTTTCAGAAGCCTTATGCTCGAGCAGCGCACTCGCGCAAAAGCAGATGCACA
>CAIVPQ010000104.1 GCA_903907835.1 uncultured Actinomycetes bacterium
CATGGTGACTTGGTGACCTGCTCGAGCAGCCCAAGCAGCAGCCGAAGAGCCTGCTGGGCCTGCGCCCACAATTAGAACTTCGGTTTCAATGACAGTCACCTGCTAATTGTTGCCCAGAACATGATGGGGCGCACATTCGCGGACATAAAAGCGTCACTAGAAATTGATTCGGGTCGCTACACGACCCCGCAGTACTTACTGATTCGGGTCGCTACACGACCCCGCAGTACTTACTGATTCGGGTCGCTACACGACCCCGAATAGTCGATCGCCGGCATCGCCAAGGCCAGGAACAATGAAACCTTTTTCATTTAGTTTTTCATCCATGCTCGCTGCAACAATTGTCAGATCGATTTTGCGGGAATCAAAAACATCTTGAACCGTATCAATTCCTTCGGGCGAAACAAGTAGGCAAATAGCGATGATTCGTTGAGCACCGCGTTCCAAGAGTAGTTCGATAGCCGCAATTAACGACCCGCCAGTTGCCAACATTGGATCCAGCACGAAAATGTCACGACCGGTTAAGTCTTTTGGTAACCGATCGGCATAAACAGTTGGCTGAAGTGAATCTTCATCCCGCACCATACCCAAGAATCCAACTTCAGCCGTTGGTAGGAGGCGAGTCATGCCCTCGAGCATCCCGAGCCCCGCGCGCAAAATCGGGATAACTATTGGCATTGGTTGGGATAAACGCAAACCATTAGCCTGAGCCACCGGAGTCTTGACAACAACCGGCTCGACTTGAATGTCACGAGTTGCCTCATAGGCCAACAGAGTGACTAACTCATCGACCAAACGCCTAAAGGTTGGTGAATCTGTTTTTTCATCACGTAACGCCGTGAGCTTGTGGTTAATCAAAGGATGAGGGGTTATGAGTACTCGCACAACAACAGCCTATGTGTAAAACTTTTATAACTTTGCGAGTTGTTAGTGCAATGTCATAACAGCGATATTTTTCTTGATCAATTGTTGTGTTACAAGTTGATTTCAAAATTGAAAAAATTCACACATATGAGTACAGGAGCGACTATAAAGAATAAACTTCAACCAAGTTGCGATTGTCGCAAACACAATGAGAGGAGCCCTCGTGAAGAAGGGTGTAAAAATTGGTGCCGTACTCGCGGCAGCAGCATTGATCTTGACAGGTTGCAGTAGCAGCAATAACGATGCAGGGGCTGACGTAAAAGTTGGTCTTGCATACGATACTGGCGGCAAGGGTGACGGCTCATTCAACGATGCCGCATTCGCTGGCCTAACAAAGGCACAGACTGACCTTGGTGTTGAATTCAAAGAAGTTGAAGCGGGTCTAAATTCAACTGATGCAAGCCGTGAAGAGCTACTTCGCCTACTTGCAGATACTGGCTACAACCCAGTCATCGCTGTTGGTTTCTTGTATGGAACTGCACTTGGCAACGTTGCCAAGGAATACCCAGATGTTAACTTCGCAATTGTTGACTCCGTGATTGATTCTCCAAATGTTGCTAGCTTAGTTTTCGCTGCTGAACAGGCTTCATACCTTGTTGGTGTTATTGCAGCAACAGCAAGCAAGAGTGGACGCATCGGCTTCATTGGTGGAATGGAAATCCCACTGATCAAGAACTTTGAAGTTGGCTACAACCAGGGTGCACAGTCTGTGAATCCAAATATCATCATCGAATCCAAGTACATGGGTCCTGCTGGCGATAACACTGCGTGGAACGTGCCAGAAAAGGCAAAGACCGCTACTGAAGGCATGATTGCCAAGGGTGTTGACGTTGCTTACGCAGCTGCTGGTGGATCTGGTCTTGGTATGTTCCAGGCAATTCAAGCTGGTGGCGGACCCGCTAAGGGTCTATGGGCAATTGGTGTTGACTCTGATCAGTACACAATTCCATCACTTGCTGATGTGAAAGATGTCATCTTGACCTCTGCACTAAAGCGCGTAGACGTATCTGTATACGAGGTAATCAAGGGTGTCGTTGATGATGCTCCATTAACTGGCGTGCAGAACTTCGACCTATCTCGCGATGGCGTTGGCTATGCAACTTCAAACAGCTCTGTTGAACCATTCAAGGCTGCAGCTGATGCTGCTGCTGAGAAGATCAAGAGTGGCGAAATTGTTGTTAAAACTGCTGAGTAAAGATCAGTAGAGTTTGTGGCCCAGGTGAGAAATATTCACCTGGGCCACACATCTATATCAGGTAAGTCGTATCTTTAGAATGTAGAAACTATTTTTTAGGAGTGAACAATTTGATAGACGCTCCGGTTGCCGTGAAGTTAGCTGGAATCTGGAAAAGATTTCCAGGAGTAATTGCCAATAGCGACATAAATCTTGATGTCCGACGTGGATCAGTTCACGCCATCGTTGGCGAAAATGGCGCCGGGAAATCAACGCTCATGAAAATTCTTTACGGGATGCAAAAGCCTGATGAAGGCACAATTGCCATTAATGGCAATGAGGTAATTTTTCATTCTCCCAGTGACGCAATCGATGCAGGAATCGGAATGGTGCATCAGCACTTTATGCTTGCTGACAATTTAACGGTTCTAGAGAATATAATTTTAGGAAGCGAGCCGACTAAGCGTGGAGTCATAAATCAGCAAACTGCTCTGACTCGATTGACTCAACTAGCCCAGCAATACGGTCTCGATGTGCCGTTTAATTCATTTGTCTCCGAACTCGGAGTTGGCGCCCGTCAACGAATTGAAATTCTTAAAGTTTTATACCGGGGTGCGAGCATATTGATTTTGGATGAGCCAACTGCTGTGCTCGTGCCACATGAAGTAGACGAACTTTTTTCTGCACTCTCTGATTTAAAAGCTGAGGGAATTACGATTTTATTCATTAGCCACAAGTTAGATGAAGTGCTGGCAATTGCTGATGAAATCTCCGTCATTCGGGCCGGTTCAACTGTGGCAACCGTAGATCCTCGTACTCAAAAAGTATCTGCGGATGACTTGGCAGAGATGATGGTTGGCAGTGAACTACCAACACCAGAAACACGCGGTAGCACTGTGACTGACGAGGTAATCATTGATGTGCGGAATCTCAGTGTGCTCACTGCTGCTGGTAAGCCCCTAGTCGATGATGTTTCTTTCAAAATTCATGCCGGAGAGATTCTTGGTATTGCTGGTGTAGAGGGCAATGGGCAGGCCGAGATAGTTGATGCACTGATGGGAATCATCAAATCAAGTGGTGTTCTCATCTACAACGGTGGAGACATCTCAAAATGGTCAACGCGCAAAAGGCGCGAACAAGGTTTTGGGTTTATTCCCGAAGATCGAATGCGTCAAGGTTTGTTGCTTGAAGCCCCGCTTTGGGAGAACAAAATGCTAGGTCATCAGACACTTAAGCCAAACTCGAACGGCTTCTTGCTTACACCGGCAGATGCAAAAAATGATACTGCGCGCATCATTGATGAATACGATGTACGAACTCCGAGCATTGATGTTTTTGCAAGTGCGCTATCTGGCGGTAACCAACAAAAGCTAATTGTGGGTCGTGAAATGTCGAGTGACCCCAAGTTTTTACTCGCTGCTCATCCAACCCGCGGGGTTGATGTTGGTGCTCAGTCCGCAATTTGGGATCACTTACGTAAGGCGAGGGAATCCGGTCTCGCAGTCTTGTTGATCTCAGCTGATCTTGATGAATTAATTGGTTTGAGTGACACAATCAAGGTGCTACTTCGCGGAAAGTTTGTCGCAGATGCAAATCCGGTGACGGTAACCCCGCAGGAGTTAGGCACAGCGATGACTGGCGTTAAAAAGAGCGATGGGATTGAGGCCGCATCCTGATGAGTAGACAAAAGATTCTCAATTCACTTGCCGCACCACTATTAGCGGTGGCATTTAGCCTTGTAGTTGTCACCATAATTTTATTCGCATTTGGTTCGAATGTTTTTGAAGTTTTTAATGCGATGGCGGTTTACGGAACTTCACCACGGTCCCTGACATTAATGCTCAATTTGGCGACAACTTACTACATCAGTGCGGTTGCGGTTGCCATCGGTTTTAAGATGAACCTTTTCAACATCGGGGTCAATGGTCAATACATGCTGGGTGGCATGTGTGCTGCGGCCGTCGCAGGAAGTCTCAACTTGCCTGGGGTAGTTGCAATCCCAATCACAATTTTTGTCGCAATAGCAGTCGGTGCAGCATGGGCTGGAGTAGCAGCTTGGCTTAAAAGTGCTCGCGGTGTGAGCGAAGTGATCTCCACAATCATGCTCAACTTCATCGCCCTTGGTCTGATCAGTTACACAATCATCCGAACCAATGTTGGTAGGCCCGCAGCATTGAATGTGCGCGGAACGGAAATCATTCCACCCAACGGGCGAATGGTTGGCTGGAATCTACTGTCGCCTAGCATCAAGGTTTACGGGTTCATTATTGTTGCGATCCTAATTGGCGTCTTATATTGGTTCGTCTTGAATCGCACAGTTTTCGGCTATGACCTTCGAGCTTCTGGTCTTTCCGCTAGTGCCGCATCTGCAAGTGGCGTTAACAGTAAGCGCATGGTTGTCATCACCATGCTGATTTCTGGTGGCATTGCCGGAATGGTTGGCCTGCCAGATTTACTTGGAAACGACCCATATTCATACACCCTGAATTTCCCAAGTGGATATGGATTTACCGGAATTGCAATCGCGCTATTGGGTCGAAACAATCCGATTGGAATCGCATTCGGTGCCATCCTGTGGGCATTCCTTGATGTATCGAGCCAAATCTTGGACATCGAAAATGTGCCAAGAGAAATTGTCACGATTATGCAAGGTGTGATTGTTCTCGCTGTAGTTGTGGCATACGAATTAGTTCGCAGAAACCGAGTGAAATCGGAGCAACAAAATGTTGGCGAAGCCTTAGCCCAAAAAGAATCGAGTGCATCGTGAACACGAAATCACCAAGCATCCGCATTTTTGCTTTCTTCATCAGCGCAATGACGTTGCTTTCAATATCACGTATCTTCGCAGATACAAATGACTTAACGAGTCGCGGAACTATGGCCGCTGCGTTTGGTCTAGCGGTGCCAATTGGTTTGGCAGGACTTGGTGGTCTCTGGTCAGAACGTGCTGGAATTGTGAACATCGGGCTTGAAGGCATGATGATTCTTGGTACCTTCGGTGCGGGCTGGGCAGGTTGGCAGTGGGGTCCTTGGGCAGGTGTCCTAGGGGCTGTAACTTTCGGCATGCTTGGCGCACTGCTGTTCGCAATCGTTACTGTCTCATTTGGTGTCGATCAAATAATTGCGGGTACGGCCATAAATATTTTGGGTTTGGGTTTGGCGCAATTCCTGGCCAAGCTTGCATTCTCAAACGCACCTGGTGGTGGACAAAGTCAATCGCCACCAGTGAAAGGGTTGCTCCCTTCAGTCACGATTGACTTCATCGCAGATCCGTTAAATACCCTGCAGCAAAAGGGTTGGTTTGTAATAAGTGATCTCGCTGGAATGTTCTCTGGGCTTTTCTATCATTTGTCGTACTTGACCATTCTGACCGTCATCTTGTTTGTGTTGACCGGTTGGACTTTATGGCGAACTTCATTTGGTCTGCGTTTGCGAAGTGCAGGAGAAAGTCCGTCCGCTGCGGAAACACTTGGTGTGAATGTAATTAGGTACAAGTACATCGCGGTAATTATTTCTGGTTCTTTGGCAGGTCTTGCCGGAGCATACCTAGCCATTGTTGGAACAAATGTTTATCGTGGTGGACAAACTGCAGGCCGCGGTTACATCGGTTTGGCAACAATGATTTTCGGTAACTGGCGACCCATGGGCACAGGTATCGGTGCCACAGTATTTGGCTACATCGACACATTGCAACTACGCGACAACGCAAATATCCGTGGTTTGGTCTTATTTGGTGCACTAGTGCTAATTGCGCTGGCATTCCTGGGACTACGAAGTGGTGTGCGGGCAACCAGTTTGGCATTCTTGATAATTGGATCAGCGCTCGTTGGCGGATTCCTTGCCAGCACAAACATGGCTCCTGAAGTAGCACAGGTTGCGCCTTATGTAACCACTCTGTTAGTTCTAGCCACTGCATCACAGCGGCTTAGACCGCCAGCTACTGCGGGTATGGCATACCGAAAGGGTGAGTCGCACTAATGAGTAACGAGCCTTCTGAAATCGATTGGGATTCTTTGCGCAGTCGCGCGCGAAGTGCCATGACTCACGCGTATGCGCCTTACTCTGATTTTCCCGTTGGAGTTGCTGGACTCGTTAATGACGGCCGGCTAGTCACGGGTTGCAATGTTGAAAACGCTTCGTATGGATTGGGTCTTTGCGCTGAGTGTGGAATGGTTAGCGATTTGATTAGTTCCGGCGGAGGCCAACTAGTGGCAGTGGCCTGCGTTGATCGCAATGGTGTTGCACTAATGCCGTGTGGGCGTTGTCGACAGTTGCTTTGGGAGCATGGTGGAGCCAACTGTCTCGTTGATTCAGCTAACGGGCCTGTTACTTTAGCGCAGTTACTTCCCGATGCCTTTGGGGTTAATGACCTGATTGATCGCAGTTAAATCATGTCGATTGAATCATTTGCCGCAGTCGATGTAATTGCCACCAAACGCGATCATCAAGAACTATCTGACCTACAAATCGATTGGTTTGTAGATGCGTATGTTCGTGGCGTCGTGGCCGAAGAGCAGATGGCTGCGATGGCGATGGCGATCTTGCTCAATGGCATGAACAGACGCGAAATTGTGCGCTGGACGCAGGCATACATTAATTCTGGCGAGACTATGGATTGGTCAGCACTCAATCGCGCTACAGCTGATAAGCACTCAACGGGTGGAGTTGGCGACAAAATCACTTTGCCGTTAGCACCCATTGTTGCTGCCTGCGGAATTAGTGTTCCGCAACTTTCAGGTCGTGGACTTGGCCATACCGGGGGCACATTGGACAAACTGGAATCAATTCGTGGGTGGAGAGCAAAACTTAGTAAGCAAGAAATGTTTGATGTTCTAAATAATGTGGGTGCGGTAATTTGTGCGGCTAATGAACAATTAGCTCCTGCTGATCGCAGGATTTATGCGCTTCGAGATGTTACGGCCACGGTTGAGTCAATCCCATTGATATCTGCTTCGATTATGAGCAAGAAGATTGCTGAAGGAACTGGCGCCTTAATTCTTGATGTGAAGGTTGGTTCAGGTGCGTTTATGAAGACAGTTGAACAGGCTCGAGAGTTAGCACAAACTATGGTCGGTATCGGCAAAGACGCCGGAGTTGAAACGCGAGCACTGTTGACGGCTATGGATGTGCCTCTGGGTCGCACGGCGGGAAATGCACTTGAGGTGCGCGAGTCTTTAGAGGTGCTATCTGGTGGTGGACCAAGCGACGTTGTAGAACTGACGTTGGCGCTAGCTCGCGAGATGCTTGATGCAGCAAGCGTAAGAGGGGTCAAGCCAACCAAAGATCCAGCGACTGCAATTAGGGACGGATCAGCCATGGATACCTGGCGACAAATGATCGTGGCTCAAGGCGGCGATGTCGATGCCTCGCTACCGACTGCGGCTGAAACACACACTGTGTATGCGCAAGGCAGTGGTTACCTGACGAAGTTAGATGCTCTCGGCGTAGGTGTTTGCTCTTGGCGTCTCGGGGCTGGAAGAGCACGCAAGGAAGACAACGTTCAAGCCGGGGCTGGTGTGGAGTGGCACGCTGACCTTGGCGATGAAATATCAGCAGGTCAAAAACTTTTTACTTTGCATACGGATGAACCAACCAGATTTGAACAAGCACTAGCGAGTCTGGAATCTGCTTACTCTGTTGGTGCTCTTTCAGATGTTAGTGCGCGCCTGCCACTAATTATCGAACGAATTGTCTAGATGGAGTTTGGTAGAAATGTTAAGCACTACGGATATTAGAAATGCACCAAAAGTTTTACTGCACGATCATCTCGATGGTGGATTGCGAGTCAACACAATTTTGGAACTTGCTCGTGAGTCTGGCTACCAGTCATTACCTTTTGATGATGAGCCACAACTAACAAATTGGTTTCATACCGCAGTACAAGGATCTTTAGAAATCTATCTTGAGACTTTTGCACACACAGTCGGCGTGATGCAAACACCGAATGCCCTGCAACGAGTGGCAAGTGAGTGCGTGCAAGACCTAGCTCATGACGGCGTTGTATACGCCGAAGTGC
Source organism: uncultured Actinomycetes bacterium (assembly GCA_903907835.1). Lineage (GTDB taxonomy): Bacteria > Actinomycetota > Actinomycetes > S36-B12 > UBA5976 > UBA5976. Next base: position 8,115 of record CAIVPQ010000104.1, read on the forward strand.
GATTTGCTCCCGAGCTAAATACTCAAGGGGGACTTAGTCTTCGAGAAGTAATCGATCACGCTCTGATTGGGCTTCGCGCTGGGGAGAAGTTGGCGCAAGAGGCTGGAAAGCCAATCAAAACTGGACTCATTTTGTGTGCAATGCGCTCAGCCGCTAACGCAAACGAGGTCGCGCAACTTGTAGTTGAGTATCGCGATCGTGGTGTGGTTGGTTTCGACATTGCCGGTAAGGAAGCAGGGTTTCCGCCCACTAATCAAATCGAAGCATTCGATTATCTGCGCCGACACAATGCGCATTTTACGATTCACGCTGGTGAAGCATTTGGGCTCGCAAGCATCTGGGAGGCTATCCAGATTTGTGGAGCTCAACGACTAGGTCATGGTGTTCGAATCATTGATGACATCTCGATTGCGCCAGATGGATCGGTAACTTTGGGTGAACTAGCAAGTTTCGTTCGCGACGGTCGCATTCCTCTTGAGTTGTGTCCAAAATCAAATGTAGATACCCGTGCAGTGCCAAGTATTGCCGCGCATCCAATTGGGTTACTTCGCGAATTGAATTTTAGAGTCACTTTAAATACAGACAATCGCTTGATGTCTAACACTTCAATGACAAGTGAGATGCTCGGGTTGCAAGAAGCTTTTGGATATGGGCTTGCAGATTTTGAATGGCTAACAATCAACGCAATGAAGAGTGCCTTTATTCCGTTTGATCAGCGGCTTAAGTTAATCAATGAGGTTATTAAGCCTGGGTATGCAGAACTTAAAACTGGTTTGCTTTAATACGAATCGTTTGCCGTTACACCGTTAAGAACTGCCCGAGTACCAGATAGGCCTAAACGGGTTGCACCTGCAGCAATTAGTTCTAGAGCGAATTCACTAGTACGAATTCCCCCACTTGCTTTAACTCCAAGTTTTCCAGCGACTGTTTCACTCATGATTCTTATCGCATTGACGTTCGCTCCACCTGCTGGATGGAAGCCAGTTGATGTTTTTACATAATCAGCGTTGGCGCGGACCGCGCATAGGCAGGCCTGGCGAATCTGTTCGTCTGAGAGTGCTGCTGTCTCCAAAATCACCTTGAGGATGACGCCATGGGTGACTTCTCGAACGGCCTCGATATCTCGCTGGACATAATCCCAATCACCCATGATGGCTCGGCCAACATCTATGACCATGTCCACTTCATTGACGCCTTGAGCCACGGAAAGTGCAGCTTCGGCTGCCTTGATTGAAGTTTCATGTTTACCACTTGGGAAGCCACAGACCGTGGCAACTGCCACTGCGGGTGAGGTATTTGCTAGTGCCGTCAAGACGAAAGGTGGAGAAACGCAAACTGAAAATGTTTGAAGTTCATTTGCCTCTTCACAAAGTGCAATAACTTCAGCGGTTGTCGCTTCTGGTTTAAGCAGAGTGTGATCAACCAGCAGGGCCAAGTCGGTGCGATTCATTTTCTAATTTCCAATCAAGAGAGGTTGGGCATCGGATGCTAAGTCAGCAAGTATTCGAATTGCTTCGGCTTGGGCTACGGATTTGTCAGGATTCTTGGATACGACTTCCAAGTAACACTTAATCTTTGGCTCGGTTCCGCTTGGTCGCACGATTACGCGAGCAAATAATTCCTGATCTGGTTTACCAAAATAAAAAATGATTCCATTAGTTGGTGGCAGGCCAGATTCAGACTTTGCTAAGTCAATAATCTTTGAAAGTTCTAGACCACCCATCACTTCTGGGGGATTCTGGCGCAGTGCAGAAAGCACTCGATCAACCTGCGCAAGGTCAGATACTCGAACGGAAACCTGATCAGTTAAATGCTGACCAAATTCTTTGGCAAGTTCATCCAAGATTTCCCAGCAAGTGCGACCTAATGCTTTGAGAGAACTTATTAATTCGAGCATCATGACCGCGGCCGAAATGCCATCTTTGTCACCTACTGCTTTTGGGTCTACGCAATATCCCAAGGCTTCTTCGTAACCATAAATTAAATTCGGTACTCGGGAAACCCACTTGAATCCAGTCAAAGTGTTTTCATACCCAAGTCCTCGAGCATGTGCCAATTGTTCAAGCATCATTGAGGAAACAATTGAACTAGCCATCGTGCCCGCTACTTTTTTACCCACACGTTCAGCGCGTTCGATAGTCCACCAGGCAAGCAAAATACCAACTTGGTCACCATGGAGACTTTTCCATTTGCCAGTCGAATCAACAAGGGCTAACGCCAATCGATCCGCATCCGGATCATTAGCAATCAAAACATCGGCGGACTCTTTTTGTGCCAATGCAATTGCCAAATCTAGAGCACCTGCTTCTTCAGGATTTGGGAAAGGGACCGTAGAAAAATCAGGATCTGGATCTCGTTGTTCGACCACTACTTTAAGTGGATTGAAACCGGCTTTCGCTACGACCTGACTGGTCACGTCATATCCGACGCCATGCATTGCGGTATAAACAACCTTTACGTTTTTGCGAATTGCTTCCGTAGTTGGGCCGTTCAAAACAAGTTGCGAGGTGCGCTCAACGTATGCGTTTAATAAATCGATTGGAGCTTGTTGTATGTCTTGGCTTCGGGCTATCGCTGATAAATCATCAATCTGTCGAATTTGTTTCGCAATCAACGAGTCAACTGGTGACACAATCTGGCGTCCATCACCCAGATAAACCTTGTAACCATTATCTTGAGCCGGATTATGACTGGCCGTCACCATTACCCCAGCACATGCACCTAGTTCGCGAATAGCAAAGGCCAGCACAGGAGTAGGAACATAGGATGCAAACAGCATCGGGACAAGCCCGGCACCGGCCAAAATCTGTGCGGTGTCTTTAGCAAATACATCGCTGTTGTGTCGAGCATCAAAACCAATCACGATGGGTTTGCCAATTTCGTTGTTGGCAATCAAATAGTTAGCCAGACCTGCTGCAGCTTGTTGCACAGTAACTCTGTTCATGCGGTTAGGTCCGGCACCCAATTTTCCGCGCAGACCGGCTGTGCCAAATTCAAGTGGGCCGCGGAAGGCATCTTGAAGTTCAGAAAGTGCAGCAGAATCTGTCAATGCGCTTTTTAACAATTCGCGTAGTTGAGCAACTGTGGTTGGGTCTGGATCTTGAGCCATCCATGCTTGGGCTGCAAGTTCTAATTCGAAAAAATCCATTTAGAAAAATTCCTTTCCACTAATTCTGATTCTGTCACCTTGATTCAAAAAGAGGAGACCGTATTGGCCAAAATAAAAGTGTAATTTTCCAATCAGGCATTCTCTTTTTGCAAGGCCGATTCTTTGGAACTTGTATTTGCTCGACGATAACTTTTATGCGACTGTCTGGCTACAACCGCAAGTGTTCCAATTACCAAAACAATAGAAGTGCCCGAGTTACTCAAGGTGGAGCTACCAGCAAACATAAATATGCAGGCAAGCGTCACCACAATGAAGCTGGAGATTTGCAATCGGCGGCGTCCAGCCAGTTCAGGATGACGCCATTCGTTAGGAAGGTGGAGAGCCCATAGTGTGGCAGCAATTGTTGAAGCGACACCCAAGCCAATACCTGCAATCAAATCAGTCATCCAATGCGTATCGCGCAACCAACTACAAGTAATAGTAAAAACAGATAGGAATATTGTGAAAGCCGTTATGGGGTTTGCGTACGGGCGAAATCTTGGTCGTGCGGAATAGGCGGCCAAAACCATGAGTGTGCCAGCGGCAGCAACATTTGCAGTATGCCCAGATGGAAATGCGCCAAGAACTGAAATGTATTTTTCATATGAACCGAGAAATGAACCGCTTACTTGTGCATGTGAATAATCAAATGCGTCCGGATCACCAGTGCGGGGAAAGCCACGTGCGGTAAGGATCTTAAAAACACCGGTTATCGCATTTGTGAAAACCAGAGCGGCGACTGTGACTACTGTTGGCAGTAAATCCTTACGCCGCACTGTCATTGCAATGCTTATAAAAATAGCGGCTGGGTAGACATAACGGCGATCACCGGGGCGTTCAATCGCTTTCAAGAAATCGTTAGTCCAAGGATGTGAAAATCTTAAATTTGTGATTAATGATTGATCAAGTGCATGAGTAATTCCAGTGACAACACCAACTAGGGTGAGCAAGAAAATAGCTAACGCGATAAAGCCTGGTCGGGCCAACAATCGTCGTTCTTCCTCGGTCAAGTGGAGGAGCTTGCGAAGTTTCATGCAATCCTCATGACGCATTAGAAAGGGACAAGGCTAAGAATACGCGTTTTAGACGTCCACTCCTACTACCTTAGGAGGATGGAAACAATAATCATGAACATGCGCTGGGTCGGCTACCTATTAACTGCTTTCGGTTTAATCAACTGGCGATATCAAAATTCCCTTGCCAAGGGGGCACCTCTAGTGATTTTTGGGGTCAGCTTGCTTATTGCCGCTTGGGTGCCTCAACTGGCAAAGCCGTTGAGTTCGAAAGCGGGAATAACTATTGTCGGGGTGCTAGTTGGCGCAATGCTGATTTTGGCTTTCACTAACTGACTTACTTTTGCCTGACCGACCAATTTAATCGCGCTAATAAAGGTTATGGCTATTGCGGGCTGACTATTTCTACACTCTGAGAAATCGAGCGCTTTGATGGAAAATTCACTTCGGGCGACCGAATAAACCAAGATATAAAACCACTAGTACAAGCAGCCCAAAAGCACCACAATGACGGCAGACTATGGCTTAATCGATAGCTTAAGAATGCGATGGCAAGGACATTGAGCATCCCCCAGTAGAACAGTGGTTTGCTACCAGAGAGCAGCATTGCGCCACAGGTCACCACGGCATATAAAACACTCACCTGAAATGGCACACCTCCCACATGAAAATCAACGTAGCGCTCGCATGCCACTGCACTACTTTTTCCAGCCGAAATGTTTTGCCAGAAAATGCCGCCTACCAATAGGCCCGTAAAACTCAAAACCGCTAAGGATAATTTGCGCCAACCCGGTGGTTCAATTAGCAAAGTAGCGATAGGCACCATGACTGGCAGAACTACAAATGCAATGAGGATATATGCGTCGGTCGCAAGATATCCAATAGCTTTTGAGATATCGCCATTTAAGCCGAACCAAACAACTGCTGACATAAATGTATGGATTGCGAAAAGTGCGGGCAGTATAGCCATTGGCAAAGTGCGGGTGTTGGAATTGTTGCGCAATGCATCAACAGCGAAAATTGATATGGCGGCACCGGCTACAAGATCTACTTGCGGAGATAGGCACACTTGTAAGCTCCTTCAGTAATCCTCGTCGAAAGGAACTAACAACACTGAAACCCAACGAACAATTCAGTTTCACATGTTTTTAACGCAATTGTGGCTTTCTTTCATAATTGCTGAATTATGGGAGGCTGCTGGACTGCAGTGCGCTAATCGCATTTAGGTAATCTCGGATTTCTGCGAACTTATTGGCAACTAATCAGTTAATTAAAGCCACATAGGCGTTGACCACAGTAAATTTTGGCTACGCAAGTAACATGGAGATGTAATAAGAGATTAGGGAAAAGCAATGGGTTTGCTCGAAAACTTTGAAGAACGACTGGGCAAAATTGTCAATGGGTCCTTTTCAAAAGCCTTCAAATCGCAGGTGCAACCTGTGGAGCTTGCCGCGGCCTTACAAGGCGAAATTGATAGTCGAGTTACCAACATCAATGGGACACAAATTTCACCTAACATCTTCATTTTCGGACTCGCTGAACAAGACTTTGAGCGACTATCTGGGTACTTCGGTGCATTAGCCAATGAACTTGGCGAGATCGCAACTAAGTACTGCATAGAACAGCGTTACAGCCCAGTGGATCGCCCTGATATTTCATTTGTGCTCGAAGGTTCTCTTAATACGGGAGATTTTCGGATAAAAAGCACTTCAGCCCCGGTCTACGATGCCGTTTCAAATCATTCTCCGGTAACTCCTGAGGTACCGCTGGCACCTATTCCCGTAATGACTGAGTCAGTGACACCACACCTACGAACCATCGAGGGTGATGACTATCCGCTCACGCGATCGGTGACAAACATTGGACGAGGCAGTGATGCGGATATCCAGGTAAACGATTCTGGGGTGAGTCGAATCCATTGCAGTATTGTTTTAGGTAGCGAAGTGCTGATCCGCGATAACGGCTCAACCAATGGAACCTTAGTTGATGGCAACCGAATTACTGAAGCCGTTTTGCATGACGGCTCAATCATCAAGGTCGGTAACACGACTTTGACTTACGCGAGTCGGTAGCCTATGTCTGAATTGCTTTTGAGTGTTCTAAGAATAGGTTTTCTCTTAGTTTTATGGTGGTTTGTGCTGTCAGTTGTTTCTGTCTTGCGCCGTGACTTGCAAGCGCCACGTGACGCCAAACCGTTAACACCGGCAAGAACTACCCGCCGTCCAAGCCCTCGGCCAACTTTACGTAGTAAAAAAGCGGCAAGCGGAATCATTATCACTGAAGGGCCGCTTTCCGGAACCGTAATTCCACTTGGTAACTCACCAATCACTATCGGGCGAGCACCAGATTCAACTGTGGTGCTTGATGATGATTTTGTCAGCACAAATCATGCTCGACTCACCCCTCAAGGGACACATTGGGTGGTTGAAGACCTTGGTTCAACAAATGGAACTTGGATTGGGGATACCAAAGTTTCGGGTCCAACTCTGTTGAAGCCAAAGGCAGTTTTGCGGATCGGGCGAACTTCGTTGGAGTTGCGATCGTGACAAGCCTTTCCTTTCGCTATGCAGCCCGCTCAGAAATAGGTCGGGTTCGCAAAAACAATGAGGATGCTGGGTTTGCTTCAGCAAATCTGCTGATCGTTGCAGATGGTATGGGTGGGCACGAGGCTGGAGAACTCGCTAGTTCTGCCACTGTTGCCACGGTCGTTTCAGCCTCTAATGATTCGACAACTGCTGATGAAGTTTTGGCTTTGTTAGCGGATGCGGTCATCACATCGGGTGAACACATCGCAGATGTGGTGGCTCAAAATAATCAACTGGCTGGAATGGGTACCACATTAACCGCACTTGCACTTCGTGGTGACCGAATTGCCGTTGCACATGTAGGTGACTCACGCGCGTACATTTTGCATGAAGGCGAACTTGCCCAAATGACTAAAGATCACACTTTTGTGCAGACCTTAGTAGATAGCGGCGAGATTACTAAGGCACAAGCCGCGGTTCATCCACGTAGAAACTTAATGATGAGAGCCATCGACGGTATTCATGCTGTTGAAGTTGATCTTTCTATTCGAGAAGCACATGTTGGTGACCGATTCTTAGTTTGCAGTGATGGTTTATGCGGCGTAATTGAAGATGGTGCCATTTTGGAATGTCTACAAAATGCCGACTTACCCAGCGCAGTCACTGACCTGATTGATCGAGCTATGGCTAACGGCGGACCCGATAACATCACAGTAGTAGTAGCCGAAATTTTGGAAGCAGCGGTAGAAACCGATCCTGTGTTAATCGGCGCAGCAAGTGACACCGAGAATCAAGATCGTCTACCGGAAGTTGATTTCCCATCTGAAGCAGAAGTCGTCTTGGAAGATGAATTAATTTTTGTCATCCCAAAACGTGGAGTTCGCACGAGGCTTATTCCAATACTGGCAACCTTGGCTACTGTCTGCGTTTCTCTTGGTTGTGCGTTTTGGTGGCTGTCTGGGCAATGGTACGTGGGGGTCTATGGACCAACTCGAGTTGCTGCCATCTACCAAGGAATTCCTAGTGCAGGACTTTCAAGGCTCGTTGAAGTTACCTCGCTTCGCGCTGATTTTCTGCCAGAGTTTGAACGAAACAAATTGCAGGAAACGATTGCATCATCGTCACGAGAAGAGGCAACTGCCCTTATCGACAGACTGCAAGTTAGAGTCAACGATTGCCTGCAAAACCCCATGACTCCTGGCTGTCCGGCGCTGTACTAATGAGTCAAATTCTTCGTCAGTACACAGTATCCACGAGACGCTCAACCGAACTAGTCCTCCTAGTGGGTGCTTGGCTCGTTGGGGTTTTTGCCTGGATTTTGGTTGACGCTGCCAGCAACTCGGGTTCACTCGGCGGGTGGAGCGCCTTGCTTAGTGCTGGGCTTTTACTTTTGTGTGCACACTCTGTGGTTCGTTGGCAAGCCCCGTATGCAGATCCTGTGCTACTTCCTTGCGTTGCTTTGTTAAACATGCTTGGTCTGGCAATGATTCATCGACTAGACGTGGCTAATGCTGCCCGAGCAGCAGCCAACAATAGTCCGCAACCGACGCCAGATGTCTATTTGCAATTGACATGGATGCTTCTGGGCTTGATTCTCTTCAGTCTGATAATTGCCTTTTTACGCAATCATCGCAGGCTCGCACAATTCACTTTTACAAGTGGTCTCTTCGGCATCGTGCTGCTGTTTTTACCTCTTGTGCCAGGCATTGGAAATGTGGTTAACGGAGGACGACTCTGGATCAGTATTCTGGGCTTCACCTTTCAGCCAGGTGAATTGGCAAAAATTGCTTTAGCGATATTCTTCGCTGGCTATCTTGTTGGCAGACGACACACATTGGCTCATGTGCGCGGTTCGATTTTGGGAATTGGTGTTCCACGTTTTCGAGATGTTGGACCCTTAATCTTGGTTTGGTTTATTGCGCTTTTAGTCCTTGTTCTTGAACACGATTTGGGCACTTCCCTTCTCCTCTTTGGACTCTTTACCGTCTTGCTTTACGTGGCGACATCACGCCGTTCATGGGTGATTATTGGAGCGCTACTTCTCACTGTTGGTGGTAGCGCAGCTCACTTCGCATTTGGTCATGTGCGCATACGTTTTAGTATTTGGCTAGATCCGTTTAGCCAAGCAAATGGTGACGGTTTTCAAATTGTGCAATCCCTTTATGGATTAGCAAATGGGGGTCTGTTTGGTACTGGATGGGGTCAGGGATATCCGCAACTCGTGCCCTTCGCAAAAACAGATTTCATCACCTCGGCACTTGGAGAAGAACTTGGGCTTGCCGGGTTGATTGCAATCTTGCTCATTTACGCGATTGTGGTGGAACGTGGCGCCAGAGCTGCCGTGGGAACACGTGATCCATTTGGCAACCTGCTAGCGATTGCACTAACCACGGTCATTGGTTTGCAGGCATTTATTGTTATCGGCGGAGTCACGCGCTTGATCCCATTGACTGGTTTGACTACTCCATTTATGTCCTATGGTGGATCATCTTTGGTGGCTAACTATATTTTGGTTGCGCTATTAATTCGGATCTCTAACTCAGCTCGTGCTCCTGAAAATTTTGCACTGGATTTGCCAAAGAGTGAAGTGAGCGCATGATTAGAAAAATCAATCGCGTCACTGGTGTCCTAATTTTTTTGATTTTGGTCCTAATAGTTAACGTCAGTTATGTGCAGGTCTTCAAGGCAAAGGAATTGCGCCAGGCACCTGGGAACCAACGAGTTCTCCTGAACGAATACTCACGAGCACGTGGCGCTATTTTGATCGGCTCGGAATCGGTCGCGAAATCCAAATCAACAAGCGACTCACTTAAGTACCTACGCACTTATCCAAACAAAAGTACGTACGCACCAATAACTGGTTTCTATTCATTGGTTTATGGTGCAACTGGCTTAGAGCAGGCTCAAAATGATATTTTGGCCGGCAATGACAGTAGATTTTTCGTCAATCGACTTCAGCAACTTTTTGCAAATCGTAAGCCAACGGGTGGAACGATTCGGTTGACAATTAATAGCGAAGCACAAGATGTTGCCATGCGAGCACTCGGTGGTCGAACTGGCGCTGTGGTAGCTATTGATCCAAAGACAGGTGCATTGTTGGCACTAGCTAGTTCACCATCCTTTAATCCAAATCTTTTATCGAGTCACAATGCGACTTCAATTCAGAACAATTATGAATCGTTGAACAATGATCCAAGGCAGCCAATGTTGAATCGTCCCCTAGCGATGACACTGCCGCCTGGATCAACTTTCAAATTAATTACTGCAGCTGCTGCGCTTGAATCTGGGAAATTCACGGCTGCCTCGAAAATTCCTGGACCAAAAAGACTCAAGTTTAAGAATTCAACCAAATATTTGAATAACTGGACAGGTAAAGAGTGTGGGCCAAATGGTAAGACCACGCTCAAGAACGCTCTGGCTATTTCTTGTAATACCTCTTTTGCTTGGCTTGGCATGAATCTTGGTCAGGACAAGATTTCGGAGCAGGCACGAAAGTTTGGTTTCGAAAACTCATTCCAAGTTCCGATGACTTCAGCCACCAGTAGATTCCCGCAGAACCTTGATGGCGCACAAACTGCAATGAGCGCAATTGGGCAATTTGATGTGCGCGCCACTGCGCTACAAATGGCTATGGTTAGCGCCGGTATCGAAAACTCAGGCGTAGTGATGAAGCCCTATCTAGTCGACAAAGTCCTCGGACCTGATCTAAGCATTCTGCAAAACGCCACTCCAAGTGCTTTTGGTAGAGCAGTAAGCGAAACCAGTGCCAAAGCTTTGCAGGACATGATGGTTGCTGTGGTTAATAACGGCACTGGCTCAAATGCCCGAATTGCTGGGGTGCGCGTAGGCGGCAAAACCGGGACAGCAGAAACCTCACCAGGGTCACCGGCCCATGCTTGGTTTGTTGGTTGGGCTAATGCTGGCGGTAAACATGTCGCCGTTGCAGTAGTTCTGGAGAATGGTGGCGGAGCAACTGAAGTCAGTGGCAATGGTTTGGCCGCACCAATTGCAGCCAGTGTGATGCGCGCAGTCTTATCGAAATAGTGAACAATAGAGGGAAACGCCCAAATCAAGTCAAGACCAGTAAGTACTAGGAGCAAAAGTGAGCGAGTTCACCCAACTTGGTGATCGTTATGACATCGGTCAAGTAGTAGGTCGCGGCGGCATGGCCGAGGTTTACGAAGGAACCGATAGGCGACTTAATCGTCGAGTGGCGATTAAAGTCCTTCGTCCTGATTTGGCGCGTGACCCTATGTTCCAGGAACGCTTTCGGAGGGAAGCTCAATCTGCTGCCGGGCTAAATCACCCAAACATTGTGGCAATCTATGACACTGGTCAAGACACCATTGTTGATGGCACGACCGAAGTGCAGGTGCCATACATTGTGATGGAATTTGTTGATGGGGTAACTCTGCGCCAAATGCTTGCTCGTGGTCCGCGCATTTTGCCTGAGCGGAGTCTAGAAATTTCCGCAGGCATTTTGGCAGCACTTGATTACGCACATCGTCATGGAATTGTCCATCGAGATATCAAGCCAGCAAACATCATGATTAACAGCAATGGCGATGCAAAGGTGATGGACTTTGGTATCGCTCGGGCTATGAGCGATGCAGCTAGTTCAGTCACCGCAACGAGCGCTGTGATGGGGACTGCACAATATCTTTCACCAGAACAAGCGCGTGGTGAATTGGTCGATGCTCGAAGTGACATCTATTCAACAGGCTGTGTCTTGTTTGAGTTACTAACTGGAGCGACACCGTTTACTGGCGAATCACCCGTGTCAATTGCCTACCAGCACGTTAATGAAATTCCGAAAGCACCTTCACAGGTTGATCCATCAATTCCCGCAACACTAGATGCCATTGTTTTACATTCCTTGGCTAAGCAACCAAATAGTCGCTACCAAAGCGCTGCCGAAATGCGTGCTGATGTTGAACGGGCCATGGCTGGCATGCCAATCATGGCTTCAGTCACCGCACACACAAGCGTCATTCCAGTGACCGCGCAAAATCCAGTGAACGATGAATCGTTGCTGCCTATGGGTGATGCGGATGCACCTAAACGAAACATCATGAAATGGATAGGGGCTGCGGTTGCATCAATCTTGGCTCTCGGACTAATTGTCTTTGCCGGTCAACAACTATTTGGCTCAGGTATCAGCAAGGTGACTGTGCCCAACTTGGCGACAAAGACGATTGCGGAAGCAACGACATCCCTGGAAAATGTTGCACTCACACTTGGTACTGAAACGCCAAAGAATGATGAGAATGCCCCTAAGGGCACGATCATCGGGCAGGATCCAGCTGCGGGCGAATTGCTTGAGCAAGGGCAGAAAGTCAATGTCACTGTGTCCAACGGTAAGGAACAAGTAGTCGTTCCTGACGTTGTAGATCAATTCACAGTAGATGATGCTCGGGCACTGTTAATCGAGGCGAAACTTGTTCTGGGTAAGGTCACATATGAAGACAGTGATAAGCCCGAGGGAACCGTAACGGGTCAAAGTCCAAAGGCTTCAGAAACTGTTGATGTTGGTAGTCGAGTGAACGTTGTTATTTCAAGTGGCAAAGTTCCAGTTCCATCAATAGTCGGCAAAACCAAGGTCGAGGCAAATGCGATCTTGGTTAATGCTGGTTTCAAGGTGCAGGTACTTTATGACTTGGATGAAAATCTCGCAGGTGGAATTGTGCTGGCACAATCACCGAGTGAAGGAATGGCGCTAAAGGGGACCACCGTGACAATTACAGTCAATAAGACAGTGGTCGCTCCGACAGTGACGGTATCACCAACTCCAACGCCGACACTTTCTCGCACACCTAGCGCGACAATCACTCCAGTTCGATAGGACTTTTTCCAATGGTGCGCATTCTTGTTGTCGATAATTACGACAGCTTTGTATTCAACTTGGTGCAATACCTTGCCCAGTTGGGTGCTCAAGTTGATGTTCGACGCAATGACCAAGTAACTGTGCAAGAGGCTAGTCAATACGATGGAATCTTGCTTTCACCTGGGCCAGGTAACCCTAGTCAGGCCGGAATCTGCATCACCTTGGTTAAAGAACTCGGTGGGAAGGTGCCGATTTTTGGCGTGTGTCTTGGACACCAGTCAATTGCGGAGGCTTTTGGCGCAACAGTATCTCGAGCTCCTGAATTGCTCCATGGGAAAACTTCAGAAGTTTTTCACCATAACCAAGGTGTGCTTGCTCCTCTGAATTCACCATTCACAGCAACTAGATACCACTCGTTGGCAGTTGAGCGAGATACTGTGCCAGCTGAGCTTGAAATAACTGGCGAAACCGAAAACGGTGTCATCATGGCAATTAAACATCGAACCATGGATATTGAAGGTGTCCAATTCCACCCCGAATCAGTGCTAACTGAGGGCGGACACCAGATGCTCGCTGAGTGGCTAGTGCGTTGTGGCGATGTTAATGCTAGAGCGATGGCTGTTGGACTAACACCCGTCTTGGGGAAAATTAATTAATGGCACCTTGCCATGCCGGCAATGTCGTTTGGTTCAAGATTTTTACCTGCCAACCAAGATTTAAAGTATCGACATACTCGCGATAAATCTGAACACCAGGTTCTGTAGCTAGCGATTCTTGCAGATCGCTGACATTTCCTACCCCAGTGATTACGAATGGCGGACTGTATACACGTCCCTGGAGTAACAGTGTATTTCCCACACAACGAATTGCTGAACTGGAAATTATTCGCTGGTCCATTACCTGAACTGCTGTGGCACCTGCTCGCCAAAAAGCATTTACCACTGACTGCACATCTTGTTGGTGAACAACTAAATCATCAGGGCCTACACCTGTTGGCAGAGTTAGATCATTACTTCGAGGAGCATCAGACAAACTAACTTGTAACGCAGAGCCTGTAACTGCAGATAATCCAGTGATGTTTTCTAAGGTTAAAAGAGTTGCACTGATTTCAGGAGAGATTTTTTTTGCTGAAATTTCATTGACTTGGTCTTGAGTTTTACTCACTTTGTTTTCTAAAACCGCTACTGCACCTGCGCGATCAATCACTAATCCACGCAGATCTTCAACACCACCAGTGCGCAAGTTTGTCCCCAACGAAGTGACGCTGCTCGCGACAAAAAGGAATCCAGCCAGACCAGCAACAACGCCAGCGAATATTTGACGCCGGCGCACCGTACGAGCAATCTCTAACAAGGACTTATCCACAGATTAATCCACAGCTGGGGAAAATTACGTCCATGTAATTTAGAAACTAGCGCCAGCGAGTGGAAAGGAAGAACCCCACACCGATAAAGCTAAAACCAACTAGAACATTTTGAATGTTGTTTAGATCCTTCATAATTGGCAAGGTATTTCCAACCAGATAGAAGGCAACAATCCACAAGAGACCAATGATGAACAATGCCACCATGACTGGGGCAAGCCAGACTGGGTTTCCTACCTTGAAGGCAGCGGGCTTTGGCGCAGGTGGAGGGGTGTAGACCGGCTCTTTTGACTTACGAGACTTTGATTCAGGCATACCTTAACAATACCCTGCCAATTCGTCTTTTGTTAGCCCCTAGTTGCCTGAGAGCGACAAGATTGCTGAAACCCTTATGGCTACAAGTCCCAAAAGGCCAAGACCAAGTATGGTCATACTCGATATTTGTGCTCGCGTGAATTTGTTCGAGCGCGACCGCACAATAATTCGAGCCACAACCGCACCGATAAGTGCCCCACCTAGATGAGCTCGCCAATCAATTCCAGGCGACAAAAAACCAAAAATAATATTCAAGCCCAGCCAAAACAGAATTTGATTTACATCGGTGCGAAGTGCCCGACCGACAACGACAGTTGCCGTCATTAATCCAAATACTGCGCCACTGGCTCCGACGCCAAGCGTGAGTAGGTCTGAAAACCAGAATGAAGCAACAGAACCACCAAAGGCACTGAACGCATAAATCAGGGTAAATCTTGCTTGTTCAATTGTTCGTTCCAGACTTGAACCCAAAACTAGAAGCGCATACATATTGAACAAGATGTGCATGATGTTGATGTGTAAGAACGTTGAAGTGACTAGACGCCACCATTCACCTTGTGCCACAAGTATTGGCGACATTCCAAATGAGTAAGCCGCATTAAGTTGCCCGCCAGTGGCCATTGCGATGAGAAATGCGCCAACGCAAGTAGCAATTATGGAACGCGTCACAACTGGTAAAGAATTCCAAAAGCTATCGCTAGGCCGAATTATTTTGACATTTGCCTGACCACCTCGAGAACATTCAGGACACTGAAATCCCACAGGGGCGCTGATCATGCATTCGTGACAGATTGCCCGGGAGCAACGAGTACAAGAGATATTGCTACTGCGATCAGGATGGCGGTAGCAAAAATTACTCATGTTAGGCCCGAGTTACAGAAACGCTTTCAATTACTACTGGAGTGATTGGACGATCTTGCCCACCAGTTGGCACTTCCGCGATTGCATCAACCACAGCGCGGCTGTCAGCATCGGCGACTTCACCAAAAATCGTGTGCTTGAAATTCAACCATGAAGTTGGCGCCACTGTTATGAAGAACTGTGAACCATTGGTGTTGGGACCGGAATTAGCCATCGCAAAAAGGTAAGGACGATCAAAAACAAGTTCTGGATGCGGTTCATCAGCGAACTTGAAACCAGGACCGCCAGTTCCCTGTCCTAGTGGGTCGCCACCTTGGATCATGAATCCTGGGATGATGCGGTGAAAGATTGTGCCATCGTAAAGCGGGGCATTTGATTTTTGGCCAGTGCGCGGATCTGTCCACTCCAGCGTGCCTTCGGCAAGACCGAGAATTGTTTTTGCAGTCTTGGGTGCTTGATCTTCGAAAACATTAATTCGAATGTCGCCGTGGTTAGTATGCATAGTCATCAAAGTACTCATGCATCTAATTGTGTCACACAAAATAATTGGGACCTACCCGCATAGCGAATAGGTCCCAATTAACTAAAAAGGTGTTAGCTCTTCTTGCCTCGAACGTCTAGGACGATTTCAGCAGTTACATCTGGGTGAAGACGCACTGTAACAGTGTGCTTTCCAGCTACCTTGATCGGCGAAGCAAGAACTAGCTTGCGCTTGTCCACATCGACTAAGCGGATTGCTTCAGCAATGTCAGTGACAGTGATGGAGCCGAATAGACGACCCTGTGCACCGGCACGAGCAGAGATAACAATCGGAGAAGCCTCAAGTGTTGCTTTGATCTCAAGCGCGTGATCGCGATCGCGAACCTCACGCTTGGAACGAGCACGCTTAATCTGTGTTACCTGCTTTTCGCCACCACGTGTCCACGCCGTTGCTAGTCCCTGAGGTACTAGGAAGTTACGACCGTAACCATCCTTGACTTCAACAACATCTCCTGGGCCACCCAAACCGGTGACTTCTTGCGTCAAAATAAGTTTCATCGCTCAAATCCCCTTATCGTGCAGTCGAGGTGTAAGGCAGCAATGCAATTTC
>CAIVPQ010000105.1 GCA_903907835.1 uncultured Actinomycetes bacterium
AGCTTCCGCAGCGGCAAGAGCAGCACCTGAAGAAACTGAAAGTCCAAATTTTTGATCCTCGTGTGCAGTGGCAATGAATTCATGAGTGTGGGCCTCTACCCCGACAGTAAGACGGATCAAGACCTGTTGGGTCACTCCATTTACCACTGCAATCTGATTCAGCCGCTGAATCTCAATGAGACTGTCGACAACTATTCGTCCAACTCCGACACTTACCGCTCGCTCGAGTTCAGCGGTGCTTTTATTGTTGCCATGAAACAGAATGCGCGAAGGATTAACACCAGCTCTTAGGGCAACTTCAAGTTCTCCTGCAGTGCATATGTCAATTGATAAACCTTCGGCCATCAACCATTTTGCAACTCCTGTGGTCAGAAAAGCTTTGGCAGCATAGTAAACATCCGTTGGCACTTCGGCGGTGTCATAGGCCTCAACATAATTTTTTGCCCGAGCCCGCACATCTTGCTCATCTATGACAAAAAGTGGAGTCCCATATTCCCCAACTAACTTGCTAATTGGCACTTCTCCAATTTGAATTTCGCCAGAAGAAAGTCTCTTAATATTCATTGGCCAAATATTTGATTCGACATCAAAAATATTTTCGGGAATTTCTGGAACCCGAGCTAGCGCGTGCGAATCAGCCATAACTACATTCTCTCTGGTGCTGACACACCTAGCAGGTCAAGACCATTGAAAATCACTTGGCGAGCCGCTGCACAAAGCCACAAACGCGCGACGTTTAACTCGGTTATTTCGTCATCACCCTGCGGCAAGACTCGACATGCATCATAAAAGCGGTGATAACCAGTGGCGACTTCCTCAAGATATCGGGAAATGCGATGAGGTTCTCGCAGTTCGGCTGCGGTTGCGACAACGCGAGGATAATCAGCCAGCAGGCCTAACAACTGACCTTCTCGAACATCTGTTAACAATGACGGATTGAATTGCGCTGGCTCCCAATTAGATGTTTCCCCAGGGATAACTCCAAGTTCTGCTGCATTGCGAATTACTGAGGCAATGCGCGCGTGAGCGTATTGCACATAGTGAACTGGATTCTCATTCGTGTTCGATGACAGTAAGTCCAAGTCCAGGAGCAACGGTGAATCTACTGGGTAACGAATAAGTGAATAGCGAGCAGCATCAACACCGACTTCATCAACAAGGTCCTCCAGGGTGATGATGTTTCCAGCTCGTTTAGAAAGGCGAACTTCCTGTCCACCCTTCATCATCTTGACCAATTGTCCAATCAAGAGCTGAATATTTTTTTCTGGATCGTCCCCAGCGCATGCGGCAACTGCTCGTAATCTATTGACGTAACCATGATGGTCAGCACCCAGCAGATAAATGCAAAGGTCAAAACCTCTAGATCGCTTATCCACGTAATAGGCGGTATCTGATGCGAAATAAGTTAATTCGCCATCAGCCTTAATCATCACGCGATCTTTATCGTCATCAAAGTCCGTTGTGCGAAGCCAAGTTGCTCGGCCTTCTTCGTAAACATGCCCTTGCTCACGCAACTTAGCGAATCCGCGATCGACTGCGCCTGATTCATGAAGTGTGCGCTCTGAATACCAAACATCAAAATTTGTATTAAACGTTGAAAGAACCCTTTGTTGATCAGCCAG
>CAIVPQ010000106.1 GCA_903907835.1 uncultured Actinomycetes bacterium
ATTGCGTAACTAATGATCAATAACCAAGGCAGCATGCAAACTATGACCAGCAGAATCCAGGCATCAAATCCAAGGGATACCATCCAAAAAACGTGTATGCCAAACCACACACCCGACACGATGGTTGCTGAAAGAAATCTCTCACGCACATTTAAAGCATTTAGCTGGTAAAAAAATACAGCCAAAGCCAAGATGGGCAAAATCCAAAAGCCTGATTGAAACCCAACCGCAAGAGCGATACCGATGATGATTGAGATTGTAATTGAACGAAGTCTATCCATCTGGCCACATCCCATTGGGATCAAATATTGCATTACCCGCTAACACAGTTAGTACTGCTGTGGGCATTTCGTTATCCAGATTCGGTAAGGCAGGCATTCCAGATCGCGCATCTGTTGACCACGACGAAACAACATCATTGCCAAAGTCCGACTCAAAACTTGGCACATTCCAAACTGTGAAATGTGCTGGCGCTCCTAGCGCAATAACACCTGATTCGTCATCGTGTACCGCGCGCCACCCTCCCCGGGTGTGAGCTATGAATGCTGCACGCATACTAAGTCGTTGAGAAGGATTTGGATGTGTTGTGGCCGCTTTGATTGTTTGCCAAGGATTCATTGGCGTAACTGGACTATCTGTGCCGAATGCTAAAACGATTCCCCTATTTAACGCCTCGGAAAAAGGATTGAGCATTTGTGCCCTTTGCGCTCCGAGGTTTTGCTCATACATTCCATCTCGATGACCCCACAAGTCAGTGAAATTCGGTTGCATACTAAGTACAACGCCTGAGTTTGCAAAGATTTCCAAACTCTTTGGAGTGGCCATCAGTGCATGTTCCACGCGGTGACGTAAGGCGCGAACAGCGACAAGCCCACATTGAGCGATTGCCTTCTCTATTCCGAAAGCCACCATTTCTATGGCTTTGTCCCCGATGGCATGAAATCCAGCCTGAATTCCAGCAATCGTGCAATCAACTAGATGTTGAGAGACTTCATCCTGGTTTAAATATTCGCTACCAATAGATTCCGTTCCTTGATAAGCAGTCGTTAACAACGCACTTTGTGAACCGATAGAACCATCAATGCACAGATCACCAGCTGAACCGTATGCACCAATTGATTTCACCCGATCAAGATCTCTATCAGCCCAGTAGGAAAAAATTCTCGGGACATCATTAAGTTGCGCAAAATTGCTCACCTCAGCAAAATCCTGTTCACCACTTACGCTGGGCCCACCGTTTTCATGTACCGAAACAATGCCGTTTGCGCTCGCTTGATTCAAAGCCAGTCTGATAGCTTCAGCACGCTGTTGTGGCGATAGCTGCTTCAGCACGAACTCGCGGACCTCACCGTGGGAAGCCTGACGCACTATGCCATTCGTGTGGGTTATCCGAACCTGAAAACTTTCGAGTAAGTGTGACGAACACATAGCTGAGTGCAAGTCGACCCTCGACAGATAGGCGATTCTGCGACCAACGATTTGATCGATTGCGGTTTGCGTGAAATCTTGTTTATCTGACCAATTCGTGTCATCCCAGCCGTGTGCGTAAATAACCTCAGAACTACTTTTTTGCACGAACTCACGAAGCACTGATAAAGCATCGGCAGCACTCTTTGAACCAATGAGGTTGCATTCAGAATAGA
>CAIVPQ010000107.1 GCA_903907835.1 uncultured Actinomycetes bacterium
AGGCACGCGCTAGAACAATACGCCTGGAGAGAAATCAAGGCGTTGAGCCAGACTTTTTACCTTGGAATCTGAAACAATTAACACAATAGCGATTATGCAAAATATGAAAGTAGGCCAGCGATGAGTACTGAGGTTAAACGAACTGCTATGACCATTGCTGATCGTTGCGATAGATGCAGCGCACAGGCCCATGTTCGAGTTTTCCTAGAAGGTGGCAGCACCCTGCAATTCTGTGGACACCATTTTCACGCACATGAAGAGCGTCTTCGCGCAGTAGCGATTGATGTTCAAGAACAGTTGATTAGCCCCGTTAGCAATTAGCCTGAAC
Source organism: uncultured Actinomycetes bacterium (assembly GCA_903907835.1). Lineage (GTDB taxonomy): Bacteria > Actinomycetota > Actinomycetes > S36-B12 > UBA5976 > UBA5976. Next base: position 329 of record CAIVPQ010000107.1, read on the forward strand.
CTATTTCTTTGGGCTTGGCGACGTTTCTTTCTTTGCCTTTGGATAGGTGAACTTTACGTTTCCATCATCGATTGGAATCAGTTCAACCCAAGTATTGCCAGGCTTGAGACTTACCGCATTACCAGCTGCATCACGGAATGTGAATGGTGACTTTAGCGTGGGCTTTGACCACGTAATTGGCAGTTGCTTATGATCCACCAATAGCCATCCTTTCCCAGATCCCTCTAGCATTGTGCGCGGCACGAAACTTCCTGCTGGATCTCGATAGCCGGCGTCCTGGGTCTTCACTTTAAGTACAACAACATTTGAGGCAGAAAGGCGAACACCAGATCGCGCAAAGGCAGGAACTGAACCTTCACTGCGCACCCATTTTCCTAATGATTTGGACCACGCCCACGCGGGGTTCTCGGCACTACTGAAGCGCAGATTTACCTTAGTAATTAACTTCGCCGCCAAATTTGGAGTGGGCTTAGGCGATGAACCCGACGATGCGCTTGCCGATTCAGTCACGGCTGGAGTTGGGGTCAGCGGGGTTTTTGCGACAGTTCTTGTACCAGCGACAAACAGAGGCTGAGTTGGGGTCTTAGTCTTTTTCATACCCTTGATAAGGCGCAGGGGCGAAATAAATAAGTTATGCGGCGCGGAATGATAATTGGTTCGATACATGCCTGGCGCACCTTCAGTCAGAATGTAAACACCCTTCCCTGCATTCCCTCGAACATACGAGATGGTGGGTCGAGCCCCGCCTGAGAATACAAAGAAGTCGGCTATTGGTGCGGCTATCGCTACGTCAACGTGACGCACACTACGCACAGGCCCGATTTCCTTGGGGAATTTAGATTGCCATATAGTGGCAAAGCGAGTGATGCCACCCTCTACTAGTTCTTCAAAAATAATGTCGGCTGATTCCAAACCAGACTGCGGACGAATCATAGGATCATTTTCAACCTTGATCACCAAAACTGGCTTTGTTATTGCTGCCGCTTTCGATTCAACTCCAGTTAACGGCCAAGTTGGGGTTGGAGTTGGAGTGGGTGATGCACTTACTGATGGTGATGCCTGCTCGGCCACCTTTTCACTGCTTGAGCAACCTGCCAAAATAAATGCTAAACCGATTACTGCCACGCCAAACTTGTTAAATGCCTTCATAACCCCACCATTAATAACTATTGCACTCTCTTCTACCTTGCCCTAGGCACGCTTACAGATGTGTATGCGACACGCAAAAGGCCCCAACTCGGCTATGAGCTGGGGCCTTTTGCATATTTCTTAATCCAAATAGTCGCGCAGAACTTGCGAACGCGATGGGTGGCGCAATTTCGACATGGTCTTACTTTCAATCTGACGAATACGCTCTCTTGTTACCCCATACACCTTGCCGATGTCATCGAGCGTCTTTGGCTGTCCATCGGTCAGGCCGAAGCGCATCTTGACGACACCTGCTTCACGGTCGGATAACGTATCTAAAACTGAATCAAGTTGTTCCTGCAGCAAAGTGAATGAAACAGCATCAGCAGGCACAATGGCCTCTGAATCTTCGATGAGATCGCCGAACTCGCTATCTCCTTCTTCACCAAGTGGTGTGTGTAATGAGATTGGCTCACGACCATATTTTTGTACCTCGACCACCTTTTCTGGCGTCATATCCAATTCGCGAGCCAATTCTTCCGGAGTAGGTTCGCGACCTAAATCCTGGAGCATCTGGCGTTGAACCCTTGCAAGCTTATTGATTACCTCGACCATGTGAACGGGGATACGAATGGTACGGGCTTGATCGGCCATGGCGCGCGTAATTGCCTGACGGATCCACCAAGTTGCATAGGTAGAGAACTTATAGCCCTTTG
>CAIVPQ010000108.1 GCA_903907835.1 uncultured Actinomycetes bacterium
AGGCCTATGACGTTAGAGGCATCGTTCCAGACCAGTGGGGACCACCGCTTGCTCGAGATGCCGGAGTTGCCTTTGTTGAAGTGCTGGGGATCCGCAGCCAAGACGGCGGCGAAGGTCAAATTGTCGTTGGACATGACATGCGACCAACTGGTCCAGATTTAGTAGCGGCTTTCATCGATGGTGTTACTTCGGCTGGGGTCAATGTAATAAACATTGGACTTTGCTCGACGGATGGACTTTATTTTGCTTCTGGTCGTTTGAATCTGCCTGGTGCAATGTTCACTGCTAGTCATAATCCTGCTGAGTACAACGGCATTAAATTATGTCGCGCAGGCGCGGCACCGGTCGGTCAAGATTCTGGGCTTTCAAAAATTCGCGAACTTCTTGAATCAGAGGAACTGCCATCATTTGATGGCACCCCAGGAACTGCCACATTCCAAGACATGCTTGTTGATTATTCTGAATACCTGCGTCATCTTGTTCCACTTAATGACATTCGACCTTTGAAGGTAGTCATTGATACTGGCAACGGCATGGGTGGGTTCACTGTCCCAGCAGTGTTAGGAAATCAGATTCTTCCAGAACTGCCATTAGAAATCGATGCGATGTATTTCGAACTTGATGGTTCATTCCCAAATCACGAGGCCAATCCGATTGATCCTGAAAATCTTCGCGATTTACAAAAGCGTGTCCTAGAGGTCGGCGCCGATATAGGTTTGGCATTTGATGGCGATGCAGATCGCTGTTTTGTTGTGGATGAGCAAGGCGCAATTGTTGATCCATCAACTTTGACTGCCTTAATTGCTACCCGTGAACTTGCAAAAGAGCCAGGCTCAATCATCATCCATAATCTGATTACTTCGCGATCGGTGCCTGAAATTATCACTGAGTCTGGTGGCACCCCGGTTCGCACTCGAGTGGGTCATTCCTTTATCAAGGCCACGATGGCTGAGACTGGAGCAATTTTTGGTGGCGAACATTCGGGCCACTTCTACTTCCGTGATTTTTGGAAAGCAGATTCAGGAATGCTAGCTGCCATGCACGCACTAGCTGCACTTGGTGAGACCGAGCCTGGTACGAAACTCAGCGATCTCTTGAGTCCATTCATTCGTTACATCCCAAGTGGCGAAATCAACACGAAAGTTGCTGATGCAATCGTTGTGATGGAGCGAATTAAAGTGGCATACCAAGACAGCGATGTTGATATTGACATGCTTGATGGGCTCACAGTTGCAGGTTCAAATTGGTGGTTCAACGTTCGCCCAAGTAATACCGAGCCACTTTTGCGCCTCAACGCTGAGGCAGCAACCATTGCTGAAATGGAAAGCCTCCGAGACGCTGTTCTTGAACTGATGAATTCCTAACTATGAGTGCTGAAGGTGGAACCCGAGCCGTCATTGCGGCTTTGGCAGCCAATACCGGGATTGCAATAAGTAAGTTCGTAGCTTTTGCCATTACCGGTTCAACTTCGATGCTCTCAGAAGCAATTCACTCAGTAGCTGACTCGTTCAATCAAGTTTTGCTTTTAGTTGGTGGCAAACACGCTGCTCGAAAAGCCACTGATCAGCATGCATTTGGCTATGGACGTATTCGTTATGTATACGGCTTTGTGGTTGCCATCATTTTGTTTTTTGTTGGTGGCGCATATTCACTTTATGAAGGCTGGCACAAGTGGACTCATCCACATCCGGTAGAACAAGTTCGCATTGCGATTGGAGTGTTACTGGTTGCCATCATTTTGGAGTCGTTCTCTTTGCGCACGGCAATAAGAGAAGCAAATGCAGTGCGCGGGACCAGGTCATTGCGTAAGTTCATCCGCGATGCTCGTCAACCAGAACTGCCTGTGATTTTGTTAGAAGATATCGGTGCACTGGTCGGTTTGTGTCTGGCACTATTTGGTGTTTCTGTTGCTGCGATAACTGGCGATGGCAAGTGGGATGGACTGGGTGCTATTTCAATTGGCATTCTGTTGATGCTCATAGCGGTTGTACTTGTCCGCGAAATGTCAAGCATGCTGGTCGGCGAAGCTGCCTTGCCCGAGGAAATATCAGCAGTGAGCAATGCCTTACTTTCTGCTCCGGTCGTTGAGACGTTGATTCACCTTCGTACTCTTCATGTTGGTCCTGAGGAACTTCTTGTCGCGGCAAAAATCGGAATCGATCCAAACGTGACTGCTGAACAAATCGTGCAAGGTATTGATGAGGCCGAGCGAATCTTGCGGCAGACAGTCCCAAACGCGACCTACATATTCCTTGAACCGGATTTTCTTCGTAGCCCGCAGGAATAGCCTCGTTGCGACATTTCGTGACAGAATAGAACTAATCGCTCGCTATCGAAGCCTCGTGACGTTGTGCGGATTCATCATTATTTTCCACGAGGAGATCAAATGTCGCTTGCCCCTGATGATTACAAAGTTGCCGACCTTTCACTTGCTGAGTTCGGCCGCAATGAAATACGCCTAGCCGAAAATGAAATGCCGGGCTTGATGGCCATGCGGACAGAATTCGGCCAAAGTAAACCACTTGCTGGTGCTCGCATCATGGGTTCATTACACATGACAATTCAGACTGCGGTACTTATTGAAACGCTAGTTGATTTAGGCGCAGAAGTACGTTGGGTCTCCTGCAACATTTTCTCGACGCAAGATCATGCTGCTGCGGCCATTGTTGTTGGTCGCGATGGAACACCTGAGGAACCAAATGGAGTTCCGGTGTACGCATGGAAAGGTGAGACACTCGAGGAATACTGGTGGTGCACTGAAAAGGCATTGCTATGGCCAGGACACAGTGGCCCGAACATGATTCTTGATGATGGCGGAGATGCAACCATGTTGGTGCACAAAGGCTCCGAGTATGAAGCCGCTCAATATGTGCCAGATCCAGCAGGGGCTGATTCTGAAGAGTTTGCTGTTGTGCTAACCCTGTTGCAAAAGTCTCTTGCTGAAGATCCACAACGCTGGACAATTGTAGGTTCCGAAATCCTTGGAGTTACTGAAGAAACGACTACGGGTGTCCTTCGCCTTTACGAAATGTTTAATGATGGCTCATTGAAATTCCCGGCAATCAACGTCAACGACTCGGTTACTAAGAGCAAGTTTGATAATAAGTACGGCACTCGCCATAGCCTGATTGATGGGATCAATCGCGCCACCGACACCTTGATTGGCGGCAAGGTTGCAGTTGTTTGTGGTTATGGAGATGTCGGCAAGGGTTCCGCTGAGTCACTACGTGGCCAAGGCGCTCGAGTTATTGTCACGGAAATTGATCCAATTTGTGCGCTGCAAGCAGCCATGGATGGGTATCAGGTCTTGCCAATCGAAGATGTAATTAGCACAGCAGATATTTTCATCACTGCCACGGGTAATCGCGATGTTATTACCGTGGAGCACATGGGCCAGATGAAGCACCAAGCGATTGTTGGTAACATCGGTCACTTCGATAATGAAATTGATATGGCAGGCCTAGGGCAGTTCCCGGGAATTGTTCGCCGCACAATCAAGCCGCAGGTTGATGAATTTGTTTTCCCTGATGGTCATTCAATCATCATGTTGAGTGAAGGTCGTCTGTTAAATCTTGGCAATGCCACAGGTCACCCTTCCTTTGTAATGAGCAATTCATTCACGAATCAGGTGCTTGCCCAGATTGAACTATTCGCCAAACGCGATCAGTACGAACTAGGCGTTCATGTTCTGCCAAAGCACCTTGATGAGAAGGTTGCTCGCCTACATCTCGATGCGCTGGGCGTGAAACTAACAGAATTAAGTAAGACACAGGCTGACTATCTTGGTGTCGATGTAGATGGACCTTACAAGTCTGACCACTACCGTTACTAAATATGGAAAGTCATGCAGAACATCGGGACCACTTTGGTGGCCTTGATTACCCAGGTTCGTCTTGGGTATTTAAGCGTGATGTTGCTCGAGGTAATTTTCTAAGAATACCAGCCTGGGGCATGGGTGATGTTTTAGTTTCCTTGCTAGGTGCAGCCACATTTGGCGTGGTGGTTTCCTTAATCTTGATGCTGGTGCATATTGATCCCGCAAATGGCTGGGGTCTAATTGTCGCCTTCGCAGCTCCATGGGTATTTCTTGCTGGTTGGCCGATAGCATCTGCAAGGATCAAAGGAAATAAGCCCAGTGTAGATTTTGGTTTGGTTCGCACGCCACAGCATCTGCGGCTGGGATTAGTTGCTGGAGTTATTTCATTACTTTTAGGATCATCAGCGGCAGCAATTTCTGCCGCGCTTTTCGGTCCAATTTCATCAACAGCCGGTAACGTCGGAGCCAGACAAAGCGGACTTGTTTTTTTGGCTTTCGTTGTTTTCGCGCTAGTCGGGGCACCAATAGTTGAAGAACTAGCATTCCGAGGAATGCTTTATGGTGCTTTATGTAAGTCCCAAATAGCGCCTTTTATGTCGGTGGTAATAAGTGCGGGAATCTTTTCGCTCTACCACTTAGAACCTGGCCGGATATTTGTATTGTTTGTCATTGGAGTAGTGCTGGGTGAGGTTCGTCGCAGGTCTGGGAGTACTTATGCCTCAATCATCGCTCATGCAGTGAATAATGCTCCGGGCATAATCGGGTTAGTTCTGACGCATTATTCATTGATGGGCCGCTGAATCTATCCAATAGACTTAGCCAAGTGAGTGCACCCAGAGTTGGAATCGTTGGCGGTGGCCAACTGGCCAGAATGATGCAGCCAGCCGCGATTAACCTGGGAATTCAACTCAGAGTTCTAGCACATTCCATCAACGAGAGCGCCGCCCAAGTAATCCCTGACACAATCATCGGAAGCCATGATGACTTTGAGGCGTTACTTGCCTTCGCAAAAGAATGCGATGTAATCACCTTCGACCATGAACATGTACCAACTGAGCATTTGATTAAATTGCAAAATGCTGGGGTAACGGTGCGACCAGCTCCCAGCGCGCTTAATTTTGCGCAAGACAAACTTGCGATGCGTAAGGTTTTAACCGATGCCGGTATTTCTTGCCCAGCTTGGCAAGAAATAACCATGATTGAGCAACTAGAAACTTTTGGTAATCAGGTTGGTTGGCCGTTAATCCTGAAAACTGCTCGTGGCGGTTATGACGGCAAAGGCGTGTGGCTGGTTTCTGATTTAGTTCAAGCCCAGGACATATTCAGTGAAATTACCCAGCGAGGGATTGCTGTTCTGGCTGAACAATGCGTTCCCTTTGTCCGCGAGGTTGCTGCTCAAGTAGCCCGCAGCCCTCATGGTCAATGTGTAGCGTACCCAATTGTGCAATCGAC
>CAIVPQ010000109.1 GCA_903907835.1 uncultured Actinomycetes bacterium
AGTCAGGCGCTTGCTCCCAGCGGCATCTCTGGTTTTATTGTCCACAATCCTTCTAGTCGTCATCATCACACCAGGAATCCAGGGTCAAGAATCACTCATTGATGTAATCTCCGGTTCGTTTTTGTCAACCAACATCCGCTTTGGTTTCGAGTCCCTTGATTATTGGAGCACTGATTTGGTCAGTCCAGTAATTCATTACTGGTCACTTGGCGTCGAAGAACAGTTCTACATTCTCTTTCCTTTGCTCTTGACGTTTGTTGCTTTCATCGTCAGAAATCCAAAATCTAGAATGTCTTTCCTATTCGGTCTGCTTTCGATAATTTCGGTCCTTTCGTTTCTTTACATGTTCACTGAACAAAGGGTCGAAAGTACTTGGGCCTTTTATAGTCCACTAGCTCGGGCGTGGGAATTCGCTGTTGGTGGATTAGCTGTTCTTGCTCACAGATGGAATTGGGCGCCAAATCGAACAGCCCGGATATCTATTATTTTGGCTTGTTACCTCGTCATTATTCTTACTATTTTTGGCACCTTGTCCTTTAAAATCTCCGCAATAAAGCTGACATTGCCGACAGTATTTGCAGTAGCGGCTTTGCTATATTTTGGAAGCCCGAACAAGGCACCAATAACACTTTTCAATAAATTCCTTGATCGCACGCCAATTGTTTGGCTCGGCACAATCTCATACTCAATGTATTTGTGGCATTGGACGGTGCTATTTTTCGGTTCGTATGTTCTAAAGCCTGATTTCCCTGAACCCGCCTACGTAACCTTTTACCAGCGCGGGTTGTTGATTTTGTTAACGATCCTTTTAGCGCAACTAACTTATATATTTGTTGAAAACTCAATAAGAAATAATCCCACTTTGGTTTCTAGCGTGAAAAAGTCACTCATCCTAGGATTTGGATTGTCTTTGGGTGTGGCGTCTATTGCCCTAATCACATTGAAGTTTGTGCCAACTCGTATTAGCGACAAGCCCATTATTGATGTGAGCAACGCCCCATTAGCGAAGATTTATAACACCAAAACTATTAACGGATTGATAGAAAGATATTCACCACCGGATACCGCTACTGATTTAAAGCAACCAAGTGCATCCGAGATTAATTCTGCAACTCAAGATTTTCCAATTACAAAAGATGATGGCTGCCTACGCACTGATCCTGAAGGTGAATTGCAGGTTGGTTGTGCCTATGCAAATCTAGCGAGCAATAAGACAGTGGTCTTGTTTGGCTCGTCTCATGCCAATATGTTTTTTTCGCCAGTTCTTGATTCAGTTGAAAAAGCAGGTGCAAAACTTTTGGTTAGAACGCGATCAGGTTGTGCCGTTTCGAAATTGGATTATCTGGATAGAGAAACCAAGACATTTTTGGCGGGATGCGCAAAATGGCGAAAAGCTGCAATCGAGGAATTAATCCGCATCAAACCCCAGGTAATTGTTATCAGTACTGGCGGTGGAGAAGTTCGCGACCCATTGACACAGATGATGGCTTCCCGAGCGCGAGAGAAGCCCCTGATGAAGCAAGGGCTTGAGGCACTTGTAAATGAGTTGTCTGTTACCGGAAGTAAGTTAGTTTTTATCAGAGAAACGCCTCGGCATCGCTTTGATTATCCCGATTGCCTCAGCACACATGTTGTCAAGGCTTGTTCTCAACCTCTCGCTAAGGCATTAAGAGATCCTGAGTACAGCTTCCCATTCAAAGCAGATCCAAGAATAATTCAATGGGACTTGTCGAGAGCAATTTGTGACGAACGCACTTGTCCAGCGGTGCGGTCAAACATGATTGTTTGGAGAGACAAGCACCACATCACCGACACTTATGCGGAATCACTTTCACCTCTGTTTAA
>CAIVPQ010000110.1 GCA_903907835.1 uncultured Actinomycetes bacterium
AGCGCAGTTTCAACAACACGAACAATTCCCTGTCGGCCAAGTTCAGCTTCAACACCAAGATAAACACCCTCGATGCCGAATTCACCATCAACCCAAGCGCAAACTGGCATTACAGTTCCGGCATCTTCGATGACTGCCTTAACCATTCGCGCTGCTGCTGCAGATGGTGCGTAGTATGCCGAGCCAGTCTTTAGTAACGCCACAACTTCGGCGCCACCATTGCGAGTGCGAACCACTAGGTCTTCAATTTGTTCGGCTGACATCAAGTCGCTCAATGGCTTGCCATCAACTGTGCAACTTGATGGAACTGGAACCATAGTGTCACCGTGTGAACCAAGAGTTAGAGTCTTGACGCTATTCACCGGAACCTGAAGTGCTTCGGCAACAAAGTTCGTGAAACGAGCAGTATCAAGCATGCCCGCCTGACCAATTACTCGATTCTTTGCAAAACCTGTTGCAATCTGCGTAAGTGCAGTCATTTCATCGAGTGGATTTGAAACAACAATGACAACTGCGTTAGGTGCATGCTTAGCGATGTTCTGGGCAACGCCGCGAACAATCTTGGCGTTAGTTTCGATTAAGTCCATACGGCTCATGCCAGGCTTGCGCGGCAGGCCGGCAGTGATGACGACAACATCGGAATCAGCAATCGCTTCATAACCTTGACCGTCAATCGTGGTGGTCTGTCCAACTACCTTGGTCTCAAAGCCTTCGATGGCGCGGGACTGGTTCAAGTCGAGTGCCAAACCTTCGGCTTTGCCATCAAGGATGTCAGTGAGCACTACAGTGTCGACAATGTCATATTCCGCAATGCGCTGAGCAGTTGTTGAACCATAGAAACCCGCACCGACAACGGTGACTTTTCCAGCCATGAAAGAACCCCTTGAGTATCAAAAAATGTTGCGTGGCAACGCTGCCAACGCTTGAGATACCCCAAGTCTACTCGGTTCTAGGTTGCCCTTTTGAGCCGGTCAGGCTGAAACAGGAAAGTCAAAACCCCTGAAATGGCTAGTCGGACTCGGTCAAACTAACTTCATACCGAATGAAATCTGTCTTGTTGGCGACCCTGTCATAAAGAGATTGCGCTCGCAGATTTACCAGCCGGGTCAGCCAATACAGTTCAGTGGCCGCATTGCTTCGGGCCTGGGACTTGACGGCAGCGACCAGCGAGCCCGCAACTCCGTGCCGCCTAAATGCTTCGTCCACATAAAGATCTTCTAGGTAGCACTGCGACGTATCAGACCACGTGGAAACTTGGTAATGAAAATGACAGATACCAACGACCTGACCGTTCAATTCTGCAACGACGTTTTGAATATGTGGCGGTTCTGTGATCAAGCGCTGCCAGACTAAATCGATCGACGTCTCGGACTTTTGGGCTTCGTAGAATTCCAAATACTCGCGGTAAAGCTCACGCCATCTCGGCTCATCAGCAAGGGTCAAATCACGAACCAGCACAGTCATGCAAACGATTGTTGCAGAAACCCCTTCAACTCACGGCAAATATCGAAAAGTGGCGAAACCAGCATTAGTTGATGGCCCTGACCAGTTAAACGCTAATTCTTGTTTTCTGATGCAACTAATTCTTGCTTTTTAACGCATTGTAATGCAATAATTAGCATACAGATGAAGCACTGCGATGCAAGGAGAATCCAACATGGCTAAGTCAGAATTCATACGCCAGTCCATTCAAGCGCGTATTTCTTTAGATGCAAAGCGTCATGCTATGCAAGATGCTGCCCAAACGCTTGCAAATCCTCGTGGTGGTTGGATTCAAACAATTCGAACGGGTTTAGGTATGTCTGCGGCTGATTTAGCCCACAGACTAAATGTTGTCCCCTCAACAATCCACAGGTTGGAATCAAGTGAAAACGCAGGCACTATCAATCTGGAATCGTTGAAGAAGGTTGCAGATGAATTGGGTTGCGATCTGGTCTATGCCCTTGTTCCACGTCAAGATCTTGAGCTCGTAGTCAAGAATCAGGCACTTGAAGTCGCAAAGCGAAAGCTGCGACGAACCCAAATGACAATGGCGCTGGAGCAACAAGAGCTTCAAATGAAAATCCTAGACAAACTTATTGAACAAAAGGCTCGTGAGTTGTCCGAATCTAGCAGGCTCTGGAAGGTCGAAGATATAGATGAGGATTAAACAATTTGGAGAAGAGCCAGCTGGTGCGACTCCGCTAACCGAAGAGGATTACGTTGGGCTCAAACCCAAATGGATTGCGAATCGGGATGACCTCAATTTGGCCGAAGCGCAAAACATTAGCGAAGCATTCGACAAATACTTCAAAAGCCCTAGGCGAACAGAAGAAATTCTTGATGATTTATTCGTTAGGAAATTGCACACCGAAATGTATTCCAATGTATGGGCTTGGGCAGGCACTTACCGAACGGTGGAAACCTCGATAGGAGTAGCGCCACAAAGAATTTCTGAAGATGTCAAAGTCCTCATGGAAAATGCAAAGTACTGGTTTGATACAAGTAACCCAACTGAAATAGACGAAGCCGTCTGCAAAGTTCATCACAAACTAGTGCAAATTCACCCATTTAGAAATGGAAACGGGAGGATGACGCGCATGTTTGCAGACTTACTGTTGGCGGCAAATGGGCGCCGTGTTTTCAGTTGGGGAGGCGGTATTTTGGATGTTGTTTCCCCAACTCGAGAAGCGTACATCCAGGCACTGCGTGCTGCTGATCTCGGCGACCTTTCACTCCTCCACGAATTTGTTCGGGCCACTTAGATCAGAAACACTGCGGAGAAAATTGTAGGCATCGTCCGAAACTTGTTCGAGTATTTTGAAACTCTAGTTTCAATTCGCCCAGGAACTGAGTTGGATCACCCACGAAAGGCGGGAACGACCAGCGCCAAGATCAATAGCGCGACCCCGAGAGCTGCCAACATAGTCAGATCCACTCGGCGTCGGCGGATACGCAACCAGCCTGCTTGTGAGTCAGTTAGCCGGTATCGCAACACAAATGCCCAAAGAACGCTTAATGCCAACGTAACTGCGCCAACCCGAAAGTCGATCCAGATAATGGCAATTACCGCCAAGATGATGCCCGTATAGACACTCAAAATTGGCCATTGGCGGCGTAGGGCGTTATTCATTAGGAACTAGTCTGCCACGCCAGCCGCTACTTGCCGCCATTGCAATGGCGACACCTGTGATGGCTACGCCCAAAACAACTTGGGCAGTTACATGGTTGCCCGCTGTTGGGAAAAGTACATCAAGCAAAACTGCGCCGGTAAGTTGGCCGACTACTGAAACCAGTGAGAAAACCAGCACCCCAAGGCTGCGCACCAAGACTGCGGCTGAGGCGATGAAGCAGATTCCAATCGAGCCACCTGTCCACAACAATGGCTGATCCCAAGGCGCAGGCGGAACTGGAATTGGTGTGTGTTGCACAAAGTGAGTGAACAGCAAAACCAAAAGCAAAGTTGAGGTTCCCATGGTGAAGTTCAAAGTCGTAGTTGCCATTGGTTGCTTAGTTGCTACGGCAACACGACCATTTAGCGCATGTTGGGCCGAGGTCACTCCCCCGACAAAGAAAGCGTAGATAACGAGGGGCAAGGAAAACTGTCCTGACTGATCGCGGCCAGTTACCGAGACTGCAACTCCGATTACTGCAACCGCCGCAGCCGAGATGCGCATCCAGGTGATTGCTTTAGGCCC
>CAIVPQ010000111.1 GCA_903907835.1 uncultured Actinomycetes bacterium
ATTGATACGACCAAAATCATTCTCGATCGCGCCAGTGAGTTAACCGGTCAAAAGTACGGGATTAATCCTCGTAATGACGTTGCACTAAGAGTTATTGCTGATCACGCGCGCACATGCGCTTTTTTGATTGCGGATGGTGTCTTACCCGGTAACGAAGGCAGAGGTTACGTACTTCGCCGCATTATGCGCAGGGCTATCCGAAACATGAGATTGCTTGGAGCCCATGAGCCGACTGTACGTGAATTGATGCAGTCCAGTATTCAATCAATGTCAGCGCAATATCCTGAATTGATCACCGATTCAGGTCGAATTCTTTCAATAGCTAGCGCAGAGGAAGAATCATTCCTCTCGACTTTGGAACGTGGAACCACCATGTTTGATTTGGCAGTTAAAGACCTGAGAAAGACCTCAGACCACCAGCTTGGCGGTAAAGCGGCATTCGCTTTACACGACACATATGGGTTTCCAATTGAGTTGACACTTGAAATGGCGGCCGAGCAGGGAGTTAGCGTTGATGAGGCTGGTTTCAGAAGCCTTATGCTCGAGCAGCGCACTCGCGCAAAAGCAGATGCGCAAGCGCGAAAAAGTGGTGTCTCTTCCGTCACGTTGTACCGCGACATCATGGCGAAATCTGGTTCAACAGAATTTTTGGGGTACACCCAAACCAGCGCTGAAGGAAAAGTCACTGGTTTGGTGGTTGATGGGCAAGATGTTCAAGGCGCAAAGGTTGGCGACGAAGTAGAAGTATTAATTGACCGCACTCCTTTTTATGCTGAAGGTGGTGGTCAACTCGGCGATCATGGCACTATCTCGCTCGATGATGGCACCATGATCGAAGTTAGCGATGTTCAATCGCCAGTAAGTGGACTGTTTGTGCACCGGGGCAAAATCGTTTCGGGTGCTATCAGTGTTGGCGCAACTGCCATTTCTCACGTTGATGTAGAGAGGCGTACCGCAATTTCACGAGCCCACACAGCAACACACATGGTTCATAAGGCTTTCCGCGAAGCTTTGGGTGAAACTGCTACACAAATGGGATCAGAGAACTCGCCAGGGCGTTTCCGTTTTGACTTTCCAAGCGCTGGAGCTGTACCCACATCAGTATTAAACGAAGTGGAGGCGCGCGTTAATGAGTTGTTGCTCTCGAATCTGCAAGTGACTGCTGAAGTGATGAGTCAAGAGCAGGCGCGAGCGACAGGTGCGATGGCTCTTTTTGGTGAGAAGTATGGCGATAAAGTTCGAGTTGTCAGCGTAGGGGATTGGGCCAAAGAACTTTGTGGCGGTACTCATACCCAAACTTCCGGACAGTTGGGCATAATCAAGTTCCTATCTGAGAGTTCAATTGGCGCAGGTGTCAGAAGAGTTGAAGCTCTTGTAGGGACTGATGCGTACAATTTCTTGGCTCGTGAACACCTAATAGTGGATCAACTAGCTCAACTAACCAAAGTTCGCCCTGATGAATTACCTGATCGCATTGCGAGCATCATTTCGCGACTTAAGGACGCTGAACGTGAAATTGCCAAGGCAAAAACTTCGGCTCTGCTTTCTAACATCAATGGGCTTATCGGTGAACCAGTTCTCTTAAATGACATCAGCCTTTACCGCTTTACCGCGCCTGCAGGCACATCGGCAAACGAACTTCGCGAGTTGGTAACTTCTGCAAAGGCCAAAATTTCTCAGTCGGCATTCGTTTTAGTCGCGGTGACCCTAGATCAAGAAAAAGTCGCAGTAGTTGTTACCACAGACAGCGCGGCTCGTAATGGCGGGGCAAGCGCACAAAGTGTGCTCCAAAGCATGCTGCCCGTGCTTGAGGGTCGCGGTGGCGGTAACGCTGAAATGGCTCAGGGCGGCGGACCCAATCTTGAAGGAGTTGCCTCAGCATTTATTGCAGCGTTGGATTCGGTTAAGAACGATTAATTTGCCTAGAGGAATCCGATTCGCACTTGATGTGGGTACTGCCCGTATTGGTGTGGCACGCTGTGACCCTGACGCAACCATGGCTTTTCCAGTGTCAACGATCAAAGCGGGTTCCGAGGCAGTTAGCGAGTTGGCAGGTTTAGTCGCAGAGTACGAGCCTTTGGCGGTATACATCGGCCTACCTATGGGACTCAAGGGAAACGTAACTGCATCAACACAAATGGCTATTGATTTTGGGAAGCAGTTACACAGCATCTTCGAAGAAAAAGAGATTAGCCTGCATGTTGCCATGGTTGATGAAAGGCTTTCAACTGTGAGTGCAACTAATTCCCTGCAAGCAGCTGGGCGCAATTCAAAGAACAGTAGAGAGTTCATAGATCAAGCCGCAGCTGTGATAATTCTCGAACAGGCTTTAGCGATAGAAATGAGCACAAGCAAGCTCGCTGGTATCTCAATTGAGGACTACAAATGAGTATTCAGCCGCAGCGGAACAAGAAATCCAAATCATATTTTCGAAGCCTCATGCTCGTATTGTTGATTCTCGGGGCAGGCTACGTTGCCAAGATTTCCTACTTCACACCGCCAACTGATTTTGCGGGTCCAGGTCGTGACTCTGTGGTCGTAACAGTAGAACCAGGCGATACGCTGGCCAAAGTTGCCAACCGCTTGAAAGATGCTGGGGTAGTTGCATCTGTTGATCGCTTCCTTTTTCTGGCTGGGCAAGATTCAAATAGCTCGAGCATTCAGCCTGGCTCTTATGACCTGAAACTAGAAATGTCAGCTCAGCAGGCTCTGCGCGATTTGATTGCGGGTGATAATCGGACTGAGAATGGCATAGTCATAACTGAAGGCAGCACAGTTCGCTCGATTATTTCTAAACTTGCACAACGTACGAATACGCCACTTGCTGATTTTCAATACGAGTTAGATAACCCTGAGCAATTGGGCCTGCCTCAATGGGCTCAGGGCGATGCTGAGGGATTTCTTTTCCCAGCGACATATCACTTTGTAGCCGGGACATCTGCTCGTGCGATGTTGAGACAAATGGTCGCTGAATTTGCGATTCAGAGCGCTGCTATTGATTTAGAGAATGCCGCAAAGAAGATGGGTCGAACTCCCATGGAAATCTTGATAACGGCCAGTTTGGCTCAAGCGGAATCGCACCCCAGAGATTTTGCGAAAGTCGCAAGAGTCGTCTACAACCGACTGGGCATTGGCATGATGTTGCAGTTTGATTCCACTGTTAACTATGGATTAGGGCAGAGCCCAGTCCTATTGGATTCAGATCAACTTGCCATCGACACGGATTACAACACTTACATGCGTCTAGGCCTTACCCCCACTCCGATAAATAATCCCGGTCTTGAGGCGATTCAGGCAGCGCTGGCACCTGAGGCTGGCTCTTGGATTTATTTCGTAACCGTAGATTTGGCATCCAAGCTGACTAAATTTACTGATTCATACGCACAGTTCCTAGAATACAAAAGCGAATTGCTTGATTACTGCGCGAACAATAGGAGCGAGTGTTAACCATGAAAGCCGCAGTCCTCGGTCATCCAGTAAGTCACTCGCTATCGCCAACGCTGCACAATGCGGCTTATTCAGCGCTAGGACTAAATCACTCCTATGAGGCAATCGATGTTCAGCAGATTGAACTTGAATCGTTTGTTCGAAGTCTTGACAAAGAATGGATGGGTCTATCTCTGACCATGCCGCTGAAAGAAGCTCCGTTTAACTTTGTGGGTCTCATTTCTCCGACAGCTCGTTTAACTAAATCAATCAATACTCTGGTTTTAGCCGATGAAATCTACGCAGATAACACTGATGTGTACGGTATCCAGGCTGCAGTCTTAGAGACAGTGGACCGCGAAATTCAGACTGTGACAATAGTCGGATCTGGTGCAACGGCTCGCTCGAGTGTGGTTGCAGCTTTTAATTTAGGGGCACAATCAGTCAGAGTAATCTCCCGCAACCAAGTAACGACACAAGAGTGTGCCCTGATTGCACACGAGCTGGGGATAACTTTCGCTTCAGGCTTACTACACACGACAGACTGGCACTCAAGCGATTTAGTTATCAACACAACTCCCGCAGGGGTAGCAGATGTTCTATGCGATGAGATTGACGAGGCACAAGGCCTACTTCTTGATGTGGTCTATTCGCCATGGCCAACGCGCCTTGCCCACACGTGGCAGAAGCTAGGCGCCGCCACA
>CAIVPQ010000112.1 GCA_903907835.1 uncultured Actinomycetes bacterium
AATTGTGTCTCGTAACTTTGTATCTCCCCTCGCCAACTTGCCAACTTGCTAACTCGCCCCCTGAACTTGTTCCCCATGTCACCGTGCCCACTTGCCAACTTGTCCCCAAAACCCCAAAACCCCAAATATCCTTAGAAAGAATAAATAATAATTAAAATGACGATCAAGCGACTAATAAACATCGCATGTATTTCCGCATTGACCTCTGCAGTCAATCTCGATTAAACGGAGCCCGGTTTCTTTGACAATTCCGGCTTTGAAAAGAAGATCCTTTAGCAAACAACCCAGGCTACCATAGATCTGAACGCAAATGGAAAATATCTTTTCTACACAGGTTCGGCCAACTTTGGAACCCCTTCGCAAGTCAACGACGGCATGATCTTTGACACAACCTAGTCTGGCATCTAAATATCCGGTAACCCGTGTGGTGTTTGCGTCGGCAAATAATGCAACACTCAAACTATCTGCACTGCCTACTACAACTATTTCGACTCGATCACATACTAAGTCGCAGGTACAACCCCAATCGCAGTCTCAAACTCCAGCTTAGCAGCTTTCAACACCACCGCTGTGTCTACATTTAACGCGCAAGATTAGATTTGCTGCGGCAATTTCTGCAAGCCCGATGTTACTTTCAAAGTCATCAACTCTTACAGCACAGCTCCCTTCCAGTTTTACTCTGGCACCATCGGTGTCGGACCCAACTCGGAACTTTTCGCCTCCTCCACAAACGGAGTAGGCTTTGACCTCAAGCTCGCCTCTCAATAGTCACAACTGAATGTAGGATCCTTCGCGGCAGGCTATAATCAAGCAAGTTTTATCAATTTTACTCTTGCCAGTGGCGCTTAAACTGCCTGGAACGTGGGTCTCGTGAATGTGACAGCTGGGTCAACCTGGCTCAACTCCGCTGGCAACAGTATTGCCATAATCGATTCTGCAAGCGGGACTATCCAGCTTTCATAGGCAGATTATACGACATTCATCACCAACATCACGTATCTACCTGAGATGGATTGCACCACTACTTTAAAATTATTGCCCAACTGCCAAAGCAATACGACACAATGCGCCTACTACATTAGCGAGTGGCCTTAGTTCTTCCCCAACATATCGATAAACATCGGTGGTACCGTGTTCACGATTCCTCCGACTGCGTACCTGGCTGAAAATATCAATGGATACCAATGCTAAATGATGATCGGATGGCAATCTGCAGCCACGGGCATTGTTCTCGGAACGCCGTTCATGAGACAGTACTACACCTACTTGGACTTCGGCGCCAAAACAGTAGGCTTTGCTCAAGCGCTCAATCCTCCAGTTCTCTCGCCTACGACAGGAGGAGCGGTCAAAATCGGCTGGATTGTCGTTGCGACCTTTGTAGTGACCTTGTTCGGAATTATTTTCGTTTCATGGTGGATCTGGGTCGAATGGTTTGAAATGGCCTGCTACGAAAAAAAGCCGAAAGCTCCCATTGAGCCCCTTGAGTGATCAACTATGTTTGTACCAATTCTAAATTAAATTTCAAACAAACCGCGAGGGGTTTTGGGGTTTTGGGGAGA
>CAIVPQ010000113.1 GCA_903907835.1 uncultured Actinomycetes bacterium
CCATCTTTACCTTGAGGAAGAATCGAGGTCATCGCATTTGCAATTCCTTCAGCGACTGGCTCAACTATTAATTTCCAAACATCGAATGTCTTGTCTAACCATTCGCCTCGCGTAGATGGCACCAGAGGAATACCTAAACTCGGGAAGCTTGTTGCATCGTTGAGCCAAATTTCCGCTAACTCATTTGCAGATTCGATGGCAGATTGTTGATCTGAGGTAATTTGGGGATCACCCACTTTATTAAGCGTTTGCCTGCTGGTCTGATTAGCAGTTAACCAATCCACGGCATCTGCATTCTCGGCGCCACTATTGCGCAACATGCGGCCAAGATTTTCAAACATTGCCGCTAGGCCATCATTATCGTTCCCGCCTGGGGAGAAACCGAATGGAATCGACATCTTGACCTACTTCTCTACGTGACAACGAGTTTGACTTACACATCTAGCGTAAGCCTGCGGTTGGCATTGTGTGGGTTTATCAAGTACGCCTATGGCGCAATTCACAAAATGATTAACTAACGTAAAGTGGCACATGTAGTTACATTTCTTGAGCAAAGTTGGGCGCGGAGGTGCTTTTAGTTTTGAGGCGTTTTATTCCGACCTTGAGCGCTTCAGTGTTTCTCTTGGTACTTGTTGGTGCTGTGGTTAACGTTCCGTATGTTTTGTTGTCACCGGGACCAGTGTTTAACACGCTAGGTACTGATGAGGGTAATGAGTTGATCGCAATCACGGGAACAAAAATTTTCAAGACGACTGGCGAACTTAACATGACGACAGTCTCAGAAACCGGTGGGCCCGATGAGGGAATAAGTTTTCTTCAAGGAATTTTCGCTCTATTAAATAATGAGAACGAAGTAATTCCGCGAGAAGAAATTTATCCGCCAGGAGAAACAGCAGAAGACAACTACATTCAGGGCGCAGAAGAATTCAGCCTCTCACAGAGTGATGCAATCGCAGCAGCCATGGGCTACTTAAAAAAGCCGTTACGCCAGGATGTTGCTGTGACATCGGTGAAGCATAAGGTCCCGGCTCACAACAAACTAAAAGCGGGAGACCATATCCGTCTAATCGATGGTGTGGTGATGAAAACTCCAAAACAAGTGGTCTCCGTAATTCGGTCAAGTCCGATAGGGACAGTTTTCAAATTTGAGGTTATGCGCGGGGCTAAGAAGGTAGTTGTAAAAATAAAGTCTGGAGCGTATCCGGACGACCCATCAACCAAGGTCGACGAAACAAAGATTCCATTCATCGGCATTGGTGTCGACATGATTTATTCAGCAGACTTCACGATTGACTTTGAGTTGGATGATGTTGGGGGACCTAGTGCTGGCACGATGTTTGCGCTAGGCATTATTGATAAATTGACGCCTGGGTCATTAACAGGTGGAAAAGTTATCGCAGGAACAGGCACAATAACGCCGACTGGAAAAGTAGGGCCAATTGGTGGAATTGCCCACAAATTAGTTGGCGCAAAACGTGCGGGCGCAACGTTGTTCTTGGCTCCAAAAGCAAATTGCGATGAGGTCAAAGGTCAGATTCCAGCCGGATTAACCGTTGTCCCTGTCTCGACTATCAGTCAGGCAGTGAACGCGATCAAAGACTTCAACAAGGGTATAAAACTCCCTAGTTGTTCCGTGTATATAACTTCAGGTTATAGCCAATAACATTGTTGAGGTTGTCAGCAATGTTCAAAAACCAGAGGGAGCGAAGATGAAAGAAATCTCTGCACAAGAATTAGTCGACATTGCAGATAGCGCGACAGTGCTTGATGTCCGAGAAGTTTTTGAATATGTTGATGGACATTTCCCTGGAGCGATTTCAATGCCACTTGCAACTGTGCCAAGTCGTGTTGGCGAACTCGATTCCCAAAAGACATATCACGTGATTTGCGAAGCTGGTGTCCGGTCCGCAAAAGCATGCGATTTTCTAACTGCAAACGGATTCGATGTCATCAATGTTTCCGGAGGTACTGGGTTGCTTCGAATGATTGGCACACAGCTTAACTTTGGTGAAACCGCATAACGCAACCCATCAAAGGGCTCGTTTAATTCGAGCCGCGAAATCCGCCGGTGTTATTCAGCGAATGTTGCAAGCAAAGCGTCATTGAGTCGGCTCACAAGATTTGGGGCAACTGCTACTGCAGTAATTTCATCGTGAGTTCTGTGCCTTAAGGCATTCAGATTTTGCCCACTTCGTAGTACGGCGCTAACAATACGCACATCACGGCGTTGCGGGTGAGAGACAGCTGCATCTATTAATTCGCTATCGGTATCAGTGGGTAATTCAGATTCAGCGCCAGGGGGCAAAACGATGCGTTCAAGCACCAAAATCGCTCCTTCAACTTCCTGTGGCCAGGCAATCGTGCCCAGAAGATCCTCAAGATTTATCTGTGAATCCAGTTCTTGCTCAACAGATGTGAGAGGCAAATCGCCAGTAATACCAAGTTCTTTTGCGGTTTGTGGATTGGCAGCAATCAAAGCTGCTGTTGGAATTAAGGCAAATAAGCGGGCCGGCTGATCCCAGCCAGCGTTACCAACATGTTCTTCAACTTCGCGTACCAGTGCTTCGAGATTGAGTGCAAAATCCATAATCACAGTTTGCCTTATTTGCAATGTAAAGGCGAAGTGTGTTGCGGGCTCATAGTATTGGGGGGTGAGCATTTACAATCAGCAAAGTCAGCGTCGAAGTCCCCTTGGAATTACTTTTGGGGTGATTGCTGTCCTGTTCATTTTGTTCTCGCTAGTGGCTGGATTCTGGACCGATTGGCAGTGGTTCTCATCACTCGAGCGCACTGATGTCTTTACAAAGCAATTGGTTGTTCGTGGAACACTATTCGTC
>CAIVPQ010000114.1 GCA_903907835.1 uncultured Actinomycetes bacterium
ATGCGGCTGGCTCTGCATCAATCTTGTCTGCAAAATCAGTAAGCGAACATCCACGAGCCAGACGGAAAGTTTGTCCCTGACCCATGCGAACTGTAGAACCCCCCATCGATGGGGCTTGCATGTTGTCCCACTCTTGACGCTTAGCCCGCTTTGACTTACGAGCCTTGGAAGGCTTACCTCCTGCACGCCCAAAAGCACCTGCAGCTTGGCCACGGCCACCTGCTGCGGGACGGCCTCCACCACCTGGACGACCTGGACCAGCTGGAGCGCCAGTTCCTGCTGGTCCAGCGCCTGGGGCTGCGCCTGGGCGTTGCCCACCAAAGCCGCCGGGACCTGAGGGACGATCAGTTCTAGGTCCACCGAATCCACCGGGACCACCTGGACCACCGGGACGACCTGCTGGACGAGGGCCACCAAAACCTGCGGGTCGAGGAGCCCCTCCTGGACGAGGACCGGCTGGACGTGGTGCACCTGAAACGCCACCTGCGCGCGGTCCACCAGAGGAAGTAAATGGGTTATTGCCAGCACGAGGCGCACCAGGACGAGGTCCTGCTCCCCCTGATGAGAACGGATTATTGCCTGGACGTGGGCCGCCTGGACGTGGGCCTGGTCGAGGTCCCGCAGCTGGCGCGGACGTTGGCGCCGCATCTGGAGTTTCAGATACAGGTTCAGCAGATGGTGTCGCAGTCTCTACCTGCGCAACTGGTTCAACTTCAGAAGCCACTGGAATACGAGGACCTGGCAAAACTGAAGAAGTGGCATCACTGACATCTTCGACTGCTGGCGCCGGCGCGGCGGCTTTTTTAGCAGCAGCCTTCTTTACCGGTGCTGGCGCAGCAGCAGCCTTATCGGCAGCTTCTTTTAATTCTGGGAATTTTGCGTGCAACTTACGCACAGCAGGCGGCAACACTGTTGCTGACGCGGACTTAACATACTCGCCAATTTCTTCTAATTTGGCGATCATTTCCTTGCTGTCTAAACCACACTCTTTAGCAAGTTCGTACACTCGGACCTTGGACACGTTTCTCCAGTCTGGCCCGACAAACTTTACTTATCGGACCGTCTATTGTTTCTTCGCACTCATTGCTGAGCGCATTGCTTGTTGACGTTCATAACTAGAACGCTGACCTGACGATTGACATTCATACTCCCGATTTCGCGGTTAATACGGTTTTGGTGGTGAGTAACGCATCTAAAGGCAAAGTGTCGATTGGCGCCGAGACCCTAAGAGCCCGACTAATAAACCGGCGATCTATTGCATTTTTGATACATTCCGATTGTTGGTGCAGGTATGCACCTCGACCGGGGAGAGTCTGAGCAAAATCAGGTACGACCTGACCATTGCTTATAACTATCCGAATCAGTTCTTCTTGGTTCGCCTTTTTCTTACAGCCTAAACAGGTACGCGTAGGTGCAGTCATTGTTTGAACCTCCACAATTCTAACCTATTAAGGATCCGAAACTGCCCACCGACAGATTAGACCAGCTATTCAGTTGAAATAACGTCTGATTTAATGTCGATTTTCGCACCAGTTAGCCGGGCAGCAAGCCGTGCATTTTGCCCTTCGCGCCCAATGGCAAGGGAAAGCTGATAGTCCGGAACGACAACTCGAACTACCCGATTCTCCTCGTCAATTACCTTGGCTGAGATTACTTTGGCTGGCGATAGGGCATGAGCCACATATTCGGCTAAATCATCGCTGTAATCGACAATATCTATCTTTTCTCCGCCAAGTTCGCTCATAACAGCCCGGACCCGCCCACCCAAAGGACCGATGCAAGCGCCTTTGGGATTTAGGCCCGGAGCCTGAGTAGAGACGGCCATTTTGGTGCGATGGCCAGCTTCACGCGCTAGGCCTTCAATTACCACGGTGCCGTCAGCAATCTCTGGGACTTCAAAACGGAATAACTCTTCAACTAGTCGGGGGTGGCTTCGGGACAGGGTGATCTCAGGAGCTTTTGGACCCATCTTGACCTCGACTACATAGCAACGAATCCGCCGGCCATGAGAGTAATCCTCTTCAGGAACCTTTTCTTCTGGCGGCAACTTTCCTTCAACCGTGCCGAGGTCAACGAAAGTAATCTTGCGATCACTACCCTGCTGAATAACTCCAGAAACAACGTCGCCTTCTTTTGCCTGATACTCGGCAACAGTAGATTCATCTGATGCCGCTTTCAGTCTCTGAGCGATTACTCCTCGGGCGAGATTTGCTGCTACTCGACCAAACCCCTGCGGTGTAACTTCTGCTTCGCCCAAGGAATTTCCTTCCTCGTCATGCTCAGTGGCAAACACCTGTACATGCCCAGACACACGATCAAGCTGTACCCGAGAATCTTCAATGGCACCTGCTGAATGTTGGTATGCGACCAGAAGTGCAGCTTCAATAGCTTCAACTACATAGTCAAGTGAGAGCTCGCGTTCGCGAGTCAGAGCCTTCAAGGCACTTATATCAATATCCATTAGATCTCATCCTGTGAAAATTCTTCATCGACGAGATCTTCATCAACACTTTTGCGATTGAATTCCACTTCAATCATTGCCCGAGAAATGGTGTTGATGTCTACAACTTGATTCTTCCCATCAACTTCTAGGGTGACATTTGGATTCTCGAAATCAACTATCCGTCCAGTCACGCTGATCGCATTGCCCGAAACTTCTACTAGTCGGGTTAAATTGCGCTGCCAGTGAATTGGTTTAGT
Source organism: uncultured Actinomycetes bacterium (assembly GCA_903907835.1). GTDB lineage: Bacteria > Actinomycetota > Actinomycetes > S36-B12 > UBA5976 > UBA5976. The sequence goes on from CAIVPQ010000114.1 coordinate 2,701, forward strand.
GAGTGGACGACCAACTCCGCGGGAACCGACTTCAAGTAAATAGGCCATCTCACCCATGATTTCGGTTGAGTCTAGATACTCGGACACAGCGCGAGAAACTTCTGCCACTTGATCGAGATTAACTCCGTCATCGCCATCAAGGACGATTTCCAAGACGCGACGCTTGCCAGCTTTTGATAAATGCAAGTCATCGAGGTCTAATCCAAATTGCTCCACAACCGGGCCCAGGAGTTTAGTCAATTCTTCAATCATGGTCTTACCTTTTCAGTTGTGACGAACAATTATGAATTTTTAGAATACCGCTACTTGCCACGTGCTTGATACACAATGCGTAAATACTAGATTTTGTTCCAGCTATTGACGATGTCGAGCACATCACCGAGTCGTTGGGCTGTGGCATCCGGGATTACATTTAGGTCTGTTGATTGTGAAGCTGGCAATGTTGTATGCGGTATCCAAATACCCCGCATACCAATTGATTGAGCGCCCTGAATGTCGTCGAATAATCTATCCCCTACAAATGCGGTTTCATGCCCTTGCACATCTAGGTTGTAGAGCACATCTGTGAAAACCGAACGGTGTGGTTTTCCTGCTACCGTCTCGCTGGTAAACAACAAATAATCGAAGAGATGTAAAATCCCATCTCGGGCCAAAACGGATTCGTGATGTGCGCGTGGCCACATCGTATTGGACAATACTGCTGTTCGGATCCCTCGACCCCGAAGTGCCTCAAGCAACTCTTCAGCATCTGAATCCGTGTAGGTGTGTGGATCCCATTGAGCGAAATAATTCTCCAACGCTTCAAAGTGCAATGCGCTAGAAGTGTCGACTCCGACTTCATGAAATAGCTCTTCTAGCGCGCCGGTTCCAATTTCACCATTCGTATCGAATTGCTTCGACCAACGACGTTGCTCGCCCAAATTGAGTAATTCAGCTAGTTCATCTGCACGCGCGGGGTCATAAACCGAAGAATAGCCGCGCCAAATCTCTACCAAATCAACATCGTGCCAAGGCGTCAAAGTGCCACCCCAATCGAAGATAACTGCCTTTATAGTCATCCGAGGATCTCGGAAATCAATACTCCAGCGACCGTTGCCGACGCTAACTCCCGTTTTTCTCCAGCTTTGCGATCTCGCACTTCGATAACACCCTCAGATAATCCCTTACCGACTACAACAATTGTTGGTATTCCAAGAAGTTCAGAATCGTTGAACTTAACTCCTGGGGACACACCTCTGCGATCGTCAAGCAGAATTCTCAAGCCGGCATTTTCCAACTCGTTAGCTAAAGCCTCAGCAGTTTCAAATGGCAACTCATCCTTACCAGTTGCAATTATGTGGACATCAGCAGGAGCGACTTCGCGTGGCCAAATGAGCCCCTTCTCGTCATGAGACTGTTCGGCTATCGCAGCAACTGCGCGAGAGACGCCGATGCCGTATGAACCCATGGTTACTGTGACGAGAGTTCCACTTTCATCGAGAACTTTCAGGTCTAACGCTTCTGCATACTTTCTACCTAGGGAGAATATGTGGCCTATCTCAATACCTCGAGCAATCTCAATTGGTTCACCGCAATTAGCACAGGCATCGCCGGCACATACTGCTGCTGCCTCAACAACCCCATCCCAGGTGAAATCTCTTCCCGCAATAGCCCCAAACACATGTTGGTTCCATTCATTGGCGCCGGTAATCCAAGTAGTGCCCTTCGCAACACGCGGATCCACAAGATACTTGATGCCTGAATCAGAATTTGTACCCAAAATTGCAGGACCGATGTATCCCTTCTTAAGCATTGGATACTTCTTGAAGTCTTCATCCTCGAATGGAGCAAGAGTCGCTGGGTGCAGAGCGGCCTCTACCCGCTTTAAGTCAATATCACGATCTCCTGGCAAACCAATAACTAATGGAGTCTGCAATCCATCCAAGGCAGTGGACATCAGCACGACGTTCTTAAGAGTATCCGCAGCCGTCCATTCACGATCAGGGTTGACCAGTTCATCATTCTGGTTGGACATGGAAATAAGTTTTGTGATTGTTTCTGCTTTGGGTGTTGCCTTTACCACCGCTTCAGGAGCAGCAGTGAAATCAAATTCCTGCGGAACCGGTGTGACGATAGCTTCGACATTGGCCGCGAGACCACAAGACGGACATTTTACAAAGGTGTCCTCGCCCACTTCGCAATCTGCCAAGAACTCCTCACTTTGTGAACCACCCATGGCACCAGAGACAGCAGAAACAATTTCGTAAGACAAGCCCAGACGATTGAATGTTGAAATGTATGCATCTCGATGACGTTGATACGAGATTGCCAAACCTTCATCTGTGGAATCAAAAGAATATGAATCCTTCATCACAAACTCTCGGCCACGAAGAATTCCTGCTCGAGGGCGCGCTTCATCGCGGAACTTAGTTTGGATTTGATAAATACAAAGTGGCAAGTCCTTATACGACGAGTACTCAGACTTAACCATCAAAGTAAACATTTCTTCATGGGTTGGTCCGAGTAAATAATCAACTTTCTTGCGATCTTGCAAACGAAAGAGTGTATCGCCGTATTCATTCCAGCGATTCGTCTGTTCAAACGGTTCGCGCGGTAAAAGCGACGGGAAGTGAACTTCCTGAAAACCAGCGGCATTCATCTCATCGCGGACGATTCTTTCAATGTTGCGATAAACGATGTAGCCAAGTGGTAGCCAGGAAAAAATGCCTGGAGCGATTCGACGGACATAACCGCCACGTACAAGAAGCCTATGACTTGGCACTTCAGCATCAGCCGGGTCTTCGCGCAATGTCCTTAAGAACAAAGTGGACATGCGTAGCACTAGGACTCCTTTTGTAGGCGAAGAGAAATCGCGATACTCAATCGTACTAAGAGCGGCCTGTCTTCCTCCTTAACGACTTGTTGAAACTAAAATCAGCTAAGGCGATTCGCTAGAAAAGCACTGTCGCGAATGTATCCACTTGACTGAATCCGGTTTTCAGATAAGTCGCAATAGCAGGTTTGTTGTAACTGTTCACATACAAAGTTGCCATAGGTGCAATGTCATCAATCACATACTTAACTACGGCTGCCATAGCACTGGCGGCTAGGCCTTGACCACGAAATTTTGGGTTGACCCACACCCCTTGGATCTGAGCCACGTCGGTACTCACGACTCCGACTTCTGCTTTGAAAATAACCTCGTCACCAGAAGTACGAATAAATGAATGTCTATGCGAAATTAACTCGCTAACACGACTTCGATAGGCGGCAGAACCATGCAACACAGGGCTGACACCGACCTCTTGGGTGAACATGTCTACACATGCTGGGAAAAGTGCGTCTAAGTCCATCCGTGTTGAATAACGCACATGATTATCAAGCTCTATTTTTGAATAAGTACCCAGGGCCAGCAGAGGCTGAGATTCCCTGACCTCGCGAGCTCTTCCCCACGTTGGCTCAAGAACAGACCATAAGGAAAGAACCTGTTGTGATGGACCGACAATTGATGAACACCTGCGCCCCATGAGACGCAAAGAGTCTGCGAGCAGCACAATCTGGTCTTGCTGAATATTGATTGGCATGAGATTGGCGCCCGTTAAAAGCGCAGACTCCAATTGCCCATCTTCAAATAGACCTAAAAAATCATTGATGGGCGAACGCAGATAATGCCTTGCCCTAGTGCCCAAATGTGCAATCGGAACAACATTGGCTATCTCGTTAACCTGAAGCATCTCTCGCAAAGCACCAAGGTCCTTAGCTTCAAGCGTGCGGATCTCCTTTGTCACTTTAGGAAACAGAAACGATCGGTGCGCCTTCTGCCTCCATGGACTCGGCAAGCTTCATTGCTTCTTCAATAAGCGTTTCAACAATTTCAGACTCGGGAACTGTCTTGATAACGACACCCTTTACGAAAATTTGTCCTTTACCGTTACCGCTTGCAACTCCAAGGTCAGCTTCGCGCGCCTCGCCAGGACCATTGACAACACAACCCATAACAGCCACCCGAAGTGGTACTTCCATCCCTTCGAGTCCTGCTGTTACTTGCTCAGCCAATGTGTAGACATCAACTTGTGCGCGACCACATGATGGACATGAAACGATTTCAAGCCCACGCTGACGAAGATTTAATGATTCAAGGATCTGATTACCAACCTTGATCTCCTCAACAGGAGGTGCCGATAGCGAAACACGTATTGTGTCACCGATTCCATCGCTCAACAGCGAGCCGAAAGCAACTGCTGATTTGATTGTTCCTTGGAATGTCGGACCCGCCTCAGTAACTCCTAGATGAAGCGGGTAATCACACTGAGCAGCAAGCAAACGGTAGGCCTGAACCATAATGACCGGATCATTATGTTTCACTGAAATCTTGATGTCGCGGAATCCATGCTCTTCAAAAAGCGAGCATTCCCATAGTGCCGACTCAACAAGAGCTTCGGGAGTCGCTTTGCCGTACTTTTCCAAAAGTCTCTTATCGAGTGATCCCGCATTTACGCCAATGCGAATTGGGATACCAGCATCACCTGCTGCTTTGGCAATCTCTTTAACTTTGTCGTCAAACTGCTTTATGTTTCCTGGGTTAACTCGCACGCCAGCAACCCCTGCGTTAATCGCAGCAAAAACATACTTAGGTTGAAAGTGGATGTCAGCAATGACTGGGATACCGCTTTTTTTGGCGATCATTGGCAAGGCATCTGCGTCATCTTGGCTAGGCACTGCGACGCGCACTACCTGACAACCTGAGGCTGTCAATTCAGCGATCTGCTGCAGGGTCGCATCCACATCTGCTGTCAAAGTGGTAGCCATTGATTGAACACTGATTGGTGCGTCTCCGCCGATTGTCACCGGGTGTATTGGATGTCGCAATACAATCTGACGGGAAAAGCGGCGCGGCGCTAAAACTGGCGGTGGCAAGGCGGGCAATCCAAGATTTACTGACATGACTCTATTATCCGCTAGGAAGTCTCAACCTGCTTCATTAGCGTTCGGTAAACCACATTTACTTTAGCCAAGTGACATTGGCGAAAATAGATCAGCAAAAATAGTTACTAGTGACATCAGGATTAGCAAGATTGTCACCAGATAAGCCACTGGCCAGAGTTTCGCGGTATCCGCAGGTCCGGGAAGCGGCTTGCGACGAATGCGCGCAACATTTCTGCGCATGCCTTCGTATAGTGCCCCAGCGATATGTCCGCCATCCAAAGGCAGCATCGGAATCATATTGAACAGAAAAAGGGACATGTTTAAAGATGCAATCATGAGCAAGAAACTATGTGATTTGCCCTTTATTGATTCGTCCGGAGCGGAAACAATCTGACCAGTGATTTGGCCGATGCCAACAATGCTTACCGGGCCACTTGCTGCCCGCTCTTCACCGGAAACTACTTGTTTGCCAAGATCGAAAATCGCCTTCGGGAAGCCTAGAATCGCAGCCGTAGTTTGCCGTATTTGAGTTCCTACAAATGGCAGCACGAATCCGAATGATTCCTTCTCATAAGAAACCTCTGGTGACACCCCGAAAAAACCGTAAGTCTCAATTTTTCCTGTGGGTTGGCCGTTGGCATCAAGAGTTGGGACCTTAACCGCCGCGAGCGTCACCGTTGCAGTTAATTCTTGACTCTCACGCAGAAACTTGACCGCTACTGTTCGGCCAGGTCGGCTACGAAAATTCAGGTCTGCCCACGAATTAACTCTATTTCCATCAACACCAATGATTTTGTCGCCGACTTTGATACCCGCTGCGAAAGCAGGTGAAAAAACCCCATCGTCGCACTTGCCACTTGTCGAAATGAGGCCCTCTGGGTTATCGGATGTTGGGACGCATGCGACCACAGAGTTGATTTGAGTAGAAACGACAGGATTGCCTATACCAACAAAAACACCAAAGAAAACGACTACCGCAATCACTAGGTTCATGAATGGACCGCCACACATAACGATCAACTTCTTCGGAGCTGACAGATTGTAGAAAGCGCGTGGCTCTTCCGCGGGATCAATTTCACTTAAGGAAGTCTCACGCAGAGTCTCAATCAAGGTTCCTACGCGGCCGAGTTTTTCAATCTCAACGGGACCCTTTGGATTTGGCGGGAACATGCCAATCATGCGAATGTACCCACCAAGAGGAATTCCCTTAATTCCATATTCAGTTTCACCCTTTTTGCGCGACCAAAGGGTTGGACCAAATCCCACCATATATTGGGAGACTTTCACGCCAAATCTTTTTGCTGGCAATAGATGACCGATTTCATGCAAGCCGATGGAAAGCATGAGTGCCAGAATGAAAAGAATCCAACCAATGAGTGAGAGCATTACTTCTTAAACGACCTATCTGATATTAATTCGAGTGCTCGATTTGTAGCCCAGTCGGCGGCAAAAAACACTTCGTTTATTGTTAATTCTTCATCGCCGATGAAGTTACTTGCGACATGTTCATCAACCACTTGTGTGACCAATTCAATTATGTCCAGAAACGCAATCTTGTCGCTTAAGAACTCGGCAACAGCAACTTCATTGGCGGCATTCATAACAGCAGGTGCACTTCCAGCCAATGAGCCGACTCTTTTTGCCAAAACGATTGCTGGAAAAGTGACCTCATCAACGGGTTCGAAGGTCCAGCTTGTTGGTTTTGTCCAATCACATCCACTTGCTGCGCCATCAATCCGACTTGGCCAATTCAAGGCAAGTGAGATTGGCAGATGCATATCTGGTGGGCTGGCTTGCGCGATTGTCGAACCGTCGATGAATTCAACCATTGAATGCACTACTGATTGCGGGTGCACGACAACGTCAATCCGATCTATTGGGATGTTAAAAAGTAGAGAAGCTTCGATAATTTCTAGACCCTTATTCATCATGGTTGCGGAGTTGATGGTGACGACAGGACCCATCGCCCAGGTGGGATGTGCGAGTGCCTGCTGCGCGGTTACTTGTGTCAATTCTGATTTACTCTTGCCGCGAAATGGGCCACCGCTTGCTGTGAGCACAAGTCTTTTAACCTCGCCTGAAGTACCCGCCACCAAAGCTTGAGCAATCGCAGAGTGTTCAGAATCGACCGGAATAATCTGATTGGGAGCGGCTAGTTTTGTAACCGCAATTCCGCCAATGACCAGACTTTCCTTGTTGGCTAACGCCAAAGTTCTGCCACATTCAAGCGCTGCCACAGTCGGGTTCAACCCAACCGCGCCAGTTATGCCATTCACGACAACATCGCATTCAATGCGCGCCAAATGCGTGGCGGCATCTGCGCCGATCAGAATCTTCGGAGTCTTATGATTTCCTTCCGAGAATCCTTGGGATTGCGCTTGTGCATACAGGGCAAGCTGTAGATCTTGGGCAGCAGTACCTTGAGCCAAGGCCACACATTCGACTTCAAACTCAATTGCTAAAGCGGCTAATAGTGCTACGTTTTTTCCATTTGCCGAAAGTCCAACAACCTCAAACTGTTCTCGATTGTTTCGAATGATATCGAGTGTCTGTGTGCCGATGCTTCCCGTAGCACCAAGTACAACAACACGACGCTTTTGCGCAGAAGTCATCAAAGATCCAATCCGCTCAAAACCATAACGCGCTCATGGGTAAGGTCTTCCATGGCAAAACGTAGACCTTCTTTGCCAGACCCAGAACCTTTCACTCCCCCGTAGGGCATCTGATCTGAGCGAAATGATGGGACATCGCCAATGATCACGCCACCAACTTCGAGTTCGCGATGCGCCTTAAATGCGGTTTGGATGTCGTGTGTGAATATTCCTGCCTGCAGTCCAAACTCTGAGTCATTAACGAGGTCGAATGCTTCATCAGTTGTCGCGAAGGGCGCCAAGACAATGACCGGGCCAAAAACTTCGCTGCACATCAAGTTCGAATTAACTGGCACATCAACTAGTACAGCGGGTTCTACGAATGCACCGTCTCGAGTACCGCCACAAAGAAGTTTTGCTCCTTGAGCGACTGCTTGTTGAATCCAGGCTTCAACTCTAATTGCGGCATCGACATTAATCAGCGGACCGACAACGACTTTTTCGTCGCGCGGATCACCATTCGGCAATGACAAGACATTCTTGACTATTTGTTCACTTAAGTGAGCAAATAGTGAGTCGTGAATCAGGACACGC